>NZ_JAUSZL010000002.1:5796043-6101097 GCF_030817535.1 Streptomyces sp. V3I8 | reverse complement strand
AATGAGAAGGTCAAGAAATCGTTAGCGGCTCGAAGCAACGGAATAGTTGCCTGGGCACACGGGGTTCACCCTGCACCTACCCCCTTCCCGCCTCTGGAGGCCGCACGCATGACCCGGACAACGACGGATCCGCACACCCGAGGGCCCGGCGGCAGCGGAATCGTCCCCGTACTGGCCTTCGCGGGCATCGTTGTCGCGGTGATGCAGACCCTGCTGGTGCCGGTCATCAAGGACCTGCCGCAGCTGCTGGGCACCTCCCCCGGCAACGCCACCTGGGTCATGACCTCCACCCTGCTCGCGGGCGCCGTCTCCACGCCGATCATGGGCCGCCTCGGCGACCTCTACGGCAAGCGGCGCATGCTGATCGCCAGCCTCGCCGTGATGGTGGTGGGCTCGCTCGTCGCCGGATTCACCAGCGAACTGCTCGTGATGATCGTCGGCCGCGCCCTGCAGGGCTTCGCGATGGGCGCCATCCCGCTCGGCATCGGACTGATGCGCGACGAGCTGCCGCTGGAGAAGCTCGGCTCGGCGATGGCCCTGATGAGCTCCTCGATCGGCGTCGGCGGCGGGCTGGCACTGCCGGTCGCGGCGCTCGTGGCGCAGCACGCCGACTGGCACGCGCTGTTCTTCGCCTCGGCGGGCCTCGGCGTCCTGGCGATCCTGCTCACCCTGGTCTTCGTCCCCGAGTCCCCGATGCGCGCCGCCGGCACCTTCGACGTCCTCGGCGCGTTCGGCCTCTCCGCCGGACTGGTCCTCTTCCTCCTGCCCATCACCAAGGGCAGCGACTGGGGCTGGACGTCCGGCACGACGCTCGGTCTGTTCGGCGCCGCGGCGGCCGTGCTCCTGCTGTGGGGCGTGATGGAGCTGCGGATCAAGGCGCCGCTGGTCGACCTGCGCACCACGGCCCGGCCCGCGGTGCTCTTCACCAACCTCGCCTCGATCATGGTCGGCGTCGCCTTCTACGCCGTCTCCCTCGTCCTGCCGCAGCTGCTCCAGCTGCCCGCGTCGACCGGGTACGGCCTCGGCCAGTCCATGGTCGTGGCGGGTCTGTGCGTGGCGCCGCTCGGCCTGACGATGATGTTCACGGCGCCGGTGTACGCGCGGCTGTCCGCCAAGTACGGCCCCAAGGTCACCCTGATGATCGGCCTGCTGATCATCGCGGTCGGGTACGGCGCCGGGCTCGGCCTGATGAGCGCCGCCTGGCAGACCATCGTCATCGCCGTGGTGCTGGGCGCGGGCATCGGCCTCGCGTACTCCTCGCTGCCCGCGCTGATCATCGGCGCCGTGCCCGCGTCGGAGACCGGCGCGGCCAACGGGCTGAACACGCTGATGCGCTCCATCGGTACGTCCGTCTCCAGTGCCGTCATCGGCATGGTCCTGGCGAACACGGCCAACCAGGTGGGCGGGACCGCGGTCCCCTCGATGCACGGCTTCCGCGTGTCGTTCATGATCGCCACGGGTGCGGTGCTGCTCGGCCTGGCGTTCGCGGCGTTCCTGCCGGGGCGGCGGGCGGCGGCGAACACGGCGAAGCCGCATCTGGTGGCGTCCAGCGAGGACGTCCCCGGGACGGGACCGGCCGCCGCCGGCTCCGCGGACCGGGCCGGTTTCCGTGGGCGTGTGCTGACCGCCGACGGTGTTCCGGTCGCCCGGGCCAAGGTGACGCTGATCGACCGGCGGGGGCGGCAGGCGGGGGCGACGCTGTCCTCCGTGGACGGCGCCTACACGCTCGCCGTGCCCGGCGAGGGGGCGTACGTGCTGGCCGTCACGGCGGGTGGGCACGGGCCGCTCGCGTCCGGGGCGAGCCACCCCGGCGGGGTGCGGGTCCTCGATGTGGACCTCGCGCTGCCCGGTGCGGAGGTCCTGGCCTAGCCGAGTCGTAGGGCGCGGGTGCGTCGTGGCCGGGCGTACGTCATGGCCGGGCGTGCGGTTCCCCGCGCCCCTGGTGGGGCGCTCGCCCTCATGCATGCGGCACCATGGCGCCCGTATGCGTGGACGTACTACCTGGAGGAACCCCATGGCCACGGCACCTGAGCCCGAGATCCTCGCCGCCTTCGAGGGGGCCAAGGGGTTCATGCCCGTGGGGGAGGGGCTCGCCCTGTACGCCGCCGCCGTCGAGGCCGGGCGGCTGGGGCTGCCGCTGCTGGAGGTCGGTACCTACTGCGGGCGCTCCACCGTCCTGCTGGCCGACGCGGCGCGGGGGGCCGGGGTCACCGCCGTCACCGTCGACCACCACCGGGGCAGCGAGGAGCAGCAGCCCGGGTGGGAGTACCACGACCCGGCCACGGTCGATCCGGAGCTCGGGCTCATGGACACCCTGCCGGCCTTCCGCCGTACGCTCCACCGGGCCGGTCTCGAGGACCACGTGGTCGCCGTCGTCGGACGGTCGCCGCAGGTCGCCGCATTCTGGAGCTCCCCCCTCGGCCTCGTCTTCATCGACGGCGGCCACACCGACGAGCACGCGGGCGGGGACTACGAGGGCTGGGCGCCCCACGTCGCCGAGGGCGGGCTGCTGCTCATCCACGACGTGTTCCCGGATCCGGTGGACGAGTTCACCGGGCAGGCGCCGTACCGCGTCTACCTCCGCGCGCTGCGGTCCGGCGCGTTCACGGAGGTGTCCGCCACCGATTCGCTGCGCGTGCTGCGGCGTACGGGCAAGGGCATCTGACCCGGGGCCCCTCCTTCAGCGCATCCGGTCTTTCCTTCACCGCGTCCGGTCCTTCGTTCACCGCGTCCGGCCCGGCCGACCCGTAAGGTGTTGGCCGTGTCATACGTAGGCCCGGACTTCGAACCCCCCCGCCCCCCGCGCCGCGCCCTGCGCGGCCCCCTGACCGTCGCCGTCGCAGCCCTCGTGCCCGGCGCCCTGGCGGGCTGGCTGGTGTGGCAGTCCGTGGGGAACGACGACGGGGACGGCTCCGCCGCGCAGGCGTCGACGTCGGCCCCGGCGAACCGTTCCACCGCACCGGGCGCCCCGGACGGCGGCAAGGACGACGGCAAGGAGCGGCCGGACGGCGGCACCGGCCGGTCCGGTGGCGGCGGGTCCGGTGACGGCCGGTCCGGCGGCGCGGAGCCCGGCCCCCTCAAGGGCAAGGTGGTCGTCGTCGACCCCGGCCACAACCCCGGCAACTTCCGGCACCCGTCCGAGATCAACCGCGAGGTGGACATCGGGACGAACTCGAAGGAATGCGACACGACGGGTACGGCGACCAACGCCGGTTACACGGAAGCCCGGTTCACGCTCGACGTCTCGCGCCGGCTGCGCACCCTCCTGGAGAAGGAGGGCGCCACCGTGAAGTTCACCCAGGACGACGACCGCGCCTGGGGTCCGTGCGTGGACGAGCGGGCCGAGATCGGCAACAAGGCCGCGGCGGACGCCGTCGTGTCGGTCCACGCGGACGGTTCGGCGGCCGGCAACCGCGGCTTCCACGTGATCCTGCCGGGCTCCGTGCACTCGGGCGCCGCCGACACCCGGCCCATCGTGGCCTCCTCCCGTGACCTGGGCGAGCGCATCGCCGGCCGCTTCCTGAGCGTCACCGGCAGCCCCCCTTCCAACTACATCGGTGACGGCACCGGCCTCGACGTGCGCAAAGACCTCGGCGGTCTCAATCTGTCAACGGTTCCGAAGGTCTTCATCGAGTGCGGCAACATGCGCGACAGCAAGGACTCCGCGCGGCTGACCAGTGGTGCCTGGCGCCAGAAGGCGGCACAGGGAATCTCTGAGGGAATCGTGAGTTTCCTGCGCGGGTAGGGAAGAGCGTGCGGATCGGGGCGGACACCCAGGTGGGGCGGACGATAGTGTCCTCCCTACGATGAGGGGCCACCCCCGCGCATGGCACCGCGGCCTCACGGGGACAAGGTGACAGCGACGCCTCCACCGACGACGAGACGACTGACGAAGGACCTGAAGTGAATATCCGCTCCCTCACTCGAGGCGACGGCGTGGTGATCGGAGCAGCGGTACTGCTGTTGATCGCGTCGTTCCTCGACATCTACTCGTACGACGGGGCCGCCAACCTCGACATGCCGAACGCGTGGTCGAGCGCTCCTCTGCTGCTCGGAGTTGTCCTCACGGGCATCGCCGGCGCCGCGCTCATCGTCCTCGCACGCGGTCTCCCGCAGGCGCCCAAGGTCATCGGCATCGACCTCGGCCACTTCGGTATCGCCCTCAGCATCTTCTCCGCGTGGAGCGCCCTCGCGAACATCTTCGACCCGGCCGGCGGCCTCAACAACGTCGGTGAGGGCTCGTCCGGCCCGGACGTCGGCACCGGTCTGATCCTGATCCTGATCGCCACGCTGGTCCTGGCCGGCGGCGCGATCGCCACCCCTCTCGTCCCGGCGCTCAGGGGCTCCCTCCTCCCGCCGCCCAAGCCCGCCGCCCCGCAGCCCTACGGCGGTCAGCCGCAGGGTGGTTACGGCTACCCGGGCGCCCAGCAGCCGGGTCCGTCCTTCGGCGGCCAGCCGCAGCAGGGCCAGCCGTTCGGCGCCCAGCCCGGCCAGCCGCAGCCCGGCCAGCCGCAGCAGGCGCAGGCCCCGCAGGCTCCGCAGCCCGGCGGGGAGTTCTCCCCGTTCTGGTTCGCGGTGCCGGTGGCGCGTCCGCTGTTCGCGGAGGACGGTTCGCCGACGCCGATCGCCGAGCTGGCGCCGGGCACCTGGTACCTGGCCGTCGAGCAGCGCGGCCCGAGCCTGGTGGCGCAGACGCAGGACGGCCGCCGCGGTGTACTGCAGGACACGTCCGGGATCCAGCGCGGCTGAATTCCGTCGCCGCAGGTCCGTCACGGCCCTCCACCCCCAGAGCTCTTCGGAGCTCTTCCGGGTGGGGGGCCGTTCCCGTACAGTCGGCGCGGCCTTCTCTTTTCTGACGCACCGTCAGGAGTAGTGCATGCGACTCGGACTCGCCCTCGGTTACTGGGGCCGCGGACCCTCCGCCGACCAGGTGTCCCTCGCCCAGGAGGCGGAGCGGCTCGGCTACGACTCGGTGTGGACCGCCGAGTCCTGGGGGTCCGACGCCTTCACCCCGCTGACCTGGATCGCCGCGCGGACGTCAAGGATCAAGCTGGGTACGGCGGTCGCGCAGATGGCGGCCCGCTCCCCCACCACGACCGCGATGCACGCGCTCACGCTGGACCACCTGTCGGGCGGGCGTGTGCTGCTCGGCCTCGGGCTGTCGGGGCCGCAGGTCGTCGAGGGGTGGTACGGGCGCCCGTTCCCCGCGTCGCCGCTCACGGCGACGCGGGAGTACGTCGACGTCGTACGCCAGGTGCTGCGGCGCGAGGGGCCGGTCGAGCTGGACGGGCGCTTCCACCCGCACCCGTACCGGGGGGCGGACGGGACCGGGCTCGGCAAGGCCCTCAAACCGATCACGCACCCGCTGCGGGCCGAACTGCCCGTGCTGCTGGGGGCCGAGGGGCCGAAGAACATCGCGCAGACGACGCGGATCGCGGACGGGTGGCTGCCGTTGTACTGGTCGCCGATGAGGGCGGACGTGTACGAGGCCTCCCTGGGCGGGGCGCCCGGCGGTTTCCTGGTCGCCCCGATGGCCCGGGCGAAGGTCTGTGACGACGTCGCCGAGGGGCTGCTGCCGGTGAAGGCGATGCTCGGCTTCTACATCGGGGGGATGGGGCACGCGGCGCGCAACTTCCATGCCGATCTGATGGCGCGGATGGGGTTCGCGGAGGAGGCGCGGCGGATCCAGGAGCTGTTCCTGGCGGGACGGCGGGAGGAGGCGGTGCGTGCCGTGCCGGATGCCTTCGCCGACGAGATCTCGTTGGTGGGGCCGCGTGAACGGATCGCCGAGCGGCTGGAGTTGTGGCGGGCGGGGCCGGTGACCGACCTGCTGCTCCTGTCTCCGGACCGTCATACGCTGCGGACGCTGGCCGACCTGAACTGAACGCTGCGGCTGCGCTGCGCTGTGCTGTGCCGGTTCGGTCTGGCTGGTCCGGTCCGTCGGGCGCGGGCGCGTCGTGGCTGGTCGCGCAGTTCCCCGCGCCCCTGAAAAGCCCCGGGCCGACGTGCGGCGTCAGGTGCCGGCCCGTCGTGGCTGAGCGCGCAGTTCCCCGCGCCCCTGAGAAGCTCCGGGTGCCGGTTCGCCGGGGTCGAGCGTGCGGTTGCCCGCGGCCCCGAGAAGCTCCGGGCTGGCGGGGCCGTCGGGGCTGCCCCGCCGAACCACCCTGCGGATAAGGGTAGTTGGGGGCGATTTCAGAGGGTGGGGATTCAATGCGAGAGGTGCCGGAGGTTTCATACGCGGTTCAAGGGTCATCTGCATGACATGTCCCCTCGATATCGCAACGGTTCGAATCAAGCCGGCACGGTCGTCGCGATCGTTGCCGACATCATGGCCGCCATCCTCGGCCTCTGGATCCTCATGTACCTGCTGGACGCCAACCAGGGCAACTCGTTCGTCCAGTTCATCCATGACGCCGCCCGCTGGCTCGCCGGCTGGTCGCACGACCTGTTCACGTTCGACGAGCAGTGGGCACGCGTCGTCGCGGGCTACGGTCTCGCGGCCGTCGTCTACCTCTTCATCGGTCACGCGATCGCCAATCGCGTGGCACGCCACTGAGCCCTCGGGCCCGCAGCTCGCGCACCACGCGGACTACCGGCAGCAGTCGGGGTCCAGTCCCAGCGGCAGGCGGTCGCCGCCGAAGACCGCGCAGGTCGCCTCGTCGCCGCCCAGCGCGGCGACGGCGAGGAGCAGGGAGCCCGCCGTCCACGAGGTGAGCTCCTCGGGCCACACGGCCCGTGAGTCGAAGACGTAACCGGTCCAGTACAGGCCCGTCCGCGGGTCCCGCAGGTGCTGGATCGACTGCAGGATCTCCAGCGCGCGGTCGGACTCGCCCACGGCCCACAGGGCCAGGGCGAGTTCGGCCGACTCGCCGCCCGTCACCCACGGGTTGGGCACCACGCACCGCACACCGAGACCCGGGACCACGAACCGGTCCCAGTCCCGCTCGATGCGTTCCTTCGCCTCGGTGCCGGTCAGCGCGCCGCCCAGCACCGGGTAGTACCAGTCCATCGAGTAGCGGCCCTTGTCGAGGAACCGCTCGGGGTGCCGGCGGATCGCGTGGCGCAGCGCGCCCACCGCCAACTCCCAGTCGGGCTGCGGCTCCTCGCGCTCCTCGGCGATGGCGAGCGCGCAGCGCAGCGCGTGGTGGACCGACGAACTCCCGGTCAGCAGCGCGTCCTCGACGGCCGTGCCGTCGTCCTCGCGCTTCCAGCCGATCTGGCCGCCCGGCCGCTGCAGCGCCAGGACGAACTCCACCGCGGCGAACACCGTCGGCCACATGCGGTCCAGGAAGGTGTCGTCGCCGGTCGCCTGGTAGTGGTGCCACACACCGACGGCGACGTACGCGCAGAAGTTGGTCTCGCGCCCGCGGTCGGTGACGTCGGCGGCGTCCCCGTCGGCGTAGGCCGCGTACCAGGAGCCGTCCTGGTTCTGGTGCCGGGCCAGCCACTCGTACGCGCGGGCGGCGGCCTCGTGCTCGCCGGCCGCGTCCAGGGCCATGGCGGCCTCGGTGTGGTCCCACGGGTCGAGGTGGTGGCCGCGGAACCACGGGATGGCGCCGTCCGCACGCTGCACGGCCAGGATGCCCCGGACGGTCTGCGCGGCCTCCTCCGCGGTGAGCACCCCCGCGAGGACGAGGTGTTCGGTACGCGGAGTCGTCACGAAGCGTCCGTGAGGGTGGCGGCGGGCAGGTGCGGCTTGGTCGCGTACGCCACGAAGCTCTTGCCGATCAGCGGGTTGAGCGCCTGTTCGGCGATCCGGGTCGCGAGGGGCTTCTTCATGATGTCCCAGACGAGGAGCTTGTGGTACGCCCGTACCGGCAGCGCCTTGTCGTTGTCGACGCCGAACGCACACTTGAGCCACCAGTAGGGGCTGTGCAGCGCGTGGGCGTGGTGCGTGCCGTACGGCCGCAGGCCCGCCTCGCGGATCTTGCCGAGCAACTCGTCCGCCCGGTAGATGCGGATGTGGCCGCCCTCGACCTCGTGGTAGGCGTCCGACAGCGACCAGCAGACCTTCTCGGGCCCGTAGCGCGGCACGGTGATCGCTATCCGCCCGCCGGGCCTGAGCACCCGGACCATCTCGGCGAGCACGCCCTTGTCGTCCGGGATGTGCTCCATCACCTCGGAGATGATGACGACGTCGAACGACTCGTCGGGGAAGGGCAGGCGCAGCGCGTCACCCTCCATGGCGGTGGCGGTGGCTCCCCCGGGGGCCTCCCCCGCCTCCTTCATCGCGGCGAACCACTTGGCGACCTCGCGGATCTCCTCGGCGTTCCGGTCCAGCGCGACGACCTGGGCGCCGCGCCGGTAGCACTCGAAGGCGTGGCGTCCCGCCCCGCACCCGAGGTCCAGCACGCGGTCCCCCGGGGCGAGCGGGAACCGGGAGAAGTCGACGGTCAGCACGTGGTCCTGCTTTCGCGATTCGGGGTGTCCACGGGGGCGGGGGAGGAGACGGCGGGGGCCGCCTCCTGTGGGGCCGCGGGGCGGCCGGGAGTCTCGGCCGCGGGGCGGCCTCGTGGTTCCGGCGCGGAGCGGCGCGCGGACTCGATCGCCTCGCGGTAGCGGGCCACCGTGCCCTCCGCCGCGCGGGCCCACGTGAACCGTTCCAGTACGCGGGCCCGGCCGGCCGAGCCGAGCCGCGCGCGCAGGCCGGGGTCGCCCAGCAGCCTGCTCAGCGCGACGGCCAGCGAACCCGCGTCGCCGGGCGGGACGGCGAGGCAGGTCTCGCCGTCGGGGCCCGCGACCTCGGGGATGGCTCCGCCGGTGGTGGCCACCAGGGGCGTACCGGTCGCCATCGCCTCGGCGGCGGGCAGCGAGAAGCCCTCGTACAGGGACGGCACGCAGGCGACCTCGGCGGACCGGACGAGGTCGACGAGCTCCGCGTCCGGGATGCCCTTCACGAACTCGACGGCGCCCTCCAGCCCGTACCGCTCGATGAGCTGGGCCACCGGCCCGTCCTCGGCGCGCCGGCCGACGACGACGAGGTGCGCCGCGGGGTGCTCGGTACGGACCTTGGCGAGCGCCTCCACGAGGAAGACGAGGCCCTTGAGGGGGACGTCCGCGCTGGACGTGGTGACGATTCGGCCCGGTACCTTCGGCACGGACGGATCGGGCGAGAAGAGGTCGGCGTCGGCACCGATGTGGACGACGTGGATCCGCTCGTCCCGTACGCCGAGGTGGTCGACGATCTCCTGGCGGGACGTGCCGGAGACGGTGAGCACGGACGGCAGCCGGCGCGCGACCCGCTTCTGCATGCGCGTGAAGGCGTACCACCGCCGCACGGACGCCCGTTTGCGGCGGCTCGCGGCGGCGTCCAGTTCCAACTGCCGGTCCACGGTGATGGGGTGGTGGATGGTGGTGACCAGCGGGGCGCCGACATCGCCCAGCAGCCCGTACCCGAGCGTCTGGTTGTCGTGCACGACGTCGAAGTCGCCGCGCCGGGCGCGCAGATGGCGGCGGGCGCGCAGGGAGAACGTCAGCGGCTCCGGGAAGCCCCCGGTCCACATCGTGCCGACCTCGACGGCGTCGATCCAGTCGCGGAACTCGTCGCGCCGGGGGGTGCGGAAGGGGTCCGGCTGGCGGTACAGGTCGAGGCTGGGGAGCTCGGTGAGGGAGAGCCCGTCGAGATCCTCGCCCTCGTCGAGCACCGGGTAGGGCTGCGAGCCGATCACCTCGACCTGGTGGCCCAGCCGGGCGAGCTCGCGCGAGAGGTGCCGTACGTAGACGCCCTGGCCGCCGCAGAACGGGTTCCCCTTGTAGGTGAGGAGCGCGATGCGCAGCGGTCGGCCGGCGTCGGCGGCCGAGCCCTCGGGGAGGCCTGCCTCCATGGCCTCATGGGTCACTCTCGGCCCCCTTCTTCCAGCACTTTCCCGCGAGATTACTTCGGGACGGTAATCTAGAACAAGTTTCAGACTTGATCGTTCAGGGAGCATTGAATCTACCGGCAGGTAGCTCTCCTGTGAGCGGTGGATCGGGTGATTCACGCCACGGCCGGGCTCTACCCGCTCTCGCTCCACCGCCCCTGTCGCCCCTGCCGCCCTCTGCTGTACGAACGTCACGGAACGGGATCCATGCCTGCGGAAGCCAAGACTGCGGCGAAGGCCGCGCAGCCGCCCGTACGGGCGGCGCAGCCGGTCACTCCCCCGCTCACCGAGCGCCAGGAGGCGCGCCGCCGCCGCATCCTGCACGCGAGCGCGCAGCTGGCGAGCCGGGGCGGTTTCGACGCGGTGCAGATGCGGGAGGTGGCGGAGTCCTCGCAGGTCGCGCTGGGCACGCTCTACCGCTACTTCCCGTCCAAGGTGCACCTGCTGGTCGCGACCATGCAGGACCAGCTGGCCCACATGCACGGGACGCTGCGCAAGAAGCCGCCGACGGGCGACACGGCGGCGCAGCGGGTCGCGGAGACCCTGATGCGGGCCTTCCGCGCGCTGCAGCGGGAGCCGCACCTCGCCGACGCGATGGTCCGCGCCCTGACGTTCGCCGACCGCAGCGTGAGCCCGGAGGTGGACCAGGTCTCCCGCCAGACCACGGTGATCATCCTTGACGCCATGGGTCTCGACGATCCCACCCCCGCCCAGTTGTCGGCCGTCCGCGTCATCGAGCACACCTGGCACTCGGCGCTGATCACCTGGCTCTCCGGCCGCGCCTCGATCGCCCAGGTGAAGATAGACATAGAGACGGTGTGCCGCCTGATCGACCTGACGTCACCGCCCCCGTGAGGGGCGCGGGGAACCGCGCGCCCAGCCCCCACCGGCCGGTGGCCGACCACACCCTCGCGCCTTCCCCCCTCACTCCTCCGGAGGGAACACCGCCTCCCCGCTGCCCGGCAGGGTGATCGTGATCGCCTCCACCGGGCAGCCCTCCGCCGCCTCCAGGACCTTCTCGTTGGCGTCGCTCTCGGACTCCGCGGGGTGGGACTGCATGGCCGCGTCGAGGCGGAAGGCGTCCGGGGCGAGGTGGGTGCACTGGGCCGAGCCGATGCAGACGGAGCGGTCGACCTCGACGTGCCAGCGGTCGCCCATCCCTCAGACCTCCCAGCCGGCCGGCAGGTGGATCGTCTTGTGCTCCAGGAACTCCCCGTACCCCTCGGGGCCGAACTCGCGGCCGAGCCCGGAGTTCTTGTAGCCGCCGAACGGGCCGAGCATGTCGAGGCTGAAGGTGTTGACGGAGTACGTGCCGGTACGGACCCGGCGGGCCACGTCGATGCCGCGGGGCACGTCGGCCGTCCAGACGCTGCCGCTCAGGCCGTACTCGGAGTCGTTGGCGATCTTGACCGCCTCCTCCTCGTCGCCGTACGGGAGCAGGCAGATCACCGGGCCGAAGATCTCCTCGCGGGCGATCCGCATGGAGTTGTCGACGTCGCCGAAGAGCGTCGGCTCGACGTACCAGCCGCGGTCCAGGCCCGCCGGACGGCCGCCGCCGGCGAGGATCTTGGCGCCCTCCTCCTGGCCGATGCGGATGTAGTCGAGGCTGCGCTGCTGCTGCCGCCGGGCGACCAGCGGGCCGACCTGGGTGGCGGGGTCCAGCGGGTCACCGACCACCAGCGCGTCGGCCGCCGCCGCGAACGCCTCCGCGAACTCGTCGTAGCGCGAGCGCGGCAGCAGGATGCGGGTCTGGGCCACGCACGCCTGGCCGTTGTTCATCCAGGCCGCCGAGACGATGCCCGGCACGGCGGTCCCCAGGTCCGCGTCCGGCAGGACCACCGCCGCCGACTTCCCGCCCAGTTCCAGGGTCACGCGGGTGAGGTTGCGCGAGGCCACCTCCATGACACGCCGGCCGGCCGCGACCGACCCCGTGAAGGAGACCTTGTCGATCCCGGGGTGTCCGACGAGGTACTCGCTGACCTCGCGGTCCGCCGGCAGGATCGACAGGACGCCCTCCGGCAGCCCGGCCTCCCGCGCGATCTCGCCGAGTATGTACGCGTCCAGCGGTGACTCGGGCGACGGTTTGAGCACGGCCGTGCAGCCGGTCAGCAGCGCGGGCCCGAGCTTGGCCGCCGTCACGAACTGGGGCGCGTTCCACGGGACGACGGCGGCCACGACCCCCACCGGCTCGCGCCGGACGAGGATGCGTCCGAGCACCCCGTCGCGCGTCTCCTCGTAACGGAAGTCCCGTGCGACGGTGAGGGCGGCGTCCCACACCATCATCGCGCCGAGCGCCTGCGCGAGGACGCTCCAGGAGTACGGGGAGCCGTTCTCGGAGGAGATGACCCGGGCGATCTCCTCGTGCCGTACGGCGATCGCGTCCTTGATCCGGGTGACCACCCCGATGCGCTCGTCGAGGGTCATGCGCGGCCAGGGCCCCTCGTCGAAGGCGGTGCGCGCCGCGGCCACGGCCCGGTCGACGTCCTCCCGCGAGGCGTGCGGCACCCGGCCGATGACCTCTTCGGTGTGCGGGGAGACCACCTCGATGACGTCCGGGCCGCCGGGAGCGGTCAGCTCCCCGCCGATGAACAGCTTTCCGTGTTCCACGAGTTCGGTCATGACCGACTGCCTCTCCGAGGGAACCACTCGTTCCTGACGGTGCATCAGACATTGAACTGATATCAGTTCCACCGGACGGAGTCCACGGAGCACACAGCACTCCCGCTGGAACCCGTTCTAGTTATAGTGGCGGGAAGCCGGCGACAGGGGAGCCCATGCCACAGGTGACCGACCACGGCGGCGGCGTACGGTCCGTCGCGGTCCCCATCCCGGACAACCCCCTCGGCCACACCCTCGTGTACGTCGTGGACACCGACCGCGGACCGGTGCTGATCGACACGGGCTGGGACGACCCGGCGTCCTGGGACGCGCTCACCGAGGGGCTGGTGGCGTGCGGGACGGCCGTCGGCGAGATCCACGGCGTGGTGATCACCCACCACCATCCCGACCACCACGGGCTGTCGGAGAAGGTGCGTGGGGCGTCGGGCGCGTGGGTGGCCATGCACGCCGCCGACATCTGCGTCGTACGCCGCACCCGCGAGACCGAACCGGGACGCTGGCTGGCGTACATGGCGGACAAGCTGACCGCGGCCGGCGCGCCCGAGGAGCACGTGGCGCCGCTGCGCACCGCCCGCCGCCCACGCCTGCCCGGCCTCTCCCCCGCGCTCCCCGACCGGGAGATCGTCCCCGGCGAACTCCTCGGCCTCGCCGGCCGGCGGCTGCGCGCGATCTGGACCCCGGGACACACGCCCGGCCACGTCTGCCTCCACCTGGAGGAGGCCCATCCGGCCCAACTTCCCGGTCGCGGACGCCTGTTCTCCGGCGACCACCTCCTGCCGAGGATCACCCCGCACATCGGCCTCTACGAGGATCCGGACGACGACACCGTCCCCGACCCGCTCGGCGACTACCTCGACTCCCTGGAGCGGGTCGGCGGCCTCGGACCGGCCGAGGTGCTCCCGGCCCATCTGCACCCCTTCACCGACGCGCCGTCCCGCGTACGGGAGTTGCTCGACCACCACGAGGAACGCCTCACCGGTCTCCTCGCCCTCCTCGGCACCCCGCGCACCGTGTGGCAGGTCGCCGAGCACATGGAGTGGAACCGCCCCTGGGCCGACATCCCGTACGGGTCCAGGAACATCGCGGTCTCGGAGGCGGAGGCCCACCTGCGCCGCCTGGTGAAGCTGGGCCGCGCGGAGACGGTGCCGGGGAGCGGCCCGGTGACGTACATCGCCGTCTGAGAGGGCGTTCGTGTGGGACCGGTCCCCTGTACGGCTCTCACACCCGCCCCGCCCGAGGAGCTGAGCCGTCGCTGCCGAAAGTCCGTGGACGAGAAAGCGGCGCACCGCCCGGATCGGGCGGCGCGCCGCTTTCCCGCGGACCTGCGGGTGTCCGTGTCAGCACTCGCCTCGCCAGCGGACGCTGTAGAGGACTTCCGTGTAGGGAGCGGTCCACTTGTACAGGCCGGGCCCGGGGTTGTAGTGGATACAGCTGGTGGTGGTGCCGTCCCCCTCGTACCAGTACGTCATGTCGACGTGGTCGGCTCCCGGGAACGCGTATCCGTTGTTGAAGATGGACTGGAAGCGCACCTGGCCGCTCCAGTTGCCCGCCGTCTTCAGTACCAGCGATCCGGTCTGGTCCGGTCCGCTGTAGGCGCAGAAATACCCCTTGGGGCAGCCGGGCGGATTCGGTTCGGCGGAGGCGGTGGTGGCCGAAGCGATGACACCGAGCATCGCAGCGGCGGTTGCGATCGTTGCCGCAGCCTTCTTTCGCATGGTGTTCCCCTGTTTTCTGGTCGTGGCCGTCGTCCCTGGCGCCAGGACGTACGGTGACCGGTCCGTACGTAGGTCAGTCCGTACGTGGATCACGTCCACACCATGGCGCAGATCGTGGCGGTGGCGCGAGACCCTTAAGGCACATCTGAAATCCGCTGGTCAGGCGTGAGAACAGGGACACTGCCTGTCAGAAGAGCGGTGCCGAGCGGCGTCAGCGTGTGCAGGATCGACGCCCCGGTGCGCTGGCTGTGGACCAGCCCCGCCCGGGACAGCACGTGGACGTGCTGACTCGCCGCGGAGGCGGAGACCCGCAGCCGCGAGGCGAGTTCACCGGTGGTGGCCCCGTCGCGCAGCGCTCGGAGGACTTCGGCCCGGGTGCGCCCCAGCAGCCCGTCCAGGGCACTCGCCGACCGGGGAACCGGTTCATTCGCGGTGGGACCGACGGGGTAGACAAGGACCGGGCGCAGCTGCGGGTCCGCCAGGGCGACGGGAACACGGGAACAGAAACGGGACGGTACGAGACGAAGTCCGCGGCCTGAAAGGTGCAGATCGCGTTCGACGGGATACCTCACGTACAGCACGGGAGGTTCCCATCGCACCGCGGTGCCCAGCGAGGTGAGAAGGCGGGAGACACCACCGTCCCGGAGGGCACGCGCGCGTAGGGCCCGGTCGGCTTCCACGTACGCTTCCACCTGCGTCCAGTCAGGAGCGATGACCGTGTCGTACACGCATCGAAACGCCTGCACCAGGTCGGCCAGCTGGCGGTTGTCGCGGTCCGCGTCGGCCAACTGCCGTACCGGGCGTGGCACTCCACGGTGCTGCTGGGACGACAGCATCTGCAACTCTCTCCGAACCCGGCCGGGCGGAGTGTTTCGTACCGCGGAGATCGCTGTCCGCATTCCGTCGGCTGCCTCAGCCGGGGTCAGGAAATCCGGAACATAGCCTTTCTGGGGAACAAGCGCTCTCAGATAGCGGACCTGGTTTCCCAGCTTCTTCCGTGCGACGACTTCCCGTGCTCTGAGGCGCCAGTCCCGAAAGGCGCGTCCCGGCCTCGCACACACCAACTGCTGCAGGCCGAGGATCGTTTCCCAGCAGGGATCGGGGCCCGTCGCCACATGAGTCAGTGCCAGGTCGCTGGTGGTGAAGTGAATACGTAACACAACCCTCCGTTCGCAGCCCTCACGAAATGAGCGTACGCATCCGATGTTCTCACCCGGCGCGAGCAGGAGGAGGGGTCGAGCGCGGTTGTGTCAGGTGCCGGTGCCGTCCTCCACCGCGTAGGCGACGCCCCGTTCGTACGACATGGCCAGGCCCTGCGCGTACGCCCTCGTGTAGGCCTCGTCGCCGATCTTCCCGCGGACCAGTCGTTCACGGGCGCGGCGGGCGGCCGTCAGGTCCGGTGAGTCCATCTGGGCTCTGCCCAGGCGCTCCCAGATGCGCTGGCCGACGGCGAGCAGGCGCGCCGCGCGGTGCCCGTCGCCGGTCGCGGCCACCGCGGAGGCCAGCACGTCGAGGGTGAGGGCGACTCCGAGCGTGCTGTTCAGCGACAGATGCCCGACGACGGACGTACGGGCGTTGCGCAGCGCCGCCGGGAAGTCGCCCTCGGCCAGGTCCGCCTGGGCGACGAAGCAGTCCGCGAAGGCGCCCGCCCAGGACTCGCCGTGCCGCGCGCTCTCCGCGCGCACCTCGTCGGCGACCGCCCGGGCGCGGACGAGGTCGCCGAGCAGCAGGTGCACGAAGGAGAGCCCCAGCCGTACCTGGAGCTGCGCGGACCCCAGCCAGTCGTCGCGGACCGGGAGCGGTTCGGCCGCCCGGAACACCGCCAGCGCTTCGGCGAGCCGGCCGCGCAGGAGCAGGTGCCCGCCGGTGAGGTAGGCCGCGGCGGCCACCTCGACGGGGTCCCCCCGCTCCACCGACGCCGCCGTGTACACCGACGCCCAGCTCCCGGCGCTGTCCAGGTCGCCCTGGAGCAGGGCGACCGCGCCCCTGGCCCACAGGGCCCGCACGAGATCCGGGCCGGGCGCCGGATCGGCGGTGAGCACCTGGTCCAGGCAGTGCTGGGCGTCCCGCAGGTAGCCGCAGTGGCGCCACAGGAAACCCAGGTCGGCCGCCGTGCGCAGGGCGGTCGCGCCGTCGCGCTCGGACAGCGCGCAGTCCATCGCGGTACGGAGGTTGGCGTGTTCGGCGACCGTGCGCTCGCACCACAGCACCTGGCGGCCGGTGTTCCACTCCGTGCAGCCGGTACGGGCCAGGCTCCGGTAGTGGTCGAGGTGCCGCAGCCGCAGGGTCCGCTCCTCGCCGAGCGCGCGCAGCCAGTCGCCGCCGAACTCCCGCACGCTGTCCAGCAGCCGGAAACGGACGCCGCCCCCGCCCCCGTCTCCGCTCCCGTTTCCGTTTCCGCTTTTGCCTTCGCTTTTGGCTCCGTCTCCGTCCCCGCCGCCGCTGCCGCTGCCGCTGCCGCTCGGGCGGTGGCGGAGCACGATCGACTGCTCGACGAGCCGTTCGAGCAGTACCGCGATCCGTACGGCGGGCAGGGGGCCGCCGGAGCAGACGTCCTCGGCCGCGGACAGGTCGAAGCCGCCGCTGAACACGGAGAGCCTTGCCCACAGCAGCCTCTCCAGAGGCGCGCACAGCTCGTGGCTCCAGCCGATGGCCGTCCGCAGCGTGCGGTGCCGCACGGGCCCCTCGCCGGGTCCCGCCGCGAGCAGGTCCAGCGGGGACGGCAGCCGCTCGCCGAGCCGTTCGTCGAGTTCGGCGAGGGAGAGTTCGCAGAGGCGGGCCGCGGCCAGCTCGATGGCCAGCGGGATCCCGTCCAGCCGACGGCAGACGGCGGCGGCCGTGCCGGTGGAGGCCTCGTCCAGGACGAAGCCGGGGCGCGCCTCGGCGGCCCGCTGGGCGAACAGGTCGAGGGCGTCACCGGCCTCTGCCGGTGGCCGGGCCGGGCCGGTGCCGTCGCGTACCGGCAGCGGGGCGACCGTCACACGCAGCTCGGACGGCAGGCCGAGGTGTTCCCGGGTGGTGGCCAGGAACCGCAGCCCGGGGGCGGCGGGGAGCAGGGCGCGGACGAGGTCCGCACAGTCGGGGAGCACGTGTTCGCAGGAGTCGAGGACGATCAGCGCCTCCTTGTCCGCCAGCCACTCGGCGAGCACCTCGGTCACCGGGGACGTCGAACTGTCGGCCAGCCGCAGCGCCTCGACCACGGCGAAACCCACCAGGCCCCGGGCCCGCAGCGGCGAGAGCTCCACGAACCAGACGCCGTCCCGGTACCGGTGGGCGGCGCGGCGGGCGGCCCGCAGGGCGAGCCGGGTCTTGCCGACGCCACCGGCCCCGGCGAGCGTCACCAGCCGCCCGTGCCTCCCGGAGGGGTCCAGGAGTCCGTCGAGCCGTTCCAGTTCCCGTGGCCGGCCGACGAAACTCCGTGTCTCGGGCGGCAGGTTTCCCGGCCGCCCGTCGCCCGCCCTGTTTTCCGGCACGGCAATGCCCTCCCCGCACAGCGTGACAGCGAGCCCGGAGGGATCCCGCACGGGTCAGTGTGACGGGCCCGCGGGACTGCCTCCGACCGCACCGGCGAGCCGGACACGAACTCGGTCCCCCACCGCCACTTCCGGGCATATTGCGACGAGATGTGATCAACGCCCTGTCGGTACGGGTGCGGAGGGAGATATTCAGAGACCGTCGTGCGACGGGAGCGGTGGCGCCCGCCGACGCGGTCGCGGATGCCGCCGCCCATGCCCACGCCGATTCCCATGTCCGTGCTGTGCCCATGCGATTGCCGATGCCCGATGCGAATGCGGATGTGGATGCGACCCGACGACCGACGACGGCTCCGCGGCCACGGCCGCGGCTACGGCTACGGCCTGCCACGCCCGTCCGGTCCGCCCCGCGACCTCCGCGACCTCCGCAGCCCCTCCGGACCACCTGCACCCCCGGGGCCGCCCGAACCCTCCGAACCCTCCGGGCTCTCCGGGCTCTCCGAAGCCCGGTTCCTCGCGCCCTCGGCGGTCGGCGTCCTCGTCGCCGGGCCCGCACTGCTGCTGGACCGGGTCCCGGCCGCCGTCACGCTGTCGCAGCTGCTGCTCGGCTGCGCGCTCACCGCGCACACCGTGCGGCAGCGGGACCGGCTCACCGCGCGGCTCGCCGAGGTGCGCGAGGTCGTACGGATCACCCAGGAAGCCGTCGTACGGCCGCTGTCCCGCAGCTTCGCCGGCACGCACGTCTCCACGCGCTACCACTGCGCCGTGCACGAGTCGACGCTCGGCGGGGACCTGTACGACGTCGCGGTCACCCCGTTCGGCCTGCGGGTCCTCGTCGGTGACGTGCGCGGACACGGTCTCGAAGCCGTCCGGCTGACCGCCGAGACGGTGGCGGGCTTCCGCGAACTCGCCCACACGGTCCCGGACCTGACCGCCGTCGCCACCGGCCTGGACGAACGCCTCGCGCCGGACCTGGACCCGGAGGACTTCGTCACCGCGCTCCTCGCCGAGTTCGCGCCGGGCGAGGTCCGGCTGGTCAACTGCGGCCATCCCGCGCCCCTGCGCGCCGGCCAGCGCATCGAACTGCTCGAACCGGGCGTCGCCACCCTGCCGTTGGGCCTCGGCCCCGACCCGCGCCAGTACCGCGTACGCCTCCAGCCGGGCGACCGCCTCCTCCTCTACACCGACGGCCTCACCGAGGCCCGCGCCCCCGACGGCACGCTCTTCCCCTTCCTCACCGAGGCCGCCCACGCCCTGCGCGACCCCCTCCCCGACGAGGCCCTCGACACCCTCTACTCGCGCCTCCTCGCCCACACGGGCACCGCCCCCGTCGACGACCTGGCCCTCGTCCTCTGCCAGCCCACACCGGCCCCGGTCCCGGCACCGCACACGGCCCGCCGCGCCCTCTAGTCCGGTGACCGCAGCACTCGGCGGAGCGAAGTCCACCGTATGCGTCTACCGCTGCGCGTCGATCTCGGCGACGAGGGCCTCGATGCGGGTCCTGATCTCGTCGCGGATCGGACGGACGGCTTCAACCCCCTTGCCTGCGGGGTCTTCCAGCGTCCAGTCGAGATACTTCCTGCCGGGGAAGACGGGGCAGGCGTCGCCGCAGCCCATCGTGATGACGTAGTCGGACGCCTGCACCGCCTCGGTGGTGAGGACCTTGGGGATGGCGGCGGAGATGTCGATGCCGACTTCCTTCATGGCCTCGACGGCGGCCGGATTGACCTGGTCACCGGGGATCGAGCCGGCCGAACGCGCCTCGACGCGCGCGCCCGCGAGGTGATCGAGGAAAGCGGCGGCCATCTGCGAGCGGCCCGCGTTGTGAACGCAGACGAAGAGCACGGAGGCGAGCGGCGCGGGCGGGGACGCGGGCATGGGCACGGGCACGGGCACGGGCATGAGCGTTTCCTTCGGCCGCGGAGCGGGCGCCCGGCAGGACGGGCGACATGGGAGGGGACGTCATGGGGTCCCCTTCGACGGGATCCCATACTTCAGCCCCGACTGGTATCAGTCTTGGCTGATGTGACAATATCAGCCCATGATGACGTCAGTCGACACTGATCTGATGCGGGTGCTGGCCGATCCGCTCAGGCTCCGGATCGTGACCCTGCTCGCCCACGAGACGCTGTGCACCACACACCTGGTCGCGGAGACGGGCGCCAAGCAGACCAACCTGTCCAACCACATGAAGGTGTTGCGTGAGGCGGGCGTGGTGGACACCGAGCCGTGCGGCCGGTTCATCTACTACAAGCTGAAGCCCGAGGTCATCGAAGCCCTGGCGAACTCGTTCGCCGAGCTGGCCACCATCGCCGGACAGACCGTGGAGACCGGCCGGAAGCGGGCCTGCTGATGACGTCCACGGAACCCGCGACGGCCGGCACAGCGGGCGGCGGGGAGGCGGGAGCCGTCGCGAAGCTCTCCACCCTGGACCGCTTCCTCGCCGTGTGGATCCTGCTCGCCATGTCCCTCGGCCTGGCTCTGGGCCGTCTCGTTCCCGGCCTGGACGACGCGCTCGCGAAGGTCGAGATCGGCGGGATCTCCCTGCCGATCGCCGTCGGCCTGCTGGTCATGATGTATCCGGTGCTGGCCAAGGTCCGCTACGACAAGCTCGACGCCGTCACCGGCGACCGCAGGCTGATGGTGTCGTCACTGCTCATGAACTGGATCGTCGGCCCGGCCGTGATGTTCGCGCTGGCGTGGATCTTCCTGGCCGATCTGCCGGAGTACCGCACCGGGCTGATCATCGTCGGGCTGGCCCGCTGCATCGCGATGGTCGTCATCTGGAACGACCTGGCCTGCGGCGACCGTGAAGCGGCCGCCGTACTGGTGGCCCTCAACTCCGTCTTCCAGGTCCTGGCGTTCGGCCTGCTCGGCTGGTTCTACCTCGACCTGCTGCCCGGCCTGCTCGGCCTGGGCGACGGTGAGCACCTCGACATCTCCATGGGGAAGATCGCCCTGAACGTCCTCGTCTTCCTCGGCGTCCCCCTGCTGGCCGGGTTCCTCACCCGCCGGATCGGCGAGAAGAAGCTGGGGCAGGAGCGGTACGAGTCCGGCTTCCTTTCCAGGATCGGTCCTTGGGCCCTGTACGGCCTGCTCTTCACGATCGTCGTCCTCTTCGCCCTGCAGGGCAGGACGATCACCTCACGACCGCTGGACGTCGCCCGGATCGCACTTCCGCTGCTCGTGTACTTCGCGGCGATGTGGTTCGGGACCTTCGCGCTCGGCAAGGCCGTCGGCCTGGCCTACGACCGCACCGCCACGCTCGCCTTCACCGCGGCCGGCAACAACTTCGAACTGGCCATCGCCGTCGCCGTCGCCACCTTCGGCGTCACCAGCGGCCAGGCCCTGTCCGGCGTGGTCGGCCCGCTCATCGAGGTGCCGGTGCTGGTGGCGCTGGTCCACGTCTCGCTCGCCTGGCGCCGGCGGTTCCACACCGCCTGACATGCGCCGCGGCACCGGGAAGCGGCCGGGGCGGCCCCGTCGGGGATGCTCCGGACGCCGGTGCGCACGACCCGGTACGGGTCAGCGGGTCCCCGCGGTGAGCAGCTGCCCCATCGCGGCCAGAACGCCCGGCTCGACGCGGTAGTACACCCACGTCCCGCGCCGCTCGGAGGCCAGCAGACCGGCCTCCTTGAGCTTCTTCAAGTGGTGGGAGACGGTCGGCTGCGAGACACCGACGTCGGAGATGTCGCACACGCACGCCTCGCCGCCCTCGTGCGAGGCGACCAGCGAGAACAGCCTCAGCCGCACCGGATCCCCGAGCGCCTTGAACATCTTCGCGGTCCGCTCCGCCTCCCCGGCGCTCAAGGGGCGCTCGGTCAGCGGCGGGCAGCACGGCACGACCGCCCCGTCCGGCTGGTTCAGGACCGGCAGCTCCACCACACTCGAATTCGACATACGTCGATATTGACATCCGTCGATACCACGTGGCAAGGTCCCTGATATCGACAGACATCGAATCAGTGGGTCCATGCCCTCCCGACCGCCCTGGAGAACGTGATGAGCGAGAGCACGCCCGCCGCCCTGCCGACCGTGATCATCGGCGCCGGCCCCATCGGCCTGGCCGCCGCCGCCCACCTCGTCGTGCGCGGCCTCGAACCGCTCGTCCTGGAATCCGGGCCCTCCGCGGGCAGCGCGGTGCGCGACTGGTCGCACGTGCGCCTCTTCTCCACCTGGGCCGAAGTGGTCGACCCGGCCGCCGAGAAACTGCTCGCCCCCACCGGCTGGACCCATCCCGACCCGGGCACCTACCCCTCGGGGGGCGACTGGGCGGACGCCTACCTGCAACCGCTCGCCGAGACCCTCGGCGAGAAGGTCCGCACCGGCGCGAGGGTCACCGGCGTCTCCCGGTCCGGCCGCGACCGCATCGTCGACGCCGACCGCGAGACCCAGCCCTTCGTCGTCCACGTCACGTACCGCGACGGCCACGAGGAGCGGATCTTCGCCCGCGCCGTCATCGACGCCTCCGGCACCTGGGCCACCCCGTCCCCGGCGGGCGGCAGCGGCCTGCCCGCCCTCGGCGAGCGCGCCGCCTCCGACCGCATCACCTACCGCGTCCCCGACCTCGACGACCCTGCCGTACGCGCCCGTTACGCGGGCAGGCGCACCGCCGTCATCGGCTCCGGCGCCTCCGCCTTCACCGCCCTGGCCCATCTGGCCGACCTCGCCAAGACCGCGGACGGCGCGGGCACCAAAGGACTGTGGATCCTGCGGCGCGGCATCGGCGGCTCCACGTTCGGCGGTGGCGAGGCCGACCGGTTGCCCGCCCGCGGCGCCCTCGGACTCGCGGCGAAGGCCGCCGTCGACGACGGGCACGCGGACGCTGTCACCGGCTTCCGCACCGGCGCCGTCGAGCGGACGGCCGATGGACGCCTGGTCCTGGTCGCCGAGGACGGTCTGCGCCTCGACCCGGTCGACGAGGTCATCGTGCTCACCGGCTTCCGCCCCGACCTGACCTTCCTCGGCGAACTCCGTCTGGGCCTCGACGAGCGCCTGCAGGCACCCGTCGAACTGGCACCGCTGATCGACCCCAACCAGCACTCCTGCGGCACCGTCCGCCCCCACGGCCACCGCGAACTGTCCCATCCCGAACAAGGTGTCCACCTGGTCGGCATGAAGTCCTACGGCCGCGCCCCCACCTTCCTCGCCATGACCGGTTACGAGCAGGTCCGCTCGGTCGTCGCCGCCCTCGCAGGGGACGAGGAGTCCGCCGACCGCGTCGAACTCACCCTCCCCGAAACCGGCGTGTGCGGCGGTGCCGGCCTCTTCGACACCGCGGACACCACCCAGGAGGCGACGGGCGGCTGCTGCGCCCCGGCCCCCGCCCTGATCCGGCTCGGCGCTCCCGGCACCGTCCGGGCTCCCGCTTCCGGCGGCTGCTGACCCGCACCACGACCACGCCACCCACCACGACAGGAGGACTGCCATGTCCCGTGTGCAACTGGCTCTGCGCGTGCCCGACCTCGACGCCTCGGTCGCCTTCTACCGCAAGCTGTTCGACACCGAGCCGGCCAAACTCCGCGACGGCTACGCCAACTTCGCCATCGCCGAACCCCCGCTCAAGCTCGTCCTCATCCAGGGCGAGGCCGAGCACGAGACGCGCATGGACCACCTCGGTGTGGAAGTCACCTCCTCCGAAGACGTCCACGCGGCCACCGCCCGCCTCGCCGGCCGAGGGCTCGACACAGCGGTGGAGCGCGACACCGTCTGCTGCTTCGCCCTCCAGGACAAGGTGTGGGTCCACGGCCCCGGCCGGGAACCCTGGGAGGTGTACGTCGTCAAGGCCGACGCCGACACGCTCGCCGAGCAGCCCCGGAGCACGTGCTGTACCGGCCCGGACGAATCCGCGGCCGCCGGTACCGGCTGCTGCTGACCCGTCCGCCGGCCACCTCGACCCCGGCGGCTCCCGGCCGGCCCCGGGGGGCATCGCTACGGGCCGGTACAGTGAGCAGGTCGTCATCACACCCGTACGGGGGGAAGCCGGTGCAAATCCGGCGCTGACCCGCAGCCGTGTGCCGCCCCGTTCCCGCTGGGCGGCGAGCCGGAACGCCCCGTACGGAACGTGACCGGCTCGCGTCACCGGGACCGCCGGTGACCGGCACCGTCGAGGCATACGGAGCCGAGCCGCCCGGGGTTCCGGGCTGCCCGGCCGCTCCCCCCGCAGGGCGAGCCGAAGGGGCACCCCCGTCGGCGAGCCGATGAGTACAGAGAGGCACCCGCCGATCATGTCTGTCCGCCGCAGCGCCGTGGTCCTGGCCGCCACCGCCGTGATCGGCACGGCGTTCGCGCCGACCGCCCTCGCCGACGAGTCACCCTCCCCGTCCCCGTCCGCTTCGTCCTCCGCCTCGCCCTCCCCGTCCCCGGCGCTCCCCTCAGGCCTGTACGGCAGCACCGACCCGACGTACGACGGTGTCTGGCGGCAGTCGCTCGCGCTGCTCGCCCAGCACACCGTGGGCGTGCGGCCCGCCGCGAAGGCCGTCGACTGGCTCACCGGGCAGCAGTGCGCGGACGGCGGCTTCGCGGCCTACCGCGCGGACCCGGCCGCGAAGTGCGACACCAGGACGCAGGCCGACACGAACAGCACCGCCGCCGCCCTGCAGGCCCTGGAGGCGCTCGACGCCGACGACGCCGTGAGCGGCGCGGCCGTGAAGTGGCTGAAGTCCGCGCAGAACGAGGACGGCGGCTGGGGCTACCTCCCCGGCGGGGCCACCGACACCAACTCGACATCCGTCGTGATCGGCGCCCTGGAGGCCGCCGGCACCGACACGCAGGACCTGCGCTCGAAGGACGACCGGACGCCGTACGACGCCCTGCGCGGCCTGTCCGTCCCCTGCGACGAGGACGGCGCGGGCGCGTTCGCCTTCCAGCCCGACAAGAAGGGCGGGCTCGCGGCGAACGCCGACGCCACCGCGGCGGGCGTCCTGGGCGCGCTCGGCGAAGGCCTGGCGGCGGACGCCGAGGACGACGGGGGATCCGCCGGGAAGTCCGCCGGGGCCGCGAAGTGCGCGGGCGGCGACTCCCCGACCGCCGGGCAGGCGGCGGCCAACGGCGCCGGGTATCTCGCGGGCGCGGTGGCGAGGACCGGCTACCTGAAGTCCGCCCTCGCGGGCGCCGAGGACCAGCCCGATCACGGCAACACCGCCGACGCGGTCGTCGCGCTGGCGGCGGCGGGCCGGACGGCCGACGCCGGCAGGTCCCTGGCCTGGCTGAAGAAGGAGTCGGGCGACTGGGCGGCGCGGAGCGGCCCGGCCGCGTACGCGCAGCTGATCTTCGCGGCGCACGCCACCGGAGCGGACCCGCGCGACTTCGGCGGCGCCGACCTGGTGAAGCAGCTCGGCGCGACCGGCCCGGCCGCCGAGGCCACCGGCACATCGGCCGCCGACAAGGGCGACAAGGACAACGAGGACGGCAAGGAGGACGAGGACGGCGACGGCGGGGTCAGCGTCTGGTGGATCGTCGGCGTCGGCCTGGTCGGCGGCATCGGCATCGGCTTCCTCCTGAGCGGCCGCACCAAGAAGCAGCAGCCGTGACCCGCGGCCGCCCGGCCCTGCTGGTCCTGGCCCTGGTCCCGGCCCTCCTGCTCGCCGTGCTCGGTGCGGCGGGGCAGGCCCGGGCGGCCGGCTACCGCTACTGGTCCTTCTGGGACCGCGAATCCGCCGCCGGCACGTGGGTGTACGCGACGCAGGGCCCGTCGACCGCGCGGCCCTCCGACGGCGACGTCCAGGGGTTCCGCTTCTCGGTGAGCGAGGACTCGAAGGACTCGGCGAAGCCGCGCGGGAAGGCCGGCTTCGCGGCCGTCTGCGCGGGGACGCCCGCACGCGAGGGGACGAAACGGGTCGCCCTCGTCCTGGACTTCGGTACGGCCGCGGACGCGCCGGCCGGTTCGACACCGCCGGACCCGAGCCCGCGCACGGTGTGCGCCCGCGTCGACGAGGACGCGACGACCGCGGACGCCCTCGCCTCCGTCGCCGAGCCGCTGCGGTACGACACGAACGCCCTGCTGTGCGCCATCGCCGGCTACCCCCGCACCGGGTGCGGCGAGCCGGTGTCGGACGACCGTCCGGAGGCCACCGCCCCGCCCCGCGCGGTGAGCGGGTCCGGGGGCGATGGCGGGCCCTCGGTGGGCCTGGTGGCCGGGATCGCCGCCGTGGCCGTACTGGCCGCGGCCACGGTCTGGCGGGCCCGCCGACGCCGCGGCTGACGGGACACGCACCATGACCACCGGCGAGAAGGTCCGCCCGGGCCCGGCAGGAGTCCTGCGACGACTGCGTGCCCCGCGCGCGACCCGTACCAACGCCCTCCACCCCGGCGCCTGGTGGATCTGGGCCCTCGGGCTCGGGACCGCCGCGTCCCGGACCACGAACCCCCTCCTGCTCGCCCTCCTCATCGGCGTGGCCGGTCACGTGGTGGCGGCGCGCCGGACGCAGGCCCCCTGGGCACGCTCCTACGGCGCCTTCGTGAAGCTCGCGCTCACCGTGCTCGGCATCCGGCTGGCCTTCGCCGTCCTCCTCGGCTCACCCGTTCCTGGTACGCACACCCTCGTCACCCTTCCCGAACTCCCGCTCCCCGACTGGGCGCAGGGCATCCGCGTGGGGGGCCGGGTCACCGCCGAGGGCCTGGTCTTCGCGCTCTACGACGGCCTGAAACTCGCCGCCCTGCTCATCTGCGTGGGCGCCGCGAACGCCCTCGCGAACCCGGCCCGCCTCCTCAAGTCCCTGCCGGGCGCCCTGTACGAGGCGGGCGTGGCCGTGGTGGTCGCCCTCACCTTCGCCCCGAGCCTGATCGCGGACGTCCAGCGACTGCGCGCGGCCCGGCGGCTGCGCGGCCGGCCCGACCACGGCGTGCGCGGCCTGCTCCAGGTCGGGCTGCCGGTCCTGGAGGGCGCGCTGGAACGTTCGGTGGCCCTCGCCGCGGCGATGGACGCGCGCGGTTACGGCCGCTCCGCCGAAGTGCCGCCCGCCGTCCGCCGGACCACCGCCGCGCTCACCCTGGGCGGTCTGGTCGGGGTCTGCGCGGGCACGTACGGCCTGCTCACCGCGGAGGGCGGCAGCTACGGCGTGCCCGTGCTGCTCGCCGGACTCGCCGCGGCCCTCGGCGGCCTGTGGCTCGGCGGGCGCCGCTCGCTGCGCACCCGGTACCGGCCGGACGCGTGGGGCGTACGCGCCTGGCTCGTCGCCGCGTCCGGCGCGGCCGTCGCGGGGCTGCTGATCCTGTACGCCGCCCACGACGCGTACGCCGCCGCGGCCCTGCATCCCGGCGTCGTCCCGCTGACGGCACCGACGCTTCCGCTGTGGCCCGCGGCTGCGGTCCTGCTCGGCCTGCTCCCGGCCTTCGTCGCCCCGGCACCCGACATCGCACAAGACACCGGCAAGGAGCCTTCATGATCCGCTTCGAGGACGTCTCCGTGACGTACGACGGGGCGGCCGGGCCCACCGTCCGCAACATCGAACTGACCGTCCCGGAGGGCGAGTTGGTGTTGCTGATCGGACCGTCCGGGGTCGGCAAGTCGACGCTCCTGGGCGCGGTGGGCGGACTGGTCCCGCACTTCACGGGCGGCACCCTGCGCGGGCGCGTGACGGTCGCGGGCCGTGACACCCGCACGCACAAGCCCCGCGAGCTGGCCGACCTGGTCGGCACGGTGGGCCAGGACCCCCTCTCCCACTTCGTCACGGACACGGTCGAGGACGAACTCGCCTACGGGATGGAGTCGTTGGGCCTCGCCCCCGACGTGATGCGCCGCCGCGTGGAGGAGACCCTGGACCTGCTCGGCCTCGCCGACCTGCGCGACCGCCCCATCGCCACGCTCTCCGGCGGACAGCAGCAGCGGGTCGCGATCGGCTCGGTCCTCACCCCGCACCCCCAGGTTCTGGTCCTCGACGAGCCGACCTCGGCCCTCGACCCGGCCGCCGCCGAGGAGGTGCTCGCCGTCCTGCAGCGCCTCGTCCACGACCTCGGCACGACGGTCCTGATGGCCGAACACCGCCTGGAACGCGTCGTGCAGTACGCCGACCGCGTCGCCCTCCTCCCGTCGCCGGGCGCCCCGCTGACGCTCGGCACCCCCGCCGAGGTCATGGCGGTGTCCCCGGTCCACCCGCCGGTGGTGGCCCTGGGCCGGCTCGGCGGCTGGACACCCCTGCCGCTGACGGTCCGGGACGCCCGGCGCAGGGCGGGCGCCCTGCGCGAACGCCTGGAGGGGCTCCCGTACGGGGGGACGGGCGCCCCCGGCCCCGCAGCCCCGCCGGTACGGGTGCCGGAAGGCGGTGCGACGGAGGGTGACGCGGCGAAAGGCGAGGCGGCGGAGGGCGGTGCGCCGGCCTCCCGCCGCCCACGGCTCTTCCGGAGGCGCCCGGCCACGACACCCGGCACCACCGGCCCGGCCGGTACGACCGACGCGACCGGCACGACCGCCGCGCCCCACCCGGCGGTGGTCACCGGTCTCGCCGTCCGCCGGGGCCGCACCGAAGTGCTCCACGACGTCGACCTGACCGTCGCCCCCGGCGAGACCGTCGCGCTCATGGGCCGCAACGGCGCCGGCAAGTCGACCCTGCTCTCGGCCCTGGCCGGCCTCGTCCCCCCGTCGGCCGGCTCGGTCCGCGTGGGCGGACTCCGGCCCCACCGCACGGCGCCCGGTGAGCTGATCCGCCACGTCGGCCTCGTACCGCAGGAGCCCCGGGACCTGCTGTACGCGGACACGGTGGCCGGCGAGTGCGCGGCGGCGGACGCCGACGCGGGCGCCGGGCCGGGCACCTGCCGGGCCCTGGTGTCGGAGCTGCTGCCGGGCATCGGGGACGGCACTCATCCGCGGGATCTGTCCGAGGGCCAGCGGCTCACCCTGGCCCTGGCGGTCGTCCTGACGGCCCGGCCGCCCCTGATCCTCCTCGACGAGCCGACCCGCGGCCTCGACTACGCGGCCAAGTCGCGCCTGGTCACCCTGTTGCGGACGCTCGCGGCCGAGGGCCGTGCCATCGTCCTGGCCACCCATGACGTCGAGCTGGCCGCCGAGCTCTCCCACCGGGTCGTGATCCTCGCCGACGGCGAGCCGGTGGCCGACGGCCCGACGGCCGAGGTTGTCGTCGCCTCCCCGTCCTTCGCGCCGCAGGTCACCAAGGTCCTGGCCCCGCAGAAGTGGCTGACCGTGTCCCAGGTGCGCGAGGCGCTGGGCGAACCCGGGCCGGCGGAAGGGGCGCATCCATGAGCGCCCGGCCCCGGCCCCAGGCGCGTCCCATCCGGCTGGGACCCCGTTCCGTCGCCGCGCTCGTCCTGGTCGGGGCGATCGGTCTCGCCGCGCTCACCTGGCCCTTCTTCAGCGGTCCGACCTCGCAGGTGGGCGCGCACGCGCAGGACGCGCCCTGGCTGTTCGCCGGGCTGCTGGTGCTGCTGGTCGGGGTCGTCGCGGCGACGATCTCCGAATCGGGCCTGGGCCCCAAGGCGGTGGCCATGCTCGGGGTACTGGCCGCGACCGGGGCCGCGCTGCGGCCGATCGGCGCCGGTACGGCGGGCATCGAGCCGATGTTCTTCCTGATGGTGCTGAGCGGGCGGGTGCTGGGGCCGGGGTTCGGCTTCGTGCTGGGGTCGGTCACGATGTTCGCGTCCGCGCTGCTCACGGGCGGGGTCGGGCCGTGGATGCCGTTCCAGATGCTCTCCATGGGCTGGTTCACGATGGGCGCGGGGCTGCTGCCGGGTCCCGACCGGCTGCGCGGCCGGGGCGAGCTGGCGATGCTCGCGGCGTACGGCTTCCTCGCGGCCTTCGCGTACGGCACGTTCATGAACCTGGCCGGATGGCCCTTCATGGACGCGCTGTCGTCGAACGTCGCCTTCGACGCGCGGGACGCGGTGCACACCAACCTGGCCCGTTTCGTGGCGTACTGCCTGGCCACCTCGCTGGGCTGGGACCTGGGCCGGGCGACGGTGACGGTCGTCCTGACGCTCACCCTGGGCGCGACTGTCCTCAAGGCGCTGCGCCGGGCGACGCGGCGGGCGGCCTTCGAGACGCCGGTCACGTTCGAGGAGCCGGACGGCGCGGCGCCCGTCACGCCGCTTCCGTGAGCCGTCCCACAGGACCTTGGTCCTCAACTAGGCGCGATCGTAGGACATAAGCCTGTCATGCCCATGCACTAATGGCCTCTGACCTGCGAATGGAGAGCCACCTCACACAGGGACCTTTCGCCGGGGATACGACCACAACTAGCAAAAGGGGTCATTGCGGACGCGCCGCGACCCTGGTTCATTGGAGGAGTCGCAAGGCGCCGACGTGCCCCTCCGGGTCTCGGCGCCGCCGCATGTCAGGACCCCGCCGGAACCGGCGCCCAGGACGTACGAGCGGCCCCCCGTCCCCGTAGAAAAGGTTCTCCGTGCCCTTCTCCACCCGCATCCGTCCGCTCACCACCCCGAAGAAGGCCCTCACCGGCGCCGCCGTGGCGGCCGCCACCGCCGGCATGGTCCTCGCGGCGGGCCCCGCCCAGGCCGCGGCCCCCACGGTCGCCTCCTCCGCGTCGGCCAGGACGATCGCGCAGAAGATGATCCACGACGACGCCCAGTACAAGGCGTTCTCGAAGATCGTCGAGCACGAGAGCGGCTGGGACGTCGATGCCACGAACGCCTCCTCGGGCGCCTACGGCCTGGTGCAGGCCCTGCCGGCCTCGAAGATGTCCTCCGCGGGCGCCGACTGGAAGACCAGCGCGAAGACCCAGATCAAGTGGGGCCTCGACTACATGAACTCCCGCTACGGCAGCCCGGTCGGCGCGTGGAACTTCTGGCAGGCCAACGGCTGGTACTGAGCCGGCCCGACGGCGCCCGGGAGGCACCGTCACGACTCCCCCGTACGCGAAGGCGGCGGTCCTCGATCCCCGGGGCCGCCGCCTTCGCCCTGTGCGGCACCCGCGCCGGGCCGGGAGTGTCCACTTCGCGGGCGACCCGGCCATCGTCTGCAGCGAGGACTACGGAACGGGGCACCCGACCGCTGATCCGGACGCGGTTGAGGGGCGATCGCTCCGTACCACCTTCGCCGTACGCGACTCGAAGAACCCGGCGGGGCCCGTCCGCACGCTCGACCCCGCCGCGTTCACCACCTTCCTCGACTGGACGGCGACGACGGCCCGTCAGAGCCGCTCCTCCTCCTGCGCTACGGCGTATCCGGGTACCGAGGGCCAGCGCACGGTCAGTACCACCGACTCGTCCTCCGCGACCCAGGAGTGGCCCACCCCCTCGCCCCAGACGACGTAGTCGCCCTGTTCCTCCAGCAGCACGCTGCGGCCGGGGAACTCCAGGCGGAAACGGCCCGAGACGAGGACCAGGAGGGCGGTGCGCACCTCGCCCTCCACCCACTGCGCCCGCCGTTCGCCGCGCGGGTGGACGCCCCACTTCACCTCCAGGGCCTGGCTGTGGCGGGGATCGCCGGGCTCCTTGAAGTGCCCGAGCAGCCATCCCCGGTCCAGCGCCGCGTCCTTGCCCGCGTTGCCCACGTACACGCCGTCGTCCACGGGCCCGCTCACCGGAGGGCCTCGTGCAGCAGGCGCGCGGCGACCGCCGCGCCGTCGGTGTGGATCCTGGCCCCCAGTGCCTCCGCCCGTGCCCGCGTCTGCGGTGCCAGGACCGTCTTGACCGCGACGTCCAGGTCGTCGTCGGTCAGGGTCGCGCCGTCGAGTGCCGCGCCGACGTCCAGGGCCGCCACCCGGCTCGCCCAGTACGGGTTGTCCGCCAGCTGGAGAGGCACCACCACCTGTGGCGCGCCCGCGCGGGCGGCCGTCACCGTCGTGCCGGCGCCGCCGTGGTGCACCACGGCGGCCACCCGGGGGAACAGGCTCTGGTGGCTGACCTCGCCGACGGCGAAGCAGTCGTCCCGGTCGCCGGCCAGGTCCAGGCCGGCCCAGCCGCGGGAGACGAGTACGCGGTGGCCCTGCGCGCGGATCGCCTCGACGGCCCTGCGGGCGATGTCCGGCGCCGGGGTCATGCTGCCGAAGCCGACGTAGACCGGCGGGGTGCCCGCGTCCAGGAACGCCGACAGGTCGGCGGGGAGGGGACGTTCGTCCGGCAGGAACCACGCACCGGTCTGGGTCACGTCGAGGCCCGGGGTCCCGCGCCACGCCCCCAGGACCGGGTCCGCCGCCAGCCACGGCCGGTCGCTGTAGACGTGGTCGCGGACGTTGTCCACCGGGGGCAGGCCGAGCGACGCCCGGTGGCCGTTGAGTGGTTCGCGGAACTGCGCGTTCACGTTCTCGGCGTCCAGTCCCCACAGCGCCAGGTTGTCGCTCGCCGCCGGCTCCGGCCAGCCCGGCCGCGGCGGCGGCGCATGGTAGGGCGACGGCAGGTTGACCGCCGCGTAACACGTGTACACGTACCGGATGCCCGCGGCCTCGGCCACGGACCGCGCGGCGATCTGCGCCAGCCCGGCCGCCACCAGCGCGTCGCATCCGTCGGCCGCCGCGGGGAAGATGTCGAACTGCGCGTCGAGCATCTCGGCCCGGTACCGGGCCAGGTCCGCCGCCGACGGCACACCCGCCCCGCGCATCAGCTCCTTCACCGGTGGCCCGACCGGCACCAGGTCCACACCGAGACCGGCCAGCCGGCGCGCGAACTCCTCGTCGGGCGGGGCGCACATCCGCACCTGCACGCCGAGTTCCCGCAACCGCACCGCGAGCGCGACCAGCGGTTCGACGTCGCCCCGCGTGCCGTACGTGGACAGCAACACCCGCATTCCGCAACCTCTTTCGTTCCGTCACTGACTGTGTCGTCGACTGCGATGCGTCGGCCCCGGCGGGTGCGCGGCAGCAGTGTACGACGCACGGTGCAGGCCGCGACGGTGATCCACGATCACCGGGACGCCGGGAACCGGAGCCCGTTTTGCCCTCTCGCGTGGGCCGCCCTCAGTGGCTACGGTGATCGCCAACGTGCCTCCCGGGGCCGACGACGCGGCGTCGGCCCCGGCCCTTCCGCACCCACCCGCACCCGCCGACGCGTGCGAGGTTCCCGATCGTCGACACGGCCCACTCCCCCACGACACGACCTGACGACCTGACGGCCTCACGACCTGAGAGCGACTCCATGGATAGTTCGTCCGTGCCCACCCCTGACGTCTCGGTCATACTGCCCTGCGCCGGATTCGGAACGCGTTTCGGGGCGCCCTACTCGAAGGAACTGCACTGCCTGGCCCCCGGGGTCACCGTGCTGGACCGCAGCCTGGAAGCCGTCGCCGAACTGGCCAGGAGCGGACTCGCCGTACGCCTGGTCGTCGTGTTCGAGACGCACAAGCTGGACACGGTGAGCTATCTGGCGCGCTACGCCCAGACCTTCCAGATCGTCTTCGTCTACCAGGACCAGTCCTCGCAACCGGAACTCGACGGGGCGATCCGGTCCGCCCTGCCGATGACGCACGGACAGGTGGCCCTCGTATTGCCGGACATCGTTGTCACGGGTGCGGGCAGCTCCGGCAGCCTGCTCGCCGCACTGCGGCACACGGAGACGGCGGGCTGGAGCGTGGTGGCCGCCGAGGAGCGGAACCCCGACATACTGCGGCAGATGGGCGCGCTGGCCCTGGCCGGGGGAGACGGCGGCCAGGGCGACGGCGACGGCGTCAGGACGGTCGGGGCGGCCGTCGACAAGCCGGCCGACCCGTCTGCGTACAACGCGTTCTGGGGCATGGTGGCGGTCACCGAGGAGAACGCGCACCGGCTGCCGGATGTGGTGCGCAAGGGGGCGGACAGCCCTCTGGTCGGCGCGGCGGCCGTGCTGGTGGAGGGCATCACCAACTACAACACCGTGGAGGGCTGAGGCCGAAAACAGGAAACAGAAGGCAGAAGGCAGAAGACAGAAGGCAGGAAGCGGGAAGCGGGAAGCGGGAAGCGGGAGGCGGGAGGCGGCCTACAGCCGCTGGATGATCGTCCCCGTCGACAGCGCCCCGCCCGCGCACATCGTGATCAGCGCGAACTCCTTGTCCCGGCGCTCCAGTTCGTGCAGCGCCGTGGTGATGAGCCGCGCCCCGGTCGCCCCCACCGGGTGGCCCAGCGCGATCGCGCCCCCGTTCACGTTCACCTTCTCCAGGTCCTGTCCGAAGACCTGCGCCCAGCTCAGCACCACCGACGCGAACGCCTCGTTGATCTCGACGAGGTCGATGTCCTTGAGGGTCATGCCGGCCTTGCCCAGGACCGCCTTCGTCGCGTCGATCGGGCCGTCGAGGTGGAAGTGCGGGTCGCAGCCGACCAGCGCCTGCGCCACGATCCGGGCGCGCGGGCGCAGCTTCAGCGCCCGCGCCATCCGCTTGGACGCCCACATGAGCGCGCAGGCGCCGTCGGAGATCTGGGAGGAGTTGCCCGCGGTGTGGACGGCGGTGGGCATGACCGGCTTCAGGCCCGCCAGGGCCTCCATCGACGTGTCGCGCAGTCCCTCGTCGCGGTCGACCAGCCGCCACATGCCCTGCCCGGCGCCCTGCTCGTCCTCGGTGGTCGGCACCTGTACGGCGAACGTCTCGCGCTTGAAGCGCTCCTCCGACCAGGCGGCAGCCGCCCGTTCCTGCGAGATCAGGCCCAGCGAGTCCACGTGTCCGCGGGTCAGCCCGCGACGGCGCGCGATCCGCTCCGCCGCCTCGAACTGGTTCGGCAGGTCCACGTTCGCCTCGTCGGGGAACGGCTTGCCCGGTCCGTGCTTCGACCCGGAACCCAGCGGCACCCTCGACATGGCCTCGACGCCGCAGGAGATCCCGATGTCGATCACGCCCGCCGCGACCAGGTTGGCGACCATGTGCGAGGCCTGCTGGGAGGAACCGCACTGGCAGTCGACCGTGGTCGCCGCCGTCTCGTAGGGCAGGCCCATGGTCAGCCAGGCCGTGCGCGCCGGGTTCATGGACTGCTCGCCGGCGTGCGTCACCGTGCCGCCGACGATCTGCTCGACGCAGTCCGCGTGGATGCCGGTACGGCCGAGGAGTTCACGGTAGGTCTCGCCCAGCAGGTAGGCGGGGTGCAGGTTGGCGAGCGCGCCGCTGCGCCTGCCGATGGGGGTGCGCACGGCTTCGACGATCACGGGTTCCGCGGCCATGGGGAGTCCTCTCCTCGGGTCACCCGCGCGGCGCGGGCGTCCCGGCCCACCCGCCACGCTGAACTAGTACGCGTTCTAGTTCTGCTTGCAGTCTGCTGACCCGGCGTCCGCCACCGCAAGGGTCGTGCAGCTCCCGGATTTCGGGGTGCCGTGCCCCTTGCCTCTTGTAGAACCCGTTACTACCTTCACGGCAGTTCCCGGTTACTGATGGGCCGTCAGAACCCGCCGTCGCACGACCTGGAGGCCCCGATGCCCTGTCCGGCCCTGCCCGACGGGTTCGACCCCACCGATCCCGATCTGCTGCACCAGCGCGTCCCCCTCCCGGAGTTCGCCGAACTGCGCCGGACCGAACCGGTCCGCTGGATCCCCCAGCCGCCGGGCCTCGCCGGCTTCCAGGACGAGGGCTACTGGGCCGTCACCCGGCACGCCGACGTCAAGTACGTCTCCACGCACCCCGAGCTGTTCTCCTCCACCCTCAACACCGCGATCATCCGCTTCGGTCCGCACATGGAGCGGGACGCGCTCGACGCGCAGCGGCTGATCCTGCTCAACATGGACCCGCCCGAGCACACCCGGGTCCGCCAGATCGTCCAGCGCGGTTTCACCCCGCGGGCGGTGCGCGCCCTGGAGGAGAACCTCCACGCGCGCGCGGGCCGCGTCGTCGCGGACGCGCTCGCGGAGGCCGGTCCCGGCGGCTCCTTCGACTTCGTCACCCAGGTCGCCAGCGAGCTGCCCCTGCAGGCGATAGCCGAACTCATCGGCATCCCGCAGGACGACCGCGCCAAGATCTTCGACTGGTCCAACAAGATGATCGCGTACGACGACCCGGAGTACGCGATCACCGAGGAGATCGGCCAGGAGGCGGCCACTGAGATCCTCGCCTACGCGATGAACATGTCAGCCGACCGCAAGCAGTGCCCCGCCAAGGACATCGCCACCACGCTGGTGGCCGCCGAGGACGAGGGCAACCTCGCCTCCGACGAGTTCGGCTTCTTCGTGCTGATGCTGGCCGTCGCGGGCAACGAGACGACCCGCAACGCCATCACGCACGGCATGCACGCCTTCCTCACCCACCCCGACCAGTGGGACCTCTACAAGCGAGAGCGCCCGGCGACCGCCGCGGAGGAGATCGTCCGCTGGGCGTCACCCATCGTCGCCTTCCAGCGCACCGCGACCCAGGACACCCGGCTGGGCGGCAAGCAGATCCTCGAGGGCGACCGCCTCGGCCTCTTCTACTCGTCCGCCAACAACGACCCGGAGGTCTTCGACGCGCCGGAGGTCTTCGACATCGGGCGCGATCCGAACCCGCACCTGGGCTTCGGGGGCGGCGGCCCGCACTTCTGCCTCGGCAAGTCCCTGGCCACCCTGGAGATCGACCTCATCTTTCACGCGATCGCCGACGCCATGCCCGGCGTACGCCTGGCCGGGGACCCCCGGCGGCTGCGCTCGGCCTGGCTCAACGGCATAAAGGAGCTGCAGGTCAGCGCCGGTTGAGCGGTCCTCCGGCAGATGATGAACGATTTCGGTCCGTCGAGCGTCTTTACAGGTGGCACAGACACCTCACACCTTCGAAGACTTCGAACGGAAACGCCGAGCCGTGGCCCCAGCCGAACTGTCCCCCGTCCGGGGGAAGAGCGCCGCAGCCTCCCCGAAGCGGGATGTCCGACCGGTTCTGCGACGGCGTCTGCGGCGGCACCGGGTGCCGCTGCTCGCCACCCTGCCGACCGTGCCGCTGTACGTCCTGTGGTGGTTCCTCCTCGCCACCGGCGGCGGTGATCTCGCCGCGCAGGAGGCGTGGGCCGACTTCGTGTCCCGGCACGGCGGATCGGCGTACAGCCTCTTCTGGTACGGCGGGATGCACACCGCCAACTACAGCCTGATCTCGCCCTACCTGATGGCCGCCTTCGGTGTGCGGACGGTCACCGTGGCGGGCCGGGCTGGTGGCCGCCTGGCTGGCCGCGGTCCTCGTCGTCCGTACGGGGATCCGCCGTCCCCTCGGCCCGGCGCTGCTCGCGTCGCTCGCCCTGTGGTGCAACGTCGCGTCGGGGCGTACGACGTTCGCGCTCGGCGTCGCGCTGGGGCTCGCGGCCTGTGTGCTGCTGGTCCGCGAGCGCCGCGTACGGCCGGCCGCTGCGTACGCGGCGCTCGCCACCATGGCGAGCCCGGTGGCGGGCCTGTTCCTGGTCGTCGCGGGCGCCGGCCACGCCCTCGTACGGGACCGGGGGCGGGCCGCGGCCCTGATCGCGCCCCCGGTCGTGGTGGTCGGCACGACGACCCTGTTCTTCCCGTTCACCGGTGAGCAGTTGATGCCCGCCGCCCGGATCTGGCCGCCGGTGCTGATCGGGATCGCCGTGCTGACGCTGGCCCCGCGCGGGTGGCGGGTCCTGCGCCGGGGCGCCGTCGTGTACGCGGCCGGGACGGTCCTCACCTATCTGGTGCCCTCACCGGTCGGCACGAACGTGGAGCGCCTCGCGGAGCTGTTCGCGCCGGCGGCGCTGCTGGCCGCGCTGCTCGCGGTGCCCGGCCCCCACCGCACCGGTGCCGACACCAGCGGTGCCGGCACCGGCACCGAGGAGACCGATGCCGTCCTGTGGCGCGGGCGCCGCCGGCGGCGCGTGGCGTTGACCATGGCCCTGGTGTTCTCCGTGGGCTGGGTCGGCAAGAAGACCGTCGACGATCTGGAGGTGTCGACGGTGGTGCCGGCCTGGGCGCACGACACCACCGGAGTCGTGGAGGCCCTGGACCGGCTCGGCGCCGACCGCACCCGGGTCGAGGTCGTCCCGGCCCGCAACCACCGGGAGGCGACCGCGCTGGCCCCGCACGTGAACCTGGCGCGGGGCTGGAACCGGCAGCTGGACATGGAGCGCGGCCGGCTCTTCTACGACGGCACGTTCTCGCAGGAGACGTACCGGGCCTGGCTGGACCGGTGGGCGGTCGGCTTCGTCGTGCTGCCCGAGGGCAAACCGGACGGCTTCGCGGAGGACGAGGCCCGCCTGGTCAGGAACGGCACCCCGTGGCTGGAGCCGGTGTGGCGCGACCCGAACTGGCGGGTCTACCGGGTGCGCGACGCGGTGCCGCTGGTGTCGCCGCCCGCCACGGTCGTGCGGGCCGACGGCGCCGAGGTCGTGGTGCGCGTCCCGCGCCCCGGCCCGGTCACCGTGCGGGTCGTCTTCTCGCCCTGGCTGCACGCCGAGGGCGGCTGCCTGGCGAAGGAGGGCGAGTTCACGCGGCTGACGGTGAGCGGGCCGGGCGAGTACCGGATCAGCTCGGGGTACGGCCCTTCACCGGGGCCGGCTCCGCGGTGCTGACCTCCCCGGCCTTCCCGGCCTCCCCGGCCTTCCCTGCCTTCCCGGCCTCCTCGGCCTTCCCTGCCTTCCCGACCTCCTCGGCTTTCCCGGTGCCTCCGTCCCCGGCCGGTTGCGTACGCGGCCGGGGTCGCGGGCCCTGGAGCAGGTAGGTCAGCCCGAAGCCCGCGCCGACGACGGCCGCGCCGCCCACCGCGTCCAGCACCCAGTGGTTGCCGGTCGCCACGATCGCGGAGACCGTGAACAGCGGGTGCAGCAGGCCGAGGGCCTTCATCCACCATCGGGGGGCGAGGATCGCGATGACGAGCCCGCACCACAGCGACCAGCCGAAGTGCAGCGAGGGCATCGCCGCGTACTGGTTGGTGAGCGCGGTCAGCGTGCCGTAGTCCGGCTGGGAGAAGTCCTGTACGCCGTGCACGGTGTCGATGAAGCCGAGGCCGGGCATCAGCCGCGGCGGGGCCAGCGGGTAGAGCCAGAACCCGACGAGCGCGAGCAGCGTGGCGAAGCCGAGCGCCGCCCGCGCCCAGCGGTAGTCGGCGGGCCGACGGGCGTACAGGACGCCGAGCACGGTCAGCGGGACCACGAAGTGGAACGACGTGTAGTAGAAGTTGAAGAAGTCCTCCAGCCAGCCGATCCTCACCACCGTGTGGTTGACCCAGTGCTCGATGTCGATGAAGAGGAACTTCTCGATCGAGTGGACCTGCTCGCCGTGGTGCTCTGCGGTGGCCCGGCCCCCCGTGTTGGTGCCGCCGGTCGCCGCGAGCCTGACCTGCTGGTACGCGGAGTAGCCGACGCGGATCAGCAGCAGTTCGAGGAGCAGGTTCGGGCGGGTGAGGACCCGGCCCAGGAACGGCAGCAGGGGTACGCGCCTCCACCGCGTGGGCACCGGCTGCGCGTACCGCGTCGGGACCGGTGAGCGGTAGTGCTCGGACGTACGGGACAGGAACGGGACCGCGGTCGCCGCGGCGAGGGCGGCGAGCAGCACGACGTTGTCGCGCAGCGGGTAGAGGACCGCCATGTTCGGCAGCATCATCTTCGCCGGCAGGGTCATCACCAGGACGACGGCGACCGGCCACACATACCGGTCGCCCGCCTTCTTCCCGACGCGGCCGGAGAGCGCGAGCAGGACCCACAGCAGCTGGTGCTGCCAGGTGGTGGGCGCCACGGCGATGGCGACGCAGCCGGTGACGGCGACGGCGAGCAGCAGCTGTCCGTCGCGGGCGTAGCGCACGGCGCGGCGCAGGCCGAGCACCGCGACGGCGGCGGCGAGCACCAGGAAGAGCGCGATCTCCGGCGGGCCCTCGACACCGAGCCGCAGCAGCGCCCCGTGCAGCGACTCGTTGGCGAGGTCGTCGGCGGGCCGGCCGAGCCCGACCCCGGCCAGGTGGTGCACCCAGTAGGTGTACGAGTCGTGCGGCATCGCCGCCCACGCGAGCGCGGTGGCCGCGGCGAAGGTGAGGCCGGTGGAGACGGCGGCCCGGCGGCGGCCGGTGAACCACAGGAGCGGCGCGAACAGCAGGACGGTCGGCTGCAGGGCGGCCGCGAGACCGATGAGCAGCCCGCTCGTCCGTTCCCCGCGTACGGCGAAGCAGCCGAGGAGCACCAGCAGGACCGGGATGATGCTGGTCTGGCCGAGGTACAGCGTGTTGCGCACGGGCAGGGACAGCATCAGCAGGCTGATCGCGACCGGCGCGGCCAGCAGGGCGGTGCGGCGGCTGACGGGCTGCGGCAGGGCGCGTGCGGCGACCACGCCCAGGGCGACCACCAGCAGCAGCGTGCCGAAGGTCCAGCCCCAGCCGAGGGCCTGCTCGGCGGCCCTGGTGAGGGGTTTGAGGACGAGTCCGCCGAAGGGCGTGCCCGTGAACCGGGTCGAGTCGTACAGCGAGCCGTTCACATGCAGCACGCCCTCGGGACCGACCCAGGTCTCCAGGTCCGTCAGGCGTTCGCTGTCCGGTGTGTTCAGGACGGTGGCGAGCTGTCGTACCGCCAGGACGGCGGCGATCAGCCAGAGGCCCGCGCGGACCATGCCCAGCCGTGCCCTCGCCGTCCCGGGCGCCGCCCCGAAGGCCTCACCTGGTCGTCCACCGTGCTCCACGTTCGCCACGCGCCGTCGGACCTCCCGCCCCGTTCGTCCTCTGCGTCCCATGAGCACTCGTGAACCCCATGGGTCCAGTAAGCCCCATGAGCCCCATGAGTCTTGTGCGCCTGTTTTCTCTTCGAACCCTAAGAGGCTCGCACCACCTCTGTTGTGAGACGCGGGCAACCCCCTCTTCACCTGACGTCCTTCATTCTTTTGTCCCGATGAAGGTGTTGTAAGGCCGAAGAGGCCCTCTGGCGCGCCGCCACGCGAGGCCGTGACGGGAATACGGCCACCCGGTCCGCGGGTGACCGGCTATATTCGGCAACAGAACTAGTTAGTTCAGCTAACTAGACAGACGAAAGGTCCGCCGTATGAACGAGCCGCAGCTCTGGCACGACGTGGACGCCTACTTCACCGGGCTCCTCGCCCCGCCGGACGCCGCCCTGACCGACGCGCTGCGCGACAGCGACGCCGCCGGACTCCCCCCGATCAACGTCGCCCCCAACCAGGGCAAACTGCTGCATCTGCTCGCCGTCGTCCAGGGCGCGACCCGCATCCTGGAGATCGGCACGCTCGGCGGCTACAGCACCATCTGGCTGGCCCGGGCCCTCCCCGAGGACGGCAGGCTGATCACCCTCGAGTACAGCGAGCAACACGCCGAGGTGGCCCGGCACAACCTCGCCCGGGCCGGTCTGGACAAGATCACCGAGGTACGGGTGGGGCCGGCCCTGATCGGCCTGCAGAAGCTGGCCGACGAGCGGCCCGCCCCCTTCGACGTGGTCTTCATCGACGCGGACAAGGTGAACAACCCGCGGTACGTGGAGTGGGCCCTGGAGCTCACCCGGCCGGGCAGCCTGATCATCCTCGACAACGTCGTCCGCGGGGGCGCCGTCACCGACGCCACCAGCCAGGACCCGAGCGTGCGCGGTACCCGCGAGGCGCTGGACATCTTCGCCACGCACCCCAGGCTGACCGCCACGGCGATCCAGACGGTGGGGGTGAAGGGCTACGACGGATTCGCGCTGGCGCGCGTCCTGCCGTAGCCGTAGGCCGCGGTGCGCGCGCCGGGCGCGGGTGCCGGGTGCGGGTGCCGGGTGCGGGTGCCGGATGCGGAGGCCGGATGCGGAGGCGGGCGCAGGTGCCGGGTGCGGAGGCGGGCGCAGGTGCCGGGTGCGGAGGCGGGCGCAGGTGCCGGGCGCCGTGCCCGGGAGGCGGCTACCGGGCGCAGGCGCCGTGCCCGGAGGCGCGCACCTGGCGCAGGCGCCGTGCCCCGGAAGCGGACGCCGGGTGCGGACGCCGGGCACGGGCGCCGTGCCCGGGAGGCGGCTACCGGGCGCAGGCGCCGCGTTCGGAGGCGCGCATCTGGCACAGGCGCCATACCCCGGAAGCGGACGCCGGGCACGGACGCCGGGTGCGGGCGCCGTGCCCCGGGGGTGGCTGCCGGGCGCAGGCGCCGCGTTCGTAGGCGCGCACCTGGCACAGGCGCCATGCCCCGGGGCGGCCGGGGCTCTCGGCGGGGTCGGGGCGGGCCGGGGAGGTCCGGAAACCCTAGACCTCCTGGTAGAAGCCCACGTTCACGCTGCGCGGGCCCGTGCGGTCCACGATGACCAGCTCGCCCGCGCCGCCCTTGGGCAGCTGTGCCGTCCCGCCGTACGGGAGTGGCTGCTGGGCGTCGCCCACCAGCGCGAAGCGCACCTCGGACGACGGGTCTTCGTGCGAGCCCCGCAGCCAGGTCACCTGCCAGGTCCCCTCGGGTCCGCACAGGAACTCCAGGTGGACCCGCGAGACGAACAGCCAGTCGTCTGGCGTCGCGAGGCGGCACACGCCCCGGTCGCGCCCCACCCGCAGCATGGCGCCCGGCTCGCTCGACGCCTCGGCCATCTGCATCCCGGCCGTCGCGCCGGCGTCGGCCCCGGACACCGAGGCCATGGTCAGTTCGAGCACGTGCGCTCCTTCGTTCCGCGCGTTCCCGCGGTCCAATTGTGCCGCGCCGGGGCACGGTCGGCGCCCGGCGACGTATCGCCGCCGAATGATAATTCGCCCGGCCGCGCACCGTCCGGCACAGTCGCATACCGTTCGGCCTCCGTGGGGCGCCGTCAGCCGTCGTCGGTCGCCGTCGGTGACCGTCAGCGGTCGCCGGCGGTCGTCCGGGCCCCTTTGGCACAATGGGGACATGACCGAGCGCAAGCCTCCCGGCGTCAGCTTCGAGTCCTGGGTCGACAGGCAGATCCGCGAGGCGGAGGCCCGCGGCGAGTTCACCCAGCTCGCCGGAGCGGGCAAGCCGCTGCCGAGCGGCCCCGACACGTCGTACGACGAACTGTGGTGGATCAAGCAGAAGATGGCCCGCGAGGGCATGTCCGTGCTGCCGCCGACCCTGGCGCTGCGCAAGGAGGCGGAGGACGCCCTGGAGGCGGCCGCCGCGGCGCCCTCGGAGCGGGTGGTGCGGCGGATCGTCACGGACATCAACGCCAAGATCCGCGACATGATGTTCAAGCCCCCGCCCGGCCCGCCCCTGGGCCTCAAGCCGTACGACGTGGAGGAGATCGTCCGGGCCTGGCACACCGCCCGCACGACCTGACTCCGCACGGCGGACTCCGCACGGCCTGACTCCGGCCGGGGGGGCGGGCTCCGGTTTCCGGCCGGCCCGGCTCCGGGCACGCGCGAGGCCCCGCCCGGGGTGTCGTCCGGGCGGGGCCTCGTACGTGGCACGCGGTACGCGTGGTCCGGTCCGTCGCGCACGCGAGTGCGCCGGCACGGCGGCCGGGGTCAGATCTTCAGCAGGCGCTCCGCCAGTTCGCGGTAGTCCTTCAGGGCCAGCCGGAGCTGTTCCGTGTCCGCCTTGTCACCGTCCTGCCAGGACGTGCGCAGGGTGCGGCGGCGCTGGTTGACGGCGTCGGTGAACCGCTCCGCCACCTCCTGCAGCACCTTGTCCGCCTCCTCGACCGAGCCCTTGGGCCCGTCGACGAACCCGGTGACCGCGTGCTGCAGCCGCAGCGACCACGTGTCGCCCTCGTCGTGCGGCATGAGCCGCCCGCTGGTGCCCGACGGGGTACCGGCCTTCACCCTGGCCTCGGCGCCCAGGAGTCCCTCGCGGGACGCCCCGGTCCTGCCGTCCGTGCCCTTGCCGGTGACGCCGTCCGGAGCCGGCGAGCGGTCGTGCCCGGCCGGGCCGGGCCCTGCCGGGACCGGCTCGCCGTCGACGACCGTGTCCCGGCCGCCACGAGCCCGCTCCTGCGCCGCCGTGTCACGACCACCCAGGACACCGTCCCGGTCACCGCGGCCCGGGGACGCCGGGACCGGCTCGCCGTCGACGACCGTGTCCCGGCCGCCGCGGGCCCGCTCCTGCGCCGCCGTGTCACGGCCACCCAGGACACCGTCCCGCGTACCCGAACCGGCCCGGGCCGTGCCGCCGGTGCCGGTGCTGTTCCCTCCCGGGGTCCTCGGCGTCCCCGGCGTCTGCGGGGCCCCCGAGGCTCCGGGTATCCCCGGGGCCCTTGTCGGATCCTCCCGCTCGTCCCGCTGCTGCTGGTCACGGGACGGCCCTGCGATGTTGTCCGGCATGCGTCTCAACTCCCCTTCACGTGGCGCCTGTTGAGCGCCCACGGCGCGTGCGAGCGACCGCGGGAGCTGTCGTCCGTCGAAGTGCTCGCGGGCACTTCCTCGTCGTCCTTCCGCAGCCGCGCCTTGTCGTCGCGGGCGGAGGTGGTCAGGTTCTCGAAGAGACCGCGGGCCTCGACCAGCGCCTCACGCAGCTCTTCCGTGTCGAGCCGCCCGGCGGCGCCGTTCGCGTGCGCGGCCAGATGGACACGCCGGTAGCCGTTCACGTGGTGTGCGTGGTGCACGGACAGCGCGGAGAGCTGCTCCTCGTAGTGGTCGTTGCCCGGGAACCCGCGCGCGCCCGCCACCTCGGCGAGCAGCCGGTCCGCCTCGACGACGGCGTCCCGCGGCGAGTCGACGAACTGCTCCTGCACCGCGGTCCAGCGGACCACGTACCGCTCCCGCGCCGTGGGGTCCAGCGGCTGCTCACGCAGCGAACCGTGCCGCTGCACGCGCTCCTCGAGCTCACGCTCGGCGGCCTTGGTGTCGCCGTCGTGCCGGGCCACCGCCCGGTCGTACTCGGGCCCGAAGCGCCGCTTCAGACCACGCCCGCCGCCCGCCCCGCGGGCCATCACTTGCCGAGCGATCACGGCGGCGACAAGGGCCACCGCGATCACGATCAGAACGATGATCACGCCTGTGGACATGGATTGCCTTCCGGGTTCTGGGCCCAGTGGGCCGGTTCTCTCGATCGGATTGCCCGGACTCCGGCGCGCAAACGGGCCCTTGTGCAATCCGAGCCGCAGTCGCGCGATCGTGGCGCCCGCGCACGTCGTCCCGGTCCCGCGAACGCGGCTCGGACAGCGCCTCGAAGAGAGCCTCGGACAACGCCCCGAACAACACTCTCGGGGCATGCAAGTGACGTCCCGCGTCCCGCGAGCGGCTTCCCGCGCCCTACAAGTTCCTTACCGGACAGCTCACTTGGCGGTCCGCGACCGGCCGGCCGGCCTGGACGCCGACTCCTCGTAGGGTCGTTCGGCGTCGGAACCGCACAGCTCGGAGTTCAGTTCCGCCACCAGACGGACGAGGTCGGTCGGCCGGTCCGGTCCCCACCAGTCGCCGAGGAGTTCGGCGAGGGACTCCTCCCGGGCGGCGGCCAGCTCCTCGGCCACCTCGCAGCCCCGCTCCGTCAGGACGAGGTCGTGCGCCTCGCGTACGGCGAGACGCCGCTCCTCCACCTGGCGCGCGGCCGTGATGACGACCTGCAGGGGCACTCCGCTGCGCTCGGCGAGCGTGGCGGGTTCGGCCCAGCCGTAGCGCCTGATGCGCAGCAGCAGCCAGCTCGCCGCGGGCAGCAGGTCGTACCCGGCACGGGCGGTGATCTTCTCGTAGATCTGCCGCCGCCCCTCCCGGGTGCCGAGCACGGACAGCGCCCGGCACACCTCGTCGTACGAGGAGCGTTCCACGGGGTTGCTGGCGAGGGTCTGGGTCGCGTCCGGCGCCGTCACCGAGCCGCGCAGCTTGTCCTCGCGCAGGAACCAGGCGAGCGCGAAGCCGACGAAGGCGACCGGGGCCGCGTACAGGAAGACGTCCGTGATGGAGGTGGCGTACGCCTCGACGACGGGCGGCCGGAGCGCGGCCGGCAGCTCGGAGATGATCTTCGGGTCGGACTTCAGCGCGTCGGGGCTCAGGCCCGCCGGGAGTTCCCGTCCGCGCAGGACGTCGGCCAGCTGGTCGCTCAGACGGCTCGCGAAGACCGAGCCGAAGACGGCGACGCCGAACGAGGCGCCGATGGAGCGGAAGAAGGTGGCGCCGGAGGTCGCGACCCCCAGGTCCTCGTACGAGACGGCGTTCTGCACGATCAGGACGAGGACCTGCATGACCAGGCCGAGTCCCAGGCCGAACACCAGGAAGTACGCGCTCATCTCGCCCGTGGAGCTGTTCACGTCGAGCCGGTGCAGGAGCAGCAGCCCGAGGGCCGTCACCGCGGTGCCCACGACGGGGAACACCTTCCAGCGGCCGGTGCGGCTGACGATCTGCCCGGAGACGGTCGAGGAGAGCAGCAGCCCGGCCACCATCGGCAGCATGTGCACGCCCGACATGGTGGGCGACACGCCCTGGACGACCTGCAGGAACGTCGGCAGGTACGTCATGGCGCCGAACATCGCGAAGCCGACGACGAAACTGATGACGGCGGCGAGGGTGAAGGTGCGGATCCGGAACAGCTTCAACGGGAGCACGGGTTCGGCGGCGCGCCGCTCGACGGCCACGAACGCCACGGCGAGTACGACGCCGAGGACCGTGAGGCCGATGATCTGCGGCGAGACCCAGGCCCAGGTGGAGCCGCCGAGCGAGGCGACGAGGACCAGGCAGGTGGCGACGGCCGCGATCAGGAACGTACCGAGGTAGTCGATCGTGTGCTTCCTGGAGCGGACCGGGATGTGCAGGACGGCGGCGATGACGGCGAGCGCGACGACGCCGACGGGGAGGTTGACGTAGAAGACCCAGCGCCAGCTCAGGTGCTCGGTGAACAGGCCGCCGAGCAGCGGGCCGAGGACGCTGGTCGCACCGAAGACCGCGCCGAACAGGCCCTGGTAGCGTCCCCGTTCGCGGGGCGGGACGAGGTCGCCGACGATCGCCATCGACAACACCATGAGTCCGCCGCCGCCGAGACCCTGGAGGGCGCGGAAGGCGATCAGCTGGGGCATGTCCTGCGCCATTCCGCACAGCGCCGAGCCGATCAGGAAGATCACGACGGCGATCTGGAACAGCTTCTTGCGGCCGTACTGGTCGCCGAGTTTGCCCCAGAGCGGGGTGGCGGCCGTGGAGGCCAGCAGGTAGGCCGTGACGACCCACGACAGGTGGTCGAGGCCGCCGAGGTCGCTGACGATGGTCGGCAGCGCGGTCGACACGATCGTCTGGTCGAGCGCGGCGAGAAGCATCCCCAGGAGCAGCGCCCCGATCGGGATGAGCACTCCGCCGTGCGTCTGTTCCGGCGGGGCGTCGGCGCCACGTCCGCGGTCCTGGCCGCCGCGGGATGTCTTCCGTATGTGCAAGGCGTCCGCGCCGCGCGCGTCCTCGGCCATGTGGACCTCCCGGCCACGAGAATCCCGTTCCTCTTCCATCCTGGTCGGTGTGACCTGTTATGGCCTGTTGAATCCAGCCAGGAGTCGCCAATTCCGGGGGTAACCCGGAGATTGTGTGGAGGCGGTCTGCATAATCGCTGGAGTTCGTACGGGGAGGGATCCACACGTGAGTGACCGGAGCGGTCATATATGTCCTGAATGCGGAGCACCCTGGGCGGCGGAGGGCTCTCCGACCTGCGGCTGCGCGCGCAGAGCGGCGGACGAGCTCCTGCAGACCCGCAGCGCCGAGGCGGCCGCCGCGGAGGACTTCGACCCGCTGCGGATACGCCCCTACGTGGATCTGTCCGTGACCCCGGAGGGCTCAGGGACGACCGACGGCACGGCGGCACCGGGCACGGCGGGGGTGGGCGCAGAGGGGGTGGGCGCAGAGGGGGTGGGCGCAGAGGGGGCGACGGTTCCGATCCCGTCGATCCCCGTCCAGCGCTCCACCTCCGCCGAGGCCCCCACCGCCGCCTCCGGACAGATGAGTTCAGCGGACTCCCGTCCCCGTCCCCTCAGTGACGCGACGACCCCGCTGTCCCGTGCGACGGTGCCGCCGCACCCGGCGAACGTCCAGCTCTTCGGGGACGGGTCACCGCCCAGCCCTCCCGACCTCGACGGCCCTGGAGGCCTCGAAGGTCCTGACGGGAACACGAGCCGGCGCCGCCGCTTCGCGCTCGTGGGCGCCGGGGCCACCGCGGTCGTGGTGGCCGCCGCCGGGTTCGCGAGCGGACTGTTCTCGTACGAGTCGCCGTCGCGCGGCAGCGCCGCCCCGGACGACATACGCGCGAGCGTGCCGGACACGTCCGTGGAGGAACCGTCCCCGTCGGAATCCGGTTCCCCGTCCGCGTCGTCGTCCCCCTCCGCGTCCGCGTCCGCGTCGGCCGGCGAGAGCACCGAGCCGGAGGCCTCCGGTTCGCCGACGGCCTCGGCCACCGCGTCGTCCCGGGCGAGCGCCACGACGGACGCGCCCTCGGCCGAGAACCCGACCAGCACCACGAAGCCGTCCGCGACCCCGACGGACAGGGTCGAGCCGGTGGTCCTGCGCCGCGGCGACAAGGGCCCGGAGGTCGTCGAACTCCAGTCGCGCCTGAAGCAGTTGGCGATGTACGTGGGCGAGGCGAACGGCGACTACGACAACCGGACCGAGAACGCCGTACGCAGCTACCAGCTCACCCGGGGCATCCAGGACGGCCAGGGCGTCTACACGGAACAAACCCGCCAACGCCTGGAATCAGAAACATCGGAACCGTAGACACCCCACCCCGAAGACACAGACCACGGCTCACTCCCCCACCCTGAGGGGGGCGCGCCCTCAGGGGCTCGCTCTTCAGAAGCTCGCTCTTCGTAGGCGCGCCTTCAGGGGCGCGGGGAACTGCGCGGCCCGCCCCCACGGGCCCGCACCCAAAACACACCCGCACCCCCGCCCCCCCTCCAGGGGCGCGGGGAACTGCGCGACCAGTCCCCGCAAGCCCGCAGGCAACGGCACGCGCACACCCCCGTCACCCCACGCGCAACCGAACCCCGCCCCCACCGACCGCCTCGACCCGGACCCCCCGAAGATCCCGCACCACCGCATCCGGCCGATGAACCGCCGCCCGCGCCCCCACTCCGACAACCCGCATCCCGGCGGAGCGCCCCGCCACGATCCCCGCCCCGGAGTCCTCGAACACCACGCACTCCTCAGGCGCGACCCCCAGCTCGGCCGCCCCCTTCAGGAACCCCTCGGGATCCGGCTTGCTCGCCCCCACGGACTCGGCGGTGATCCGGAGCTCGGGCAGCGAAAGCCCCGCGGCCCTCATACGCGCCGTGCTCAGCGCGACGTCCGCGGACGTGACGAGCGCGTGCGGCACCCCCAGCTCCCGCAGCGCCCCCAGGAACTCCCCCGCCCCCTCGACCGCCACGACCCCCTCCATGTCGGCCGTCTCCTCGGCCAGCATCCGCGCGTTCTCCGCGTGGTTCTGCTCCATGGGCCGGCTGGGCAGCAGCATGGCCATCGACGCGTACCCCTGCCGCCCGTGGACGACCTTCATGACCTCGTCCCCGTCGAGCCCGTGCCGGTCGGCCCAGCGGCGCCACACGCGCTCGACGACGGCGTCCGAATTGACGAGGGTGCCGTCCATGTCCAGCAGCAGGGCACGGGCGGTCAGCACGGTCGGGGCCATCGGCATGCTCCAAAGACGTGGGAAAGAGCCCCCGGAGGGACAGGCGCCGGGGACAAGGTGGCCCCGCCCGCCGGTCAGGGAGAACGGACGGGGACCACTTTGTTCCCCCACGGTACAAAACAAAGCGACATCCCCGCTACCCGCCCCCACCGATCCACCGAATCCACCGGATCCACCGGATCCACCGGGCGAGCCGGGTACGCCGGGTACGCCGGGTACGCCGGGTACGCCGGGCCCATCGGCCCCATCAGGCGCGTCAGGCGCGTCAGGCGCGTCAGGCGCGTCAGGCGCGTCAGGCGAGCTGAATCCACCGGATCCATGCGAGACCTCCGCAACCCCCGACGCGCACCCCATTCCGCACGAGGGCACAACAAAGAGGACAGGCCGGCCCGGAAATCCCGGCGCGGCCCTTGTCGTGTCATGCCCACATCACTAACTTCTCACCTGACGCACACCTCCCGGAAACCCGCCTCCGGGAGCATGCGGTGCCCGCACGTCAACTTCCCCCCACCCAAAGGGAGTTCGCATGCCCAGGATCTACGCGCGTCGACGGCTGAGTCTGGTCGCGGCCCTCACCGGTCTGATAGCCATGGCCGGGCTGTTCAACGGCCCGGCCGCCTCCGCCGCACTGCCCACCCCGGTCAGCGCGGCCACCGCCCGCACGTACCTCGCCTCGCTCACCGTGGCGACCGAGGACCGCACCGGCTACGACCGCGACCTCTTCCCGCACTGGATCACCATCAGCGGCACCTGCAACACCCGCGAGACCGTTCTGAAGCGTGACGGCACGAACGTCGTCACCAGCTCCGCCTGCGCCGCCACCAGCGGCTCCTGGTACTCGGTCTACGACGGCGCGACCTGGACCGCGGCCTCCGACCTCGACATCGACCACCTCGTGCCGCTGGCCGAGGCCTGGGACTCCGGCGCCGACGGCTGGACCACCGCGCGGCGCCAGTCCTTCGCCAACGACCTGACCCGTCCGCAGCTCATCGCCGTCACGGACAACGTGAACCAGTCGAAGAGCGACCAGGACCCGGCCGAGTGGATGCCGTCCCGCACGGCCTACGCCTGCACCTACGTACGCGCCTGGGTCCAGGTGAAGTACTACTACGACCTCTCCGTCGACTCCGCGGAGAAGACCAAACTCAGCTCGGTCCTCAGCGGCTGCTGACACACCCCCGGCAGGCTCGGGGACCGCGATCTTTGGAGATATCTCACCGGTCTTCCACCGGTCTCTCACCGATTGCCTGCCGATTGCTCGCCGGAATGTCCCCACCGGCCTCCGTCGTTCCGTACCGTACGGGGCGACGGAGGAGGGTGATCACACGTGGCGAGTCTGCGCCTGGGTCCACTGCTGAGGTACGTCGACGGCTCGTCCGCGACCGTCTGGGTCGAGGCGAGCCGTCCGTGCGCCGCCGAGGTGCGCTGCGCGGACGGCACGAGCGGTGAGGCCCGGACCTTCCAGATCTCGGGCCACCACTACGCCCTGATCCCGGTGACCGGGCTGACACCGGGCACGACCACCTCGTACGAGGTGCTGTTCGACGGGGCGCGCGTCTGGCCGCTGCCCGACTCGCCCTTCCCGCCCTCGGCCATCCACACCCCCGTGGACGACCACGAGACGGTGCGGGTCGCCTTCGGCTCCTGCCGCTGGGCCTCACCGCCCGAGGGCGAGAAGGACCCGGTCGGCCCGGACGCCCTGGACACCCTCGCGGTACGGATCGCCGCGGACCCGCAGGGCGAGCGCCCGGACGTCCTGGTGCTGCTGGGCGACCAGGTGTACGCGGACGAGGTGTCCAAGACCACCCGCCGCTGGCTGGAGACCCGCCGCAGCCTGGACGAACCGCCCGGCGCCGAGGTCGCGGACTACGAGGAGTACACGCACCTCTACTACGAATCGTGGCTCGACCCCGAGGTGCGCTGGCTGCTCTCCACGGTCCCGAGCTGCATGATCTTCGACGACCACGACGTCATCGACGACTGGAACACCAGCGAGGCCTGGGTCGCCGACATGCGGGGCACCCCCTGGTGGCGCGAGCGCGTGCTGAGCGGCCTGATGTCGTACTGGGTCCACCAGCACCTCGGCAACCTCTCCCCCGACCGCCTCGCCGAGGACCCGCTGTACGCGGCCGTCCGCGACACGCCCGACGGCACGGACGCCCTGCGCACCTTCGCGGCCCGGGCCGACGCCGACCCGGCCTCGGTCCGCTGGAGCTACCGCCGCGACTTCGGCCGCACCCGCCTCCTGATGGTCGACAGCCGCGCCGCCCGCGTCCTCGACGAGCAGAACCGCTCGATGCTCGACCCGGCGGAATGGGACTGGCTGCGCGAGCAGATACTCGACGGGCGGACACCGGACGCCGGACAGGCACCGGAAGGACAGCTTCCGAAGGGACAGCTTCCGGAGGGACAGGCGCCGGCCGGGGGAACGCCGGACGTCCCCGGCCCGTACGACCACCTCCTCATCGGCACCTCGCTGCCCTGGCTGCTCCCCAACCTCGTGCACGACGCGGAGGCCTGGAACGCCGCGACGTGCCGGGGCGAGCGGGGCGAGCGCTGGGCGCGGCGCGGGGAGAAACTGCGGCGGGCGGCCGACCTGGAGCACTGGGCGGCCTTCCCGACCTCCTTCGACAGGCTGGCCGACCTGATCGCCGAGGCCGGCTCCGGACCCCAGGCACCGGCGACCGTGTGCGTGCTGTCCGGGGACGTCCACCACGCGTACGTCGCCGAGCCGGTCTGGCGGGAGAGCACGGCGGGGCCCGACGCCCGGGTGCTCCAGCTGACCTGCTCCCCCGTCCACAACTCCATCCCGGCCTACATCAAGGTCGGCTTCCGCTTCGGCTGGAGCGGGACGGGCCGGGCGATCGGCCGGCGCCTCGCCCGGCACGGCAGGGTCGCTCCGCCGCCCGTCGACTGGCGCAAGACCGGCGGCCCCTGGTTCGGCAACCAGCTGATGACACTGACCCTGCGCGGCCGTTCGGCCCTCCTGCGGCTCGACCACGCGCGCGAGGAGCCCGGCGGCGGGGCCCGCCTGCGGACGATCGACGAATCCGAACTCAGCTGACCGCTCACGCCGTTCGGCACGGGCAATTGTGTACGTTGCCCGTGTAGAGCCTTGTTGTGCGTGATGCTGATGCTTGGTACCCGCGAGTCCTGTGAGTCCCGTGAGGCATCCCACAACCGGCCCCGATGATCCGTTCCAGGGGTCGGTTCCGGTGGTGCGCGACGGCATGATGATGCGGACCGCCCGCTTCCAGTGGGCGTCAGTGCCGCACATGCCCCACCTGTCCGGGAGTCTCACCCTTGTCTGCAGCGACCGCGGAGCCGACGGAACCGACGAGGAACACGGAGGCCGCGGGGCCCGCCGGGTCCGCGGATCCCGGGCCGCCGGAGCCGGCAGGACACGTCCACGTGGCCCTGGTCGGTGCCGGGCCGCGGGGCACCAGCGTGCTGGAGCGCCTCTGCGCCTCCGCGCCCGAACTCCTCGCCCCGGGAACGCGGTTGACCGTCCACGTCGTCGATCCGTCACCGCCGGGTCCCGGCCGCGTCTGGCGCACCGCCCAGCCGGCCGAGCTGCTGATGAACACGGTGGCCTCCCAGGTCACCCTCTTCACCGACGACAGCGTCGACTGCTCGGGCCCGATCCGCCCCGGCCCCAGCCTGCACACCTGGGCCGGTGGCCGGCTGGGTCCGGACGAGTACCCGAGCCGCGCCCAGTACGGCCACTACCTGGAGTGGGTCTTCACCGAGGTGGTCCGCGGGGCGCCGCCCGCGCTGCGGATCGAGACGCACCGGGCGCGCGCGACCCGCCTCGACGGTGCGGCCGACGGCCACCAGACCCTCGCACTCGACAACGGCCGTACCCTGACCGGCCTGTCGGCCGTGGTCCTCGCGCAGGGCCACCTGCCGGCGGTCGCGGACCGGGCACAGGAACGGCTGTCCGCGTACGCCGGGTGCCACGGCCTGCGCCATGTCCCGCCCGCAAATCCGGCGGACCTGGACCTCTCCGCCGTCGCCCCCGGCGAGACCGTCCTCCTGCGCGGTCTGGGTCTCAACTTCTTCGACCACATGGCCCTGTTGACGACGGGCCGCGGCGGCCGTTTCCTGCGCACCCCGGCCGGTACGCGCTACCTGCCCTCGGGCCGCGAGCCGCGCCTGGTGGCCGGTTCCCGCCGCGGCGTCCCGTACCAGGCGCGCGGCGACAACGCGAAGGGCCCGTACGGCCGGCACGTCCCGCTCGTGCTGACCCCCGGGACCGTCGCCGGCTTCCGCAGGCGCGCGGACTCGGGCGAGGCGCCCGACTTCCTCACGGAGATATGGCCGTTGGTGGCCAAGGAGGTCGAAACCGTCTACTACGAGAAGCTGTTGACGCGTGGCGGCACGCCCCTGAGCGATTTCCGCGAGCGTTTCCTCGCCGTGCCGCACCGGGACCCCCGAGAGGCGCTCGTCCTGGACGGGTTCGGGATCCCGGAGGCCGACCGCTGGTCCTGGGACCGGGTCTCACGGCCGTACGGCGGACGCGTCTTCACCGGCCCCGGGGACTTCCGGGGCTGGCTGCTGGACCACCTCCGCGAGGACGCCGAGCAGGCCGCGCTCGGCAACGTCGAGGGTCCGCTGAAGGCGGCTCTCGACGTGCTGCGCGACCTGCGCAACGAGCTGCGGCAGATCGTCGACCACGGCGGGCTCGCGGGCCTGTCGCGCCAGGAGCACCTGGACCGCTGGTACACGCCGCTCAACGCGTTCCTGTCCATCGGACCGCCGCGCCGCCGCATCGAGGAGATGGCCGCGCTGATCGAGGCGGGCGTGCTGGAGGTGCTCGGCCCCCGGCTGGAGGTGCGGGCGCAGGGCGGGGCGTGGGTGGCACACTCGCCGGACGTGCCCGGTTCGACCGTGACGGCGACGACCCTCGTCGAGGCCCGGCTGCCGGAGCCGGACCTGCGGCGGACCGCCGACGCGCTGCTGGCCCGGCTGCTGAAGACGGGCCAGTGCCGCCCGCACACCGTGGACGGTTACGAAACCGGAGGGCTGGACGTAACACAGCGCCCCTATCGTCTGATCGACCGTCAGGGCCGCCCGCACCCACGGCGGTTCGCGATCGGCGTGCCCACGGAAGGGGTGCACTGGGTGACCGCCGCCGGAGTCAGGCCGGGGGTGGACTCGGTCACCCTGTCGGACGCCGACGCGGTGGCGCGGGCCGTCCTGCGGACGGCTGCCGCGCAGCCGGGGCGGCCGGAGCGGCCGGAGCGGCCGGAGCAGGCGGAGCAGGCGGAGCAGGCGGAAACCGCGCCCGTGCCGTCCGAAAATCCGTGGCCAAAAGTTGAACTTGCAAGCATCGAATAGGCACACCTAACGTAGAGCACTCACTCGGTTACGCCCCCACCGGTCCCCCCGGGACCGTACTCAAACCGAAGGAGCTCCCCCTCATGACCGGACGCCTCAACAGCGCCCAGCCCTACGCCGTCGGCCTGTTCCGCATCGTCATCGGCCTGCTCTTCGCCTGCCACGGCGCCGCGTCGCTCCTGGGCGTCCTCGGCGGCCTGGACGGCAAGGGCGCCACCGTGGAGACCGGCGCCTGGCCGAACTGGTACGCGGCCGCCATCGAGCTGGTCGGCGGCACCCTGGTCCTGCTCGGCCTCGGCACCCGCGTCGCGGCGTTCGTCTCCTCGGGCGCCATGGCCTACGCGTACTTCAAGGTCCACCAGCCCGAGGCCCTGTGGCCGATCGAGAACAACGGCGAGAGCGCGGCCATGTACTGCTGGTCGATGCTCCTGCTCGTCTTCACCGGCTCGGGCGCGTTCGGTCTCGACCGGCTGCTCCCCGGCCGTTCCTCCGCACCGGCCGGGCGGAACCGCCCGTCGGAGCCCGTCACGGCCTGACGTGTGGCGCAGGCGGGTGAACATGGCGTGACGAACACCCGAGCCCCCTGTGGATCTCCTGCCGGACCCGACGCGTACGCTGTATGGCTGTCACAGGCCGCTCCTGCCGCTCCCCCGCGACACCGCGGCACACGGCACGATCGGGCTCACGGGGGAGACACAGGGGAGTTCCGGTGCTTGAGAGTGTGGGGTCGCTGTCCGGCACCCCTTGGATCTACAGCCAATGGATCTACGCCGTGGTGGCGCTGTCGGTCCTGTTCGACGTCTTCCTGCCGGTGCTGCCGAGCGGCGTCCTCGTCATCACGGCGGCGACGGCGGCCGCGGCGGGCACCGGAGCGGCCACCCGGCACGTGCCGGACATCCTCGCGCTGATCCTCTCGGCCGCGACCGCGTCGGTCCTCGGCGACCTGGTGGCGTACCGGCTGGCCTGGCGCGGCGGCGAGCGGCTGGACCGCGCCATCGCCCGCTCCCGCCGCCTGAGCGGCGCGCAGGAACGTCTCGGCGCGGCCCTCGCGCGCGGCGGCGGCGCCCTGGTCGTCCTCGCCCGCTTCGCGCCCGCCGGCCGCTCGGTCGTCTCGATTGGCGCGGGCGCCGCGCACCGCCGGGTCCGCGATTTCCTGCCCTGGTCGATCCTGGCGGGCCTCGCGTGGGCCGCGTACAGCGTCGGCCTCGGGTACTTCGGCGGCCAGTGGCTGGGCGCGACCTGGCTCGCCTCCGGCATCTCGCTGGTGGCGCTGTTCGGGGCGGGGGCGGGGGCGGCCTACCTGATGCGGCGCCCTTCGCCGGTGGCGGTGTCCGCACCGGTGGCGGTGTCCGTACCTGTGGGGGTACCCGTACCGGTGACCGCGCCGGACCCGGGCACGGGCGCGGGCGTCTGAGACTTCCCGCGGACCTCCAGCCCGGCCAGCAGTTCGGCCGTGGCGGCCGTCACCGCTTCGACCGCGCGGTCGAACACCTCACGGTTGTGGGCGGCGGGGGCGCGGAAGCCCGAGACCTTGCGGACGTACTGGAGAGCGGCGGCACGGATGTCGTCCTCCGTGGCCTCTTCGGGAAGGACGGGCGGTCGGAGTGTCTTGATGCTGCGGCACATGCGCCCAGTCTCGCGCGCGGCACTGACAACGCGAGTTCGGATGAAGTCCCAGTTCGAGTGAAGTCCCAGAAGGAACTCGCATCATAAAATCGAACAGGCGTACCATTACCGCGTGGCTGCGACCTATGACTTCCCGAGCGATCTCCTGTCCGGTCAGGAGGAGTTGCACCAGGTCCGGGCCGAACTGCTGGCCCTGCTGAAGCGGCTTCCCTGGTCGGTCGAACCCCTGGACGGCTTCAGCGACGACCACGGCTGGCGCAAGGTCGAACGCCCCGCCTCCCCCGGCTGGACATCCGACGAACAGGCCGAGGTGGAGAAGCTCCGGGAGCGCGAACGCGAACTGGCGGTCTTCGTGACCTGCCACCGCTTCTGGTCGGAGGTGACGGCCCCGGAGAAGGTGGACGCACGGATGACGCTGAAGCACGTACGGGAGCGGGTCCCGGAGCCGGAGCGGGTCCCAGAGCCGGTCCCGGGGCAGGTCCCGGACCTGGAACCGGGACCGGCCCCGGAGCCGGACCCGGACCCGGACCTGGATCCGAGCCCGGAGCCGGACCCGGACCCGGATCCGAGCCCGGAGCCGGACCTGAACCCGGCCCCGGAATCGAAGCCGGAGCCGAACCCGAGCCCGGGGTCAGAATCGGAGCCGGACCTGGAGTCGAAGCCGAAATCGGACCCCGCCTTGGGACCGAACCAAGCCCTGGACCCGGACCCGGACCCGGACCCAGATCCGGAGCCCAGGGCTTGATGAGGCCGCAGGACCACTCGGCTCGCGACTGAGCCCTGCCCCGTAACTGCCCCGCAACCGGCCCGTGGTCGGCCCCGACCGAGGGCCAGGGGGCTAGAGGGCCAGAGGGCTAGGCCCCGGCCCCCCGCTCCTCCCGGATCTGCGCGACCACGCCGCTGACGGTGCCCCGGACGGCCTCCAGCTCGGTCAGGAAGTGCCAGTAGTCCGGGTGCCGTCCCTCCAGCGTGCCGATCGCGCGCTCCAGGCGGGCCACCGAATCGTCGAGGGGACGCGCCTGGCGGGGGTCCGGGGTGTTGCGGCCGGCCATGGCGAGGCGCTGCGCGTCCCGGATGGCGAACCGCGTGCGCTCGATCTCCCGCTCGGGGTCCTTCGACACCTCGTTCAGCCGGCGCAGCCGGTCACCGGCCGCGGACACCGCCTCGTCGGTGGTGTTCAGCAGCGCGCGCACGGTGGACAGCAGCGCGGTCGCGTCCGCCCAGCGCTGCTCCTCGCGGGCGGTCCGCGCCTCCGCCAGCTTCCGCTCGGCCTGCCGGACGGCTTCGGCGGCCTGGTCGGGCACGTGCTGGAGGTCCTGCCAGCACGCGGCCACGAAGCGCCGCCGCAATTCGCTGAGTATCGGGTCCACCTGCTCCGCGCGGGTGGTGAGCGCCTGCGCGCGCGTACGCAGCGAGACGAGGCGCCGGTCGATCTCGGTGGCCCGCTCCGGCAGCCGCTCGGCCTCCGCGCGCACGGCCCCGGCGTCCCGGGCGACCCGGTCGGCCCGCTCCAGGGTCTCCGGCACACCGTGCTGCCCGGCGCCCTGGTTCAGCTTGGTCAGCTCGGGGGCGAGCGCGGCGAGGCGCGCGGCCAGGTCGTCGGCCTTGAGCCCCGATCCCCGTACGGCGTCCAGGGCGTTCGACGCGGCGAGCAGGGACTGGCGGGCGCGCTCGACGGCGGGGGCGAGCCGGGCGAGCTGGGTCTCGGCCTTGCCGAGGAGCGGGCCGAGCCCCTGTTCGAACCGGTCGAGCTCCTGCTTGACGCGGGTCAGCTCGTCCTTCGCCCTGGTCAGCTCCGTGCGCGCGTGGGCGGCGACGGAGGCTTCCAGGTCGTCGCGGTCGAGGTCGTGGGCGTCGACCGCGCTGATGTAGATGCGGCTGACCTCGTCGATACGGCGGCCGAGCGCCTCGAAGTCGGCGACCGCGCGGCGGGCGGCCGGGGAGTCGTCGACCGCGGTGATGGTCTCGATCGAGATACGCAGATCGCGCTGCGCCGTGTCGAGTTCGTAGAACGCGGCCGCCGCGGCGTCCTTCGCGGCCTGCGCCTCGGCCCGCTGGCTCTCGGAACGCCCGCCGAACCACCGCCGGGTGCCGCCGCCGGCGAAGGCGGCGGGGAGGGCGAGCGCGAGCAACGGGAGCGGCAGCAGGACGAGCCCCAGCAGATCACGACCGGCACGGCGAGGCGCATGAGATGCATGCTGCGCACATGGCACAACCGGTGTGTACGGCTGCGAAGGTGTCGCCGTCACGTCCCTCTCCCGTGCTGTGATCCGTCCCGCCCCGGTGGTCCCGTCTCATTCTCCCACCAGGTAGGACGAACACACGGGCCGGTTAGTTCGCGGTACGCACCGTGACTTTCCCGTCCTGGGTGTGGGCGGACACCACATGTGAGCTGCCCTCGTCGCGGGGCACCGACACATCCACGGAGCCGTCCTGGGCGCCGGTGGTCACCCGGTAGCTGGCGTCCGGCAGCCCGATGGTGAGCGAGCCGTCCTGCCCGTGCGCCGAGACCCGGTCCGGAACGGACGCGAATTCGAGCCGGGCCGAACCGTCCTCGGTCTTCACGTCGACCTGCCGGGACTCGATACCGCTCGCGTGCACGGAGCCGTCGGCGGTACGCAGGGTCAGGGCCCCGGAGACATCCTGGACACGTACGGAACCGTCACTGGCCCGGATGTCGAGCCCCTCCTTGAAACCGGTGGCCCGCACGCTCCCGTCCTGGTCCTTCACGGCGAGGGCCACGCCACGCGGCACGACGATCCGATGCTTGGCCGAACAGTCGGCGACGACCCCGGAGCAGGTCACCCGCAGTTTCAGGGTGTCCCCCTCCATGCTCCAGGTCGTCTTCGGATCCTTGCCGATCGTCACATGCGCCTTGAACCACCGGGTGACCTGGACCTCGTCCACGTCCCCCACGACCAGTTCGAGCGCCGAGTCGTCGGAGTCGACGGTCAGCGTCTTCCCACTGAACGCGAAGGACCGCTTCTCGGGCGAGGTGTCCTCATCCGCACTGGCACACCCACTGACAAGCACCCCCACGGTGACAACCCCGACCCCGAAGAACCCGAAAGCCCTCCGCCGCCTCCGCTCCAGCCGCTGCCCCTGAAAACCACTCATGACGACACTCCCCCAGATTCGAAGGCCCACGGCTCCACGCTGCGCCGGGGACACACCTCGACCGTACGGATCAGACCTCCGCAGGGGGATCCGGACCACTCCCGGATACGGGGTGGGGTAAACCCCCGCATCCCCACACCCCCGCCGATCACCGGGAACGGGTTTGCGGGGCACCGCCCCGGGCAATGTAGGCTGTCGACTCGTCCCGGGCGCGTAGCTCAGGGGTAGAGCGCCGCCCTTACAAGGCGGATGTCGGCGGTTCGAAACCGTCCGCGCCCACCAGCCCCAGGACACGACAAAGGCCCAGGCCGACCGGCACACATCCGGACGCCTGGGCCTTGATCATTCCCACCGCCTTCTCACCACGATGCCACTCACGCGCCAGAAGAATCCCGCGGGAACGCTCCACTCTCCTGATCTACCCATCAACACAGTCGGCGACCTCGTGATCACGACAACCGACAAAGCGCCCACAACCAACACGACCCACACAACAGGCGTAGCCCTGCACCTACTCCTACGAGCAGGTTGCCCAACACTGATGACCAAATCCAATCAGGAAGCGCGGTAGAACTTTCCCTACTCCATCAAGTCCCGCGCACGGCGTGGGCGCGCGCCCACGGGTAGATAGCCGGTCTGATGAGTGGCGATCACCGCACGAACGCAGCCGCAGTTACAGACGTGCCTCCGGCGGGGGCGCTCCGACTCCGGGATGGAGGGGGCGCCGTTCGCGAGTGCCGGCCGAGTGGGGCGTGCGCGGGGTGCTCCCACCCCGACCACCGCCGACCAGGCAGAGCCGAGCGGGCGTGGGTCGACGGCGGACGGGATGGGAGCTGAGGAGAGTGGTGGGCTGAGGTGCAGTCAGGAGCCCGGAACGCGAGGGGGCGTGTCATAACCAGCGGGGGCGTTCTGCGCATTGACCCATCGCTGGATGCGCAAGCAGAGCCATATGAACGTCCCTATGCCCAACCCTAGGAGGGCGGAGTCAAGGCGGTAGGTCGGATCAGTGAAAGCCGAAAGGGCCCAGCCAACTGACATCCCGACAAGCATTGCGACGCCCATGGCGCATACCAGCGGATGCCGGATCGCCCATAGCTCGAACCGCGATGGAGGTTGACCACTACCAAGCGTCCGCTCAAACCTCAGGACAGCACGTTTGAGCGCGTCCATAGACCCCACCTCGCCCTCCCCGCCCCCTGATCACCGTTCGGCGCAGGCAGACGACGGAAGATTACTCATCCGGGAACGGGAAGAACCAGGCCTTCCGGTAACCGACGAGGAACAGTCCAGACGCATCGATCACCACCGGAGCACCGGCAGTCATGCGCACTCGGGCCTTGCCCCAAGGCCCCCCGGAAGAGGGGGAGATTTTGTCTCTAGCGATCACATGGACATTGGGCAGTCACGGCTGGGCGAGCGTCAAAGTGGCTGATGATCATGGTGAGGCAGAGGCCATTGCTTCCTACATCACTGACGCGCCCGAGGCGTTTCTTTACGCCGTTGCCCGGCTCGTCCTCGGTGACGAGGACACACGCGCCGAGTCGGAGGGAGAACCACAGGTCTACCGGTGGTTCTTCCGCAGAGACGGATCCGTGGTCAATATCCGCCTGGTCCTGGCTGACGACGCCCAAGCTCCGGACAGCTCAGGGGTAGTTCTCTGGTCAGGCCGCCACACCGTTACGGCACTCGCACGGTCAGCCGTCCGGGCCTTCGACCGAATCGACTACAAGCAGGGCGAAGAAGCCTACGAGTCTAAATGGGGCCGGCCGTTCCCCCGAACCGAACTCGAAGCTCTGCGAACCGCAATGCGGTCACACCAGAAAGCCACATCAGCCAACGGCACCGCCTCCGAGGCGGGCCGATGAGCGGGATCCTGGGCCGTCCCTGGGCCGTCCGAGGCTGCTCAACAGTGGCCAATGACGACCAACGGCGACCACCAGACGCGCGAGTCCACCGCCCCGGACCGGCAAAAAACCGGCTCACCGATATCCCCGGCAAGACCCAGGGCAAGAAGAAGTAAGCCCGCGTCCGCAGGCCCCTGTCCGCGGTTCTTCCGTCGGCAGGGGGCCTGTCGCTGTGCCAGAACTCCCAGGGCGCGCGTCTTGTCTAGGTGTTGTCTCCGTGCCCGGCATGTCCCTGACTGGTTGGCACGGGAGCGACCGGCCGGACCGCGGTGAAGTCCTGGAACTCGTAGCGGGTGGCGGAGAGCAACAGCAGCCACTCGTCGCAGCCCTGCCACGGAGAGAGGTCGCCGGCTCCTCCGCGCACCACCCGCGGTCCGTCCCCGGTGCGAGGGCGCGCATTCACCGGCGCGTCCTTGAAATGCGGGATCCATACGTCGGCGCAGATTTCGTTGGCCGACCCCATCGCCGCCAGCCCGAAGGCCTTCTCAGCCACGGCAGTGCTTTCTTCATCAGCGAAGTAGTCGAGCACCTGGTCCTCGTCCGGCCTCCCCTCCCCTCGGAAGGTCAGAGTGGTTGTACCCGCCCGGGCCGCGTACTCCCACTCCGCCTCGCTGGACAGTCGGAAGGGCAACGTCCCAAGCAGGTCGTCCAAGTCGTCCTCGAGCCGGGCCGTGCTCGAATCCGAGTCGGCGAAGCTGTCCTCGTACTCAGGCAGCCAGTGCCGTACTTGCGTCACCGTGAGCAGATGCCGGGCTATCAGGAACGGCTCGACCCGCACTTCCCGCACAGGCCGGGCCTGGACCGCACCGGCGAAGAACGCTTCAAGGTCGTCATCGGCGCCGTCGGCCCGCTCAACGGCACGAACCGCGTCCAGTTCCGCGTCGGACAGGCCCATCCGGAACGTCCCACCAGGCACAGCCCGGAAGACCACTCCGGAAGGGGTGTGCCGCCAAGCCGGTCGGCCGGCCACGATCTCTTGAGCCCACATGGTGCGGACACTAGGGCGTGTGTCGGAAGTGATCTAGGTTGGCTGAGGTGAGTGGGCGGGGGCGGAGTTATCGATATGTCGGACCGATCGAGCTGAAGGCTGCGGTCCGGTCGGGTGACGGCGGGCGTCGGATCGGCTCGGCAGCTGACTTCGGTGGCTGGATCATGGAGCAATCGGCAGCGGAGCGGGCTGAACCGTTCACCTTCGTCGTCGGCACGGACGGTGTGCTTCGGCTGGCGCCGCGGCGAAGCGAGCATGTGGCCTGTGCCGGCGGAGGCATGGTTCTGAGTTCCGGCGAGATCAGCTTTATGCGCGAGGCAGACCGGTGGACCGTGAGCGAGATCAGCAACCAGTCCACCGGGTACTGTCCGGACATCGACTCCTGGGCAGAGGTTGCTCGTGCCCTGGACACTGTAGGGCTCCGGCGGCCCTGCAGCTTCACCCACGAGGTGGTATTCCGGCGGTGCCCTGACTGCCAGGAGCACAACATCGTGCGCGAAGATGACTTCTTCTGCGTCTTCTGCGGCAGCGATCTGCCCGCGGCGTGGAACGTGGATCCCACCGCGTGACGGCCAAGGGTCACAGCCACTCACTGATGGCAGCGACGAGGACGGTCGCCTCGAAGCGGACGGCGAGCTTGTCGTAGCGCGTGGCGACAGCGCGGTGTCTCTTGAGGCGGTTGATCCCGCACTCCACCGCATGACGCTCGCGGTAGTCGACCAGGTCGAAATGCGGTGGCCGGCCACCGCGGGAGCCGAGCTTTTGGCGGTTGCGTGCCTGGTCTGCCTTATCCGGGATGGTGCAGCGGATCTTCCGGCGGCGCAGGTAGGCTCGGTTTTTTTGGGGGGGGGGAGGCATAGGCCTTGTCGGCCCGCACGCGGTTGGGGCGGACGCATGGCCGGCCTGGCCCGATGCGGGGCATGCGGACCTTCTCCAGGACCGGTTCGAACTGCGGCGAGTCCCCGCGTTGTCCTGCCGTGATCACGATCGCCATGGGCTTTTGACCCTGCTCGACGGCCAGGTGGAGCTTGGTGGTGAACCCACCGCGCGACCGTCCCAGCCGGTGATCACGGGGCTCGGTGAAGACGCCGCCTGGTGGTTCCTTCTGCAGGTCACCCCGTTTCCGGGCCCCGGCCGCGTGCTGAGGGGCGCGGCACACCGTGGAGTCGACGCCCAGGTCCCACACGATCGCACCCTTCGCGTCGGCCAGGGACTGGAGCCGGGTGAGGATCCGGTGCCAGGTGCCGTTCCGCTGCCACCTGCGGAACAGATCGTAGACCCGGTTCCACGGTCCGCACTCAACGGGGACGTCCCGCCACGGCACACCGGTCCGCACCCGGAACCGTATGCCGTCGATGAGCCGCCGCCGAGACCAGACGGGCGGTCGGCCCGCCTTCGCACCCTTCGGCAACAACGGCTCCAGCACCGCCCACTGCTCGTCCGTGAGATCTCCCCGACCCATGAACCGTGATCATCCACAGCCCAAGATCCACTTTCGACACACGGCCTAGGGCCTTTTGGGTGCAGGGGCGCGAGGGTGCCGGTGTGCTTCAGGTCTGGTGGTAACGGGATGCCAGATGGGGGGCCTGGGATTCGAACGCGGTCAGGGTCGCGGTGAACGCCGATTCGAGGACGGTGCGGTCCTCGACGCCCGGGGCGATGACGACCTCGCCGAGTTCGATGCCCGCCAGGGCCGCCGTTACGACGTCGTCCGCCGACATGCGGGGGATGGCCGACAGGTCCATTCCCTGGACCTCGTGGAACTCCGTGGCCACCACGCCGGGGCAGACGACGTGTGCCGTCACGGCCGTTCCCTCCAGCTCGGCGTGCAGGGTCTGCGTCATCGTGACCGTGTGGGCCAGGCTGCCCGCGTACACCGCGCGGCCCGCCTTCTGTGTCGCGGGGCCCGAGAAGGCGAGCATGCCTGCGACGTTCACGATCGTGCCCTTGTCGCGCGCGAGCATGCCGGGCAGGGCCGCGCGGGTCAGCAGGGTCGGTGCGGCGACCTTGACGTTCACCAGTTCGCGCGCCTTCGCGGCGGGGAGCTGGTCCAGCGGCATGTAGTGCGCGACGCCGGCGTTGTTCACGAGCGTCTTCAGCGGGCGGTTCGCGCACAGCTCGGCCACCGCGTCGATGCCCTCGTCCGTGGACAGGTCGGCGGTGACGACCTCCACCTCGGTGGGCAGCGTGGCCGCGAGCTCTTCGAGCCGTTCCCGCCGGCGCGCGACCAGGATCAGGTCGTGGCCGTCCTTCGACAGGCGTTCCGCGAACGCCCTGCCGATTCCCGACGACGCGCCGGTGATGAGGGTGAGGTTGCGGGTGGGGGGAGGGGTGGGGGCAGTCTGCGGTGTCATGTGTGTTCTGTTCCTTCTTCGTCCAGCTCTTGTTCTCGGAGCGGGGTCGGCATGCGCCGTGCCTCTTCGAGCTTCCGGGGTTTCGGGGAGCGCCGCTCGCCGGGCCCTGAACCACCGTCCGTCCTTGCGCCCGGTGCTGCCAGGGCCCCCTTCAGACAGGGGGCCGGCAGGACCCCTGTCACGTACGGGATTCGGCTCGCCCTGCCGGAAACCGGCCGGCGGAACCGGCGGAGCTGACGAAACCGGCGAAACCGGTGATTCCTCCTGGTCGGCGCTGGCGGGACCGTCTTCCCGGGCGGATGCTGGGAGTGCGGACGCCCTCCGCTCGCACCCGAGCCCGTACCCAAGGAGGCGGTCATGGCCTCGCATGTCACGCATGCCCTGCGTACGACGTCCAAGCGGCAGCGGATCAAGCTCGACGAGCACCTGCCGGTCGACCACCGTCTCAGCCGGTTCTACCGGATCGGCGCCGGGCTCATGGGGCTCGTGCTGCTCGTCTTCGGCATTCTGGGTCTGATCGACAAGGTCGGCTTCTTCGACACCGGCGGTGACACCGTCACCGGACTCAGCACCAACGGCGCGCTCAGCGTGCTCTCCCTCTGCGTCGGGCTGCTGCTCCTGGCCGGCATGGTGATCGGCGGCAACGTCGCCTCGACCATCAACATGATCCTCGGGGTCCTGTTCATCCTCAGCGGCTTCGTGAACCTCGCCCTGCTCGACACCGACCTCAACTTCCTCGCCTTCCGCATCCCGAACGTGTTGTTCAGCTTCGTGGTCGGCGTACTGCTGATGTTCTTCGGGATGTACGGACGGGTCGGCTCGGCCCTGCCGCACGACAACCCGTACTGGCGCTCCCGCCACCCGGAACAGTCCGCCTACGAGCAGCGCGCGAAGGCGGGGGCCGAGCTGCGCGCGAAGGCCCGGGCTCAGGGCACCCGTTCCGCCCCGGCGCATCTGGGAGAGGACCGTTCAGCCCGCTAACCTGAGCGCATGCCTCGCTATGAGTACCGCTGCCGCACCTGCGGAGACACCTTCGAGAAGAGCCGTCCGATGGCCGAGTCGTCCGCACCCGCGGCCTGCCCCGCCGGTCATGACGACACGGTGAAGCTGCTGTCGGCGGTGGCGGTCGGCGGCTCCGCCGCGTCGTCCGCGGCCGCGCCCCGCTCCGGCGGTGGGGGCGGAGGCGGGGGTGGCTGCTGCGGCGGGGGCTGCTGCAGCTGATCTCCGCGCGCAGGCCCAAGTTCAAGCCCGGGCCTGAGCCCGAACCCGGGCCCAGGCCCGGCTTCAGTCTGGCTTCAGCTTCGGTTCTCTAGCGTCGGGCGGGTGACCGACACCAGCGCACCGCAGTGGATCAACGGCCTGATGGACACGCTCGGCGCCCCGGGCGCGGGCATCGCCATCGCCCTGGAGAACCTCTTCCCACCCCTGCCGAGCGAGGTGATCCTGCCGCTGGCGGGATTCGCGGCGAGCACCGGGCAGATGAACCTGTACGCCGCGCTGCTGTGGACGACCGCCGGTTCGGTCATCGGCGCGCTCGCGCTGTACGGCGTGGGGGCGCTGCTCGGCCGCGACCGTACGGTGGCCGTCGCGGCGCGGTTGCCGCTGGTCAAGGTGTCGGACATCGAGAAGACGGAGGCGTGGTTCTCCCGGCACGGCACCAAGGCCGTGTTCTTCGGACGGATGATCCCCATCTTCCGGAGCCTGATCTCGGTGCCCGCGGGCGTCGAACGGATGCCCCTGCCCGTCTTCCTCGGTCTGACCACGCTGGGCAGCGCCATCTGGAACACCGTCTTCGTCCTCGCCGGCTACCTGCTCGGCGAGAACTGGGCCGACGTCACCACCTACGTGACCGCGTACTCGAAGGTCGTCCTGGTCGTCGCGGCGCTCGCCCTGCTGGTCTTCGTCGGCGTACGACTGTCCAGGCCGGGTCGCGGCGGCCGACGGCGAGGGGAGGAGAAGTCAGGGACGAGGGCTGGGGCAGAGCCGGGGTCGGGCGACCGTTCCGAAACCGTGCCCGAGTCCACCGGTGCCGGAACCGGCACCGGATCCGGCCCCGGCGGCGACCGGCGCCCTCCCCGCGGCTGATCACCGCCCGCCGGTCGCCCCGCCCTCAAGACCCGCCACGCCCTACCGCGCCTGCACCCGGACCCGAACCCCGTCCAGGAACTCCCGCAGGATCCGCTCGCCCGCGATCACGCCCCGTTCCGGGAGCGCGGTGATCCCCTGGGCCGTCCATCCCGCCTCGGCCAGTTCGCCGTGGCCCGGGCGCCAGCCGCGGTCCGCGGCCAGCAGCAGGTCGGCGTCGAGAAGGGAGTCGCCCGCCGCGAGGGTGAGCGTCGCACCCGTGCGGCGGGCGACCTCACGCATGGCGGCGCTCTTGGTGAGCGGCTTCGGCACGGCGTAGATCTTGCGGCCCTGGACGGAGACGGTCCAGCCGCGCTGCTCCGCCCACACGGCCAGTTCCTTCACCCACTCGCCGGGGAGCAGGTCCCGCTCGACGACGAAGTACACGAAGAGGTCCTCGGCGACCCGCTGCTTGCGTACCCAGGCCGGGTCCGCGACGGCCGCCATGTGCGTGCGCACCTCGTCCAGCGGGGCGCACTCGCGGGCCAGCCGTTCGGTCACCCCGGCGTGCCAGTCGGGGTCGGAGACGCCGTCGACGAGGAGGTGCCCGCCGTTGGCGCAGATGGCGTACCGCGAGGCGGGGCCGGGGAGCCGGATGCGATGGTACTGCTCGCGGGTACGGGTCGTGGTCGGGACGAAGTCCGCCACCCCGCCCAGCTCGGTGAGCAGCCCGGCCGCGGTCTCGGTGACGTACGACAGCGGCTTGCTCCCGTACACCTCGACGCACAGCAGCCGGGGCGCCTCGGCGTCGGGCCCGGTCAGCGCGAGTGCGTTGGCGGAGTAGATGAGCGTCCGGTCGAGGTCGCTGGCGACCAGCACCCGGGGAGCGGAGGCGGGGATCGGGACGGGGGCGGAGGCGGAGGCGGAGGCGGGGGCGGGATCCGGCATCAGACCGTCACCGCCCGGCCGTCGGCGCCGGTCGCGCCGCGCGTGTACTTGGGGTGGATCAGCCCGACGCAGGTGTACGGGAGGTCGGCGACCTCCTCGACGGGTACGCCGCGCTGTTCGGCGAGCAGGCGTACGTGGTCGAGGTCGGCGCCCGCCCCGGCGCGGGCGAGGATCTTCCAGGGGACGCGGCGCAGCAGCACCCGGGTCGCCTCGCCGACGCCCGGCTTCACCAGGTTGACGTCGTGGATGCCGTACTCGTCGCTGATCCGCTCGACCGCCGCCCAGCCCTCCCAGGTCGGGGTGCGGTCGGTGGAGAGCAGTTCCTTGACCCGGTCGTCCACCGCGTCGCCGACCTCGTCGAAGCGGGCGGAGATCGCGTCCAGGAACTCGACGGAGACGTCCACGTCGGCGAGTTCGCGGTAGAACTTCGCCCCGTGGTAATCGTGCTCCCCCACCAGGTCGGCGCGGAGCACCGTACGCGAAATGAGCCCGGAGACGGTGGAGTTGAGGCAGGCGGACGGGATGAGGAAGTCCTCGCGGGTGCCGTACGTGCGCACGCAGGAACCGGGGTCGGCGAGGACCGCTATCTCCGGGTCGAAGCCGCCGACGCCGTCGGATGCCTCGAACTCCCGCAGGGCCTGAGCCAGTTCGCGGGTGATGGCCCCCTTGCCGGTCCAGCCGTCCACGAAGACGACGTCGGCCGGGTCGTGGTGGGCGGCCAGCCAGCGCAGCGCGTTGGCGTCGATGCCGCGGCCCCGCACGATGGAGACGGCGTAGTGCGGCAGGTCGAGGCCGTGGCGGTGCCGGGCCCAGCGCCGCATCAGGACGCCGACGGGGGTGCCGGCGCGGGCCAGAGAGACGAGCACGGGACGCGGTGAGCGCTCCGCCAGCACGGTCTCGGTGACCGCTCCCACGGCCAGTGCGATACGGGCCGCCGAATCGGCGAGCGCGCTGCGGAACAGCTCCTGGTACTGCGGGCTCGGCTGGTACTCCACCGGCAGCGACTCGGCGTAGTGGGCGCCGCCGGCCTGGATGGCCTCCTCGCGTTCCTCGGTCGGTGCCTCCAGCCGGGTGTCCGAGAGGTCCTGCAGCAGCCAGCCGACCTCGTCCGGCGCGTACGAGGAGAAGTCGGGGCCACGGAGGGGCTCGGGCAGCATCAAAGGCCTTTCAGCAGGTACGGCGGGTGTAGCGAGTGTCGTGGGTGTGGCGGGTACATACGAGGGGACGACGGCGAGCAGCACGCTCCGCGTGTGGGCGGCGAGCTGCGCCAGCAGGCCGCCGGGTGCGTGCAGTTCGGGGGTGTCGGCGACGGAGTCGACCACGGCGACGACCGCGTCGAAGCCGGCGCCGGCCACGTTGTAGGCGTACCGCTCGCCGGGGCCGTCGGCCGGGTCGTCATGGGCCGGGAAGACCAGCCGGGTGCGGATCGCGTAGCCGGGGTCGTCGACGGCCAGGACGGGTGAGCGGGTGGTCGTGGAGCAGCGGACCTCGGCGTCGGTCAGTTTCTCCAGCGCGACCCCGAGCCGCAGCGGCGCGTACATCAGCTCCTCGAAGCCGAGTACGAGGACGCGGCCGCGGCGGGCGGAGGGCGGGAGCGCCGCGGATATTCGGGCCGCCATGGCGGGCAGCGCGGCCTCCAGACGGGTGCGGTGCTCCGGCGTGAAGCCGTGCCGGCCGCCGTCGGCGAGACCCTGCGGCCAGCCGAGGTCCACCCGGACGATCGTGCCGGGCTCCGGAAGCGGTGCGGGGGCGACGGCCGCTGCCCCGTCCTCGGCCGTTCCCCCGCCCCCGGCAGCTGTCCCGCCCCCGGTGGCTGTCCCGCCCCCGGCGACTGCCGCAAGCCCGGTGGCTGTCCCGTCCGCGGCGACTGCCGCGAGCCCGGCGGCTGTCCCGTCCGCGGCGACTGCCGCGAGCCCGGCGGCTGTCCCGTCCGCGGCGACTGCCGCGAGCCCGGCGGCTGTCCCGCCCCCGGCGGCTTCCGTGAGCCCGGCGGCTGTCCCGTCCGCGGCGACTGCCGCAAGCCCGGCGGCCCGTTCGCCCTCGGCGGCCCGCTCGTGCTCGGCGACCAGTGCCTGCCCCTTCTCCAGTACGCCCTCGGGCAGCCGTACCGTGCCGGAGGCGGCCGTCACGAGGTCCACGGTCGCGTCGATCTCGCGGGCGAAGTCCGCCAGCCGGCCGAGGTCGGCGGCCGAGCGCATGTCGACCAGGGCGACGATGACGTACCGGTCGCGCGGATAGCGTTCGTGCAGGTCACGGATGGTGTTGAGGATCGTGTTGCCGGTGGAGAACTCGTCGTCGACGAGGACGAGCGGGCCGTCGGTGGCCAGCAGGCCGGGGTCCTCCGGGAGCAGCAGGTGCGAGGTGGCGTGCGAGTGGGACTCCTCGAAGCCGCCCGCGGTCGCGACGCCCTCGACCGGGCGCCGGGTCGAGTGGAGGCAGGGGGCGAGGCCCACGCCGTCCGCGACCGAGTGGCCGAGCCCGGTGGCCGTCTCGGCGTATCCGAGGACGACGGCCCGGCCCGCCGCCTCCTCGCCGAGCAGGGCGCGCACGCGCAGGCCGAGCGCGAACCCGTACCCGTACACGACGGCGGGCGACTGCGGTACGTGCTTGCCGAGCACGTTCGACACGAGCAGGTGCGCGCGCTTGGGGTTGCGCCGCAGCGCGAGCCCCAGCAGTTCCCCGAGCCCCTCGTCCCCGACGAGTTCGACGCCGAGCCGCGCGGCGACCCAGCTCCCGGACCAGACCTCGCCCGCGGACGCGCCGTCCGCCGGGCCGCCCCGCGCTCCGGTCCGGGCCGGCGCCCCGGTGCCGGGACGGAAACCCGTCGCGGACCAGACGCCGGACCCGTCGTTCACGACCTTGTTCATGGATTCCTTGTGTGTCAGCCGAGCCGGGGATGGGTGCCGGGCACAGGTGTGCGGCGGGTGCAGGTGTGTACCTGCCGGACAAGTGGGTGTCGGCCGGGGAAGTGTGTCAGCCGGGGATCCCGGCGGCCAGCAGCTCCACGAAGCCGATGTCCTCGTTGGTGACGCCGAAGACCTCGGCGCGCTGGAGGGTGCGCTCCGCCCAGGCGCGGTGCGGCTTCACCTCGTTCATCTTGTTCGTGTACGCGGACCGCAGGACGCCCCCGCCGCCCCGCTCGGGCCGCAGGATGTCCTGGGCGTCGCTGAACTCCTCGTGGCTGACCACCGACAGGGCGTGCACGGGCAGTACGTGCGAGGGGTGGATGCAGGTCTTGCCCTGCAGTCCGTTGGCCCGGTCGAGGGCGATCTCCCGCAGCAGCCCGTCCATGTCGTGCTCGATCAGGGCGGCGCGCAGGCCCTGGGCCTCGGGGTTGAAGGGGCTGCTGCGCAGCTGCGGCTTGAACATGCGCTCCTGGACGCGGAAGTACTCCCACACGGGTCCGGTCACGGTGAATCCGGTGCCGTCGGCCCGTCCGAGGACGTTCACCACGTCGGCTATCACGGAGGCCACTATCTGGACGTCGTACGCGGTCATGTCGGGCGCCCGGCGCAGTCCGTACGCCGAGCAGAAGTCGGTGACGCCGAGCCGCAGCGCGAGCACGCGGTCGCGGTACTTGTCGACGGCGCGGAAGATCCCGGCGAGGGTCTCGGCCCTCGACTCGCGGTACAGCAGTTCGGGCGATTCGAGGACGGGCATGGCGAAGAGCCGCCGTCCGCTCGCCCCCTCGGTCTCGGTGAGCGCCTCCAGGAACGGCACCCCCCGCTCCTCGGTGAACTTCGGCAGTACGAATCCGGACAGGAGCCGCACGGAAGCGCCGAGACGGTGGGCGAGGTCGGGGATCTGCTCCGGCGTTCTGACCCGGATGAAGAGCAGGGGCAGATCGGCCACGGGGCGGCGTTCGGCCAGATCCGCGAACTGCCGGACGAGGTTCTCCTCGGCGCCGGTGACGTCCTCGTCGCCGATCGAGTCCTCCAGGCACAGGACCATCGAGACGACCCCGCGGCCGGCCTGCTTCACGATGTCGTCGGCCATCTTCTGCCTGGTCGCGGGGCTGTAGAGGGTCGCTCCGAGGGCGGCGGCGAGCACCCGGGGCGCGGAGTCCGCGGTGAATGCGCACGGCTCCTGGAAGAAGAGGCGCTGCCGCACCTCAGGGGCGAGATGCCCGAAATGACGCATGAGTTACCCCCGGGGCGGCTGTGCGGCCTGACGATATGTGGCCGGTAATAGTACGTAGAGATCCGTGTCAAGGGTTCCCATCGGGCATGAAGTTCAGGTAACGCAGACAAACACCATTGTGCCCGCCCGTTCGCACAACAAGCCGAACGGGCACCCACCCCCGCGTTGTCGTGGCCAGGACCGAGAAGGCAGGATGACCGCATGACGCACGCCATGCTGAAGGGGTCGAACGTCCCGCTGGACGCCACGGCGGTGCGCGCCGTGCTGCGCTGGACGCCCGGGCGGGGCCTCCCGAACGTGGACGCCTCCGCCCTGCTCCTCGGCCCCGACGGCCGGGTCAGGTCCGACGAGGACTTCGTCTTCTACAACCAGCCCCGGCATCCGTCGGGCAAGGTCTGGCGGCTGGGCAACAAGCGCGTGAACGACGGTCTCGCCGAAGGGCTCACCGACACGATCCAGTCGGATCTGGCGGGTGTCGACGACGCCGTGGGGCGGATCCTGCTGGTCGCCTCCGCCGACGGCGTCACCTTCGACCGGGTACAGGCGCTGCGGATCCTGCTGTTCGACGCCACGGTCGCGGACGCGGAGCCGCTGGCGTACTTCGACATCAAGCCGGAGACCGGTGAGGAGACCGCGCTCATCTGCGGTGAACTGTACCGGCGGGGTGAGGGCTGGAAGTTCCGGGCCCTCGGCGAGGGGTATTCCAACGGCCTGGAGGGCCTGGCGTCCGACTTCGGGATCTCGGTGGACGAATCCGGGACCGAGGAGGGTTCGGCATCCACCGGGCGGGGCGGGGCCCAGCCGCTGCCGCCCGAGGCGCCCACGCAGGTGCCCCAGCAGCCCGTGCAGCCGGCGTACGGATATCCCCCGGCCGCGCCGGGCCCGGAGCCGACGCGGCAGCAGCCGCCGGCCACGCAGCCCGCGTACGGCTATCCGCAGCCCACCGGCGCACCTGCCTACGGCTATCCGCAGTCGGCCCCGCCCCGGCCCTCGCAGTCCGGCTACGGCTACCCGCAGCCGGTGGGTCCGGCCCCTGCCCCGGACCCGGACTTCCGCCTCCCGCCCCAGGGCCCCCAGTTCATCGGCCGCTGAGGGAGCTCCGCGCCCGCCGGGGACGCTGGTGCCGCGGCGCTAGGCCTTGGTCTTGTAGCCCCGGCCCCACTGCAGGCCCCAGCCGTAGAACCGGTCCAGCTCCGCCTGGAAGCCGTAGACGAACTTCACCTCGCGCCGCACCACCAGTTCGTTCTTCACGTTCTCGATCATGACCACCGCGCAGGACCGCGCCTGCGAATGCCGCTCGTCGAGCCCGATCTCGATCCGGGGCCCGTTGCTCGGGTACAGCGTCACGATGGCGTGCGTACGGTCGAACGCGGGCGTCTGGTCGTAGATGTAGACGAAGACCAGCAACCGCTTTATCTGCTCGCGGTGGTCGAGGTTGACGAAGATCGTCTCGCCCGAACCGGAGCCGAAGCGGTCGTCGCCGCTGAGCTTCACGTACGGCGCGCCGTTGAGGTCCCCCAGGAAACCGCCGAGCGGCTGGACGACCCCCTTGGTGCCGTCGGCCAGTTCGTACATGCAGCCCAGGTCGAGGTCGACGTTGACCATGGACTGGGTGTGCGCCTGCACCACTTCCGGCTTCAGTGCCTTGAAGGGGTGCCGCAGCAGGCTGCCCCGCTGCGGTCCGCCGATGTCGGAGGTCCGCATCCGCCAGGACAGGTTGATGCGGAGGTTGCCGGTGGCCGCGCCCTGCTTGGTGAGTGAGATCGTCTGGTTGCGTTTGGTCAGCTCGATGGCGTTGGTCGACGCGCTGCCCGAGTCGAACGGCGTCGACCGGCCGCGCCACAGGTTCTCCCAGAACTTCATTCCCGCCCCCACGCTTCTTCGTCGGCCCCGACACGGATCGGGGCCCCATACGCCGGGGCGGCCGCCGAGGACTCCTCGGCGGCCGCCCTCACAGAGCGTTCCTCAACCTGACCGGTGTCACACCCCGGACGAGACCTCTGTCTTGTCGTCCGAGGGGTCAGCCTTTCCCCCCGCGGCCTCCAGCGCCTTGTTGCGGCGGACGGAGGACCAGAAGGACCAGGCGATCAGGACGACCCCGATGAGGCCGGTGACGATCTCGTTGACCTCGAACCGGATGGTGACGAGAAGGATCGCGGCCAGGGCGCCGATGGCGTAGTGGGCGCCGTGCTCCAGGTAGACGTAGTCGTCGAGGGTGCCCTGGCGGACCAGGTAGACGGTCAGCGAACGGACGTACATCGCGCCGATGCCGAGGCCCAGCGCCATCAGGACGATGTCGTTGGTGATGGCGAAGGCGCCGATCACGCCGTCGAAGGAGAAGGACGCGTCCAGGACCTCGAGGTAGAGGAACATGAAGAACGCGGCCTTGCCGACGAGGGCTCCCGCGGAGATCTGCTTGCCCTTGGCCCTGGCCTCCTCCTCGGCCTCGTGCTCGCGCTCCTCCGCCTCCTCCAGCCGGTTCTCGAAGAAGCCGGAGAGCCCGCCGACGACCAGGTACGTGATGAGGCCGGCGACGCCGGAGAGCAGCACCGTCTCGGTCTTGTCGGCGGATCCCGCGTGCAGGTGGGCGTGCGGGGCCAGGAACAGTGCGGTGACGAGCAGGATGATCAGCGCGATGCACGCCGACAGCATGTCGACCTTGCCGAGCTTGGCGAGCGGGCGCTCCAGCCAGCCGAGCCACTTGATGTCGCGGTCCTCGAAGATGAAGTCGAGGAAGATCATCAGCAGGAACATGCCACCGAAGGCGGCGATCGACGGGTGGGCGTCGGTCACCAGTTCCTGGTAGCGGTCGGCGTCGTTCAGGGCGAGGTCGACGGCCTCGATGGGGCCGAGCGAGGCACTGATCGCGACGATCACGACGGGGAAGACGAGCCGCATCCCGAAGACGGCGATGAGGATGCCGACGGTGAGGAAGATCTTCTGCCAGAAGGCACTCATCTTCTTCAGGATGCCGGCGTTGACCACCGCGTTGTCGAAGGACAGCGAGATCTCGAGGATGGACAGGATCAGCACGATCCCGAAGGCGGTCCATCCGCCGATCAGCACCGCTGCGACCAGGCCGAGCGCGGTGACCGCGAACGACCAGCCGAAGGTTTTCAGAACCACTGGCTACCCAATCGTGAGGTTGGGGGGCTACCCCCGGACGAAGTCCGGAGGGGGTTTCCCCCCGCCGTACCCGGCTTTACGAAACGTTGACCCCGAAGTCTAGAGGGCCGACCCCCCGCAGGAGAGGGCCGGGGCCGATCCCCCGGAGATCCGCAGGTCCAGCGGGTACGGAACCATGGGATGCCCGCGCCTTCCCGGCTTTACGAAACGTTGACCCCGAAGTCCAGGGCGATGCCGCGCAGCCCGGACGCGTAGCCCTGGCCCACCGCGCGGAACTTCCACTCGCCGTTGTAGCGGTAGACCTCGCCGAAGATCATCGCGGTTTCGGTGGAGGCGTCCTCGGAGAGGTCGTAGCGGGCGAGCTCCTGGCCGTCGGCCTGGTTGACGACCCGGATGAAGGCGTTGCTCACCTGGCCGAAGGTCTGGCCGCGGTTGTCGGCGTCGTGGATGGAGACCGGGAAGACGATCTTCTCCACGTTCGCGGGCACCTTGGAGAGGTCGATGAGGATGGACTCATCGTCGCCGTCGCCCTCACCGGTAAGGTTGTCGCCGGTGTGCTCGACCGAGCCGTCCGGGCTCTTGAGCTGGTTGTAGAAGATGAACCACTCGTCGCCGAGCACCCGCCCCGAGTTGCACAGCAGCGCGCTGGCATCGAGGTCGAAGGGGGCTCCGGTGGTGGAGCGCGCGTCCCAGCCGAGCCCGATCATCACCTGCGTGAGGTTCGGTGCGGCCTTGGAGAGGGAGACATTGCCCCCCTTGGCGAGCGTGACGCCCATGTTCCTGGTCCTCTCCGGTCAAGCCGTTGGTTCATGCGTGGCACTACCACGTCCGGCGCCGCACTGGGAGTGTGCGGCGCCGGACGGGAGGGATGGTGCCGGTCGGGGCCGGTCCCGACACGACGGGCCCGGCCCCGGACGGGCGAAACGGCTCAGACGTTGACGCCGAAGTCCTGCGCGATGCCGCGCAGGCCCGACGCGTACCCCTGGCCGATGGCGCGGAACTTCCACTCCGCGCCGTGGCGGTACAGCTCGCCGAAGACCATGGCGGTCTCCGTCGAGGCGTCCTCGGAGAGGTCGTACCGGGCGATCTCCGCCCCGCCGGCCTGGTTCACCACGCGGATGAACGCGTTGCGCACCTGGCCGAACGACTGCTGGCGGTTCTCGGCGTCGTAGATCGAGACCGGGAAGACGATCTTCTCGATGTCGGCCGGGACCCCGGCGAGGTCGACCTTGATCTGCTCGTCGTCGCCCTCGCCCTCACCGGTGGTGTTGTCGCCGGTGTGCTCGACGGAGCCGTCGGGGCTCTTCAGGTTGTTGAAGAACACGAAGTTGGCGTCACTGCTGACCTTGCCGTCCGCGTTCGTCAGGATGGCGCTGGCGTCGAGGTCGAAGTCGGTACCGGTGGTGGTGCGGATGTCCCACCCCAGACCGATGATGACCGCGGTCAGGCCCGGGGCCTCCTTCGACAGCGATACGTTGCCGCCCTTGCTGAGGCTGACTCCCACGAGTCCTCCCATTGGTGTCCGGGGGGCGGGAAGCCCCGTAGTGCGTTGGTATCGGATCAACGTGTCGATCCTAGTGAGAGGTTCCCCGTCCCCGCAGGCCCTGGGGCACGAAAAATCCCGAAGTGTCGGCGTCCCGGTCCGCCGGACCGCGTCGGCGCCGGACTCACAGGGCGTCGAGCGCCCGTACGTACTCGTCCAGGTCGCGTGCGTCGGGCAGGGAGTTGACGACGGTCCAGCGCACCACGCCCTCCTTGTCGATGACGAAGGTGCCACGCACCGCGCAGCCCTTGTCCTCGGCGAACACGCCGTACGCGCGCGAGACCTCGCCGTGCGGCCAGAAGTCCGAAAGGAGCGGGTACTCAAGACCTTCCTGCTCGGCGAAGACGCGCAGGGTGTGGATCGAGTCGTTCGAGACGGCGAGGAGCTGGGTGTCGCGGTCGGCGAACCGCGGCAGGTTGTCGCGCAGCGCGCACAGTTCGCCGGTGCACACGCCGGTGAAGGCGAAGGGGTAGAAGAGCAGCACCACGTTCTTGGCGCCGCGGAAGTCCGACAGCCGCACGGTGGCGCCGTGGTTGTCCTTGAGCTCGAAGTCCGGGGCCTTGTCGCCGACCTCGATCGCCTCGGTGGCCATGGTCCTGCGTCCCTTCCGTCGGATCAGGCTGTTCGGGTGACACCCACCCTACGCAGCGTTCCCGGAAGCGGGTCGCGGGCCCCGCCAGGGGCGCGGGGAACTGCGCGACCGGCCACAGCGGACCCGCGGCGCCCCACCGGCGGCCGACGCCCGGGGCCGGAGACCGGAGGCCGCCGGGGTCCGCCACGGACGAGGCCCCCGCCGACAGGAGTCGGCGGGGGCCTCCTGGCCTCGGCTGCGCCTCAGCGCTTCTTGGCGGCCGTCTTCGGCGTCGCCAGCTTCGTGCCGCTCCAGTCCTTCCCCACGCTGATGCCCTTGGTCTGGGACAGACCCGCGGTCGTCACGGCTTCGGCGATGTCGCTGGGCTCCACATAACCGTCTCGGCCGGTCTTGGGCGTCAGCAGCAGGACGGCGCCGCCCTCTTCGACGTACGTGGTGGCGTCCACCAGCGCGTCCGTCAGGTCGCCGTCGTCGTCTCGGAACCAGAGCACCACGGCGTCGGCGACGTCGTCGTACTCCTCGTCCATGAGCTCGCTGCCGATTACTTCTTCAATGGCCGAGCGGAGCTCCTGGTCGACGTCATCGTCGAAGCCGATCTCCTGGACCACCTGCTCGGGCTGGAATCCCAGCCTGGCGGCCAGGCTCGTCCGCTCCTCCGCGTGGTCCGCGGTCGCGCTCACGGGTTGCCTCCTGATCATGTTCGGTAATGGGGTCCTCCCCGGCCCGGACTGAGCCGGGGCCTCGGGGAAGTTCAAGCCACGCGCGTGCGCGAAGCATTGGCCGTAGTCCACACGGGCGGGACGGATCGCGCAAGTACCCGGCCGTCGAGACCGCCGAAACGGTGACGATCCAGGCGGTCTCGCCGCAACCCCAGTCAGGGAATCACAGCTTCAGGTGACACACACCACAGCGATCCGCCCTGTTTGTGAATTTAGGAACCCTACGAGGGTACGAGACTCGAATGCCTTTGCGGTACGCGTCACGGGGCGGGCGTATCGTTGCGATTTGCCGGACCCACCCTCGGGGGAACGGGACGAACGTGTCGATTACCTCTCGGTAGAGATGACGTTTCCGTTCCCGCGGTACACGATGGGAAACGGTGCAGACGCCCAGGAAACCAGAGAAGAACCAAAGAAAAAACTGAGAAGAAGCGGCCCCCGAGAGCGAAGGAACAGCGTGGCTTCCGGACCCGATCGTAATCCGATCATCATTGGCGGCCTTCCGAGTCAGGTTCCTGACTTCGATCCCGAAGAGACACAGGAGTGGCTCGACTCCCTGGACGCCGCTGTGGACCAGCGCGGCCGGGAGCGGGCCCGCTATCTCATGCTGAGGCTGATCGAGCGGGCCCGCGAGAAGCGCGTGGCCGTGCCCGAGATGCGCAGCACCGACTACGTCAACACCATCGCCACCAAGGACGAGCCGTTCTTCCCCGGCAACGAGGAGATCGAGCGCAGGATCCTCAACGCGACCCGCTGGAACGCGGCCGTGATGGTGTCCAGGGCCCAGCGTCCCGGGATCGGCGTCGGCGGCCACATCGCCACCTTCGCGTCCTCCGCCTCGCTGTACGACGTGGGCTTCAACCACTTCTTCCGCGGCAAGGACGAGGGCGACGGCGGCGACCAGATCTTCTTCCAGGGGCACGCCTCCCCGGGTATCTACGCCCGCGCGTTCCTCCTGGACCGCCTGGACGAGGCGCAGCTGGACGGCTTCCGGCAGGAGAAGTCGAAGGCCCCGCACGCGCTGTCGTCGTACCCGCACCCGCGGTCCATGCCGGACTTCTGGGAGTTCCCGACCGTCTCGATGGGCCTCGGCCCGCTCGGTGCGATCTTCCAGGCGCGGATGAACCGTTACATGGAGGCGCGCGGTGTCGCGGACACCTCCGCTTCGCACGTCTGGGCGTTCCTCGGCGACGGCGAGATGGACGAGCCGGAGTCGCTCGGCCAGTTGTCCATCGCCGCGCGCGAGGGCCTGGACAACCTCACCTTCGTCGTCAACTGCAACCTCCAGCGCCTCGACGGCCCGGTGCGCGGCAACGGCAAGATCATCCAGGAGCTGGAGTCGCAGTTCCGGGGCGCCGGCTGGAACGTCATCAAGCTGGTCTGGGACCGCAGTTGGGACCCGCTGCTCGCGCAGGACCGCGACGGCGTGCTCGTCAACAAGCTGAACACCACGCCCGACGGCCAGTTCCAGACGTACGCCACCGAGACCGGCGCATACATCCGCGAGCACTTCTTCGGCGGCGACCACCGGCTGCGCGGCATGGTCGAGAACATGACGGACGACCAGATCCTGCACCTGGGCCGCGGCGGCCACGACCACCGGAAGGTGTACGCGGCCTTCGCGGCGGCCAAGGCGCACAAGGGCCAGCCGACCGTGGTCCTCGCCCAGACGGTCAAGGGCTGGACGCTCGGCCCGAACTTCGAGGGCCGCAACGCCACGCACCAGATGAAGAAGCTGACGGTCGCCGACCTCAAGGGCTTCCGCGACCGGCTGCACCTGCCGATCTCCGACCAGGAGCTGGAGTCCGGCGCGCCGCCGTACTACCACCCGGGCCGGGACTCGGAGGAGATCCAGTACATGCACGACCGCCGCAAGGCGAACGGCGGGTACGTCCCGACGCGTGTCGTACGGTCGAAGCCGCTGGCGCTGCCCGAGGACAAGACGTACGCGAGTGTGAAGAAGGGCTCCGGCCAGCAGTCGATCGCCACCACCATGGCGTTCGTACGGCTGCTCAAGGACCTGATGCGGGACAAGGAGATCGGCAAGCGGTTCGTGCTGATCGCGCCGGACGAGTACCGCACCTTCGGCATGGACTCGTTCTTCCCGAGCGCGAAGATCTACAACCCGCTCGGGCAGCAGTACGAGGCGGTGGACCGGGAGCTGCTCCTCGCCTACAAGGAGTCGCCGACGGGTCAGATGCTGCACGACGGCATCTCCGAGGCGGGCTGCACGGCCTCCCTGATCGCGGCCGGCTCGGCGTACGCCACGCACGGCGAGCCGCTCATCCCGGTGTACGTCTTCTACTCGATGTTCGGTTTCCAGCGCACCGGTGACCAGTTCTGGCAGATGGCCGACCAGTTGGCGCGCGGTTTCGTCCTGGGCGCGACCGCGGGGCGCACGACGCTGACCGGTGAAGGGCTGCAGCACGCCGACGGGCACTCGCAGCTGCTCGCCTCGACGAACCCGGCCTGTGTCGCCTACGACCCGGCCTACGGGTTCGAGATCGCACACATCGTGCAGGACGGGCTACGGCGGATGTACGGCTCGTCCGAGGAGCACCCGCACGGCGAGGACGTCTTCTACTACCTCACCCTCTACAACGAGCCGATCCAGCACCCGGCCGAGCCGGCGGACGTCGACGTCGAGGGCATCCTCAAGGGCATCCACCGCTTCGCGGCGGGCACTTCGGGTTCGATCCCGGCGCAGATCATGGCGTCGGGTGTCGCGGTGCCGTGGGCGGTCGAGGCGCAGCGGATCCTCGCCGAGGACTGGGACGTACGGGCCGACGTGTGGTCGGCGACCTCCTGGAACGAGCTGCGGCGCGAGGCCGTGGAGGTGGAGCGGCACAATCTGCTGCACCCGGAGGAGGAGCAGCGCGTTCCTTACGTGACGCGGAAGCTGTCGGGGGCCGAGGGGCCGTTCGTGGCCGTCTCCGACTGGATGCGGTCGGTGCCGGACCAGATCTCGCGGTGGGTGCCGGGGACCTACCAGTCGCTCGGCGCGGACGGGTTCGGCTTCGCCGACACGCGTGGGGCCGCCCGGCGGTTCTTCCACATCGACGCGCAGTCGATCGTGGTGGGGGTGCTGACGGAGCTCGCCCGTGAGGGGAAGGTGGACCGGTCGGTGCTGAAGCAGGCGGTGGACCGGTATCAGCTGCTGGATGTGGCGGCGGCGGATCCCGGTGCCGCGGGTGGGGATGCCTAGGCCGTAGCCCGGCCGTGGCCCGGTCCTGGCCCGGCCGTGGTCCGGCCGTGGTCTCAGGTCAGGCCTCGGGTCGTGTGTAGGGCGCGGGTGCGTGGGGGCTGGTCGCGCAGTTCCCCGCGCCCCTGGAAGGCGGCTGCCGCGGGCAGTTCGCCGAGTGCGGGCACGTCGTAGCTGGTCGCGCAGTTCCCCGCGCCCCTGGAAGGCGGCTGCCGCGGGCAGTTCGCCGGGTGCGGGCGCGTCGTGACCGGTCGCGCAGTTCCCCGCGCCCCTGGAAGGCGGCTGCCGCGGGCAGTTCGCCGGGTGCGGGCGCGTCGTGACCGAGCGCGCAGTTCCCCGCGCCCCTGGAAGGCGGCTGCCGCGGGCAGTTCGCCGGGTGCGGGCGCGTCGTGGCCGAGCGCGCAGTTCCCCGCGCCCCTGCCGGGGCGCGGGTGCGCGACCGGCCACCGGCGGCCCGCGGTCCGCGTGCGGTGCGTCCACAAAAAGATGTCCCCCGCGTCCCCCGAAGGGGGCGCGAGGGACGTTGTCCCGATGCGGTCCGGTTCGTCAGAACAGCATGCCGCCCGGTCCCGCCGCTCCGGCGATCCACACGATCGCCAGGATGGTGTCGATCACTCCCAGGACCACGGCGATCAGCGCCGGTGTCACGCGGGCGCCGCTCCAGCGGCGTCCCATGGCCAGCCAGCCGCAGACGATCGCCACCGGACCGAGGATGATTCCCAGCACGAAGAAACCGGCGACCGCGCAGATGACTCCGATGAGTCCGAGTGTCGCGCTGTCCGGCCCGCTCCGTGACCTCGTACGGCTACGCGAGCGAGGGTGTTTGCGCGTGGTGTGGCCGAAGCCCGCCATCATCAACTCCCTGGACCTCTGAGCCGACCGGGTGCCGGTCGGTTCTGGCTCGGAAGTCGGGTACCCCGGTCATGTCAATTCAGACCCGTACTTCTTTCGCCGGGCGCACGTCGGTTGCGCGGCGTGCCGCCCCCCTCCGGCGGCACGCCGCTCCATCAACCGAACTGCCCGTTCCGTACAGATCAGTTGAGGACACTCTGACCTGCGACCCGCGCAATATGAAAGTCATACGGAAAGGTGTCACCCGGATAGGCGAAAGCCCCGCCGAACAACTCGGCGGGGCGATAAAGGAGATGGAGCGGCGGCGGCCCTAGAGGTGACCGACTCCCGCGCCCGCCTCCGCGTTGGCGCCGCGCTTGGTGAGGAGGGCGACGAAGATCGCGACGACGGCCACGCCGGCCGCGACGAGACTCGCCAGACTCATGCCGGAGATGAACGTGTCGTGGGCGACGTCGGTGATCTTCGCCGCGATGTCGGGCGGCGTGTCCGGCGCCACCGGCGCGGCGCCGACCTGGACCGCCTCGGCGGCCTGGCCCAGCTGCTCCGGGGCGAGCTTCGGGAGCCCCGCCTCCGCCCAGTTGCCCGCGAGGTCGTTGTCCACCTTGGAGGCCATCACGGCGCCCAGGACCGCCGTGCCGAGGCTGCCGCCGATCTGCATGGCGGCCTGCTGGAGGCCTCCCGCGACACCGGAGAGCTCCATCGGGGCGTTGCCCACGATGACCTCGGTGGCGCCGACCATGACGGGCGCGAGACCGAGGCCGAGCAGCGCGAACCAGAGCGACATGAGCCCGCTGCCGGTGTCCGTCTCCAGAGTCGAGACGCCGAACATCGCGACGGCCGTGCACGCCATACCGCCCGCGAGCGGGATGCGCGGCCCCGTCCTGCCGATCAGCGCGCCGGCCAGCGGGGAGCCGACGATCATCATGCCGGTGAGCGGCAGCAGGTGCAGGCCCGCGTCGATCGGGCTCATCCCGTGCACGTTCTGCAGGTAGAAGGTGACGAAGAACAGGCCGCCCATGAAGGCGATCGCCATCAGCACCATCAGCACCACGCCGGCCGACAGCGGCACGGACCGGAAGAGGGCGAGCGGGATGAGCGGCTCGCGCACCCGGTTCTCCCAGAACGCGAACAGGGCGAAGCCGAGGACCGAGATACCGAGGAACGACCAGGTCAGTGCGGCGCCCCAGCCCCACTCCGGGGCCTTGATGAGCGCCCAGACCAGGCAGAACATGGCACCGGACAGCAGGCCGATGCCGAGCAGGTCGAAGGAGCGCGGCGCATTGGCCGCGCGGTGGTCGGTCAGGATCACCGCTCCGAGGACGACGGCGATGATGCCGACCGGCACGTTGACGAAGAAGACCGACTGCCAGCTGACGTGCTCGACGAGCACCCCGCCGAGGATCGGGCCGCCCGCGGTGGAGGCACCGATGACCATGCCCCAGATGCCGATCGCCATGTTCAGCTTCTCGGCCGGGAAGGTGGCCCGCAGCAGGCCGAGCGCGGCCGGCATCAGCAGGGCGCCGAACAGGCCCTGGAGCACCCGGAAGGCGATCACGGAGGAGATCCCGTCCGAGAGGCCGATGGCTCCCGAGGTCGCCGCGAAACCGGTCACGCCTATCAGGAAGGTCTGGCGGTGGCCGAACCGGTCGCCGAGCTTGCCGGCCGTGATCAGCGTGACGGCGAGCGCGAGGAAGTAGCCGTTCGTGATCCACTGGACGTCGGCGAAGGTGGCCCCGAGGTCCTTCTGGATGGCCGGGTTCGCGATGGCGACGATGGTGCCGTCGAGGGCCACCACCATGACGCCGATGGCCACGGTGATCAGGGTGAACCACGGGTGGCCGCGCAGGCCCTTGGCCGGGGCCGGGCCGGAGCCGGCCGGAACCTCGTCGGCCGGGCCCGTCTTGTCGACGGTGGTCTGACTAGTCATGCGTTCGAGGCTAGTGACAGCCACTGACAATTGACAAACCAATTCACAATTCGGTGCCCGACATGCCGTTTTCCGTGCGGGTACGCCGGACCGACGGCCGCCCGCGCGCCGCCGGGAGCCACCGGGAGCCCTCCGCGGGCATGATGGTGGCCGCGAGGAACGAGAAGAGGACTCATGGAGACGGCGTCACGACCGGGGCTGCGCGAGCGCAAGAAGCAGCGCACCCGGGACGCGCTGGTGCGGGCCGCCCTGGAGCTGTTCACGGCCAACGGTTACGAGCGGACCACCGTCGACGAGATCGTGGAGGCCGTCGACGTCTCGCAGCGCACCTTCTTCCGGTACTTCGCCGGCAAGGAGGAGGCCGCCTTCGCCGTCCAGGAGATGACGGAGTCGCACTTCCTCGACGCGGTGCACCGACGCCCGCCCCACGAACCCCCGTTGGAGGCGCTGCGCCAGGCCGTCCTGGCGAACTGGGACACCGTCGGGGAGGCCATCGAGTCGGTCGTCCCGATCGAACTGCACATGCGGACCTTCCAGTTGATCGAGTCGACGCCCGCGCTGCTGGCGGCCCACCTGTGCCGCCAGGAGGGGCTGGAGGAGGAGCTCGCCCGGACGATCGCGGAACGCGAGGGTGTCGACGTGGACACCGATCCGCGTCCGCGCGTCGCGGTGGCCCTGTTCGGCGGCGTGATGCGGCTGACGGCCCGCTCGTGGGGCGCCGGCGAGGACTTCAGCGTGGCCGCGATGCGCGAACTGACCACGTCCTACCTGGACCAGATGGGGCCCGCGCTGGCGACGGACTGGCACACACACGACGGGGGCGGTCCCGGACGCGGCGACGCGGACGGCCGCGGAACCGACGCCGGCACCCGCGGAAACACGGAGTAATTCCCGCTGCACGCACGGTCGTGCCCCGATCGCCCTGACGGAAACGTGATCCGTGTCACTCGGTTAACGCGAGACCCTCCCGTTCTCCTAGTGTGTCCTCCCAGTGACTTCCTTCGACTCCACCCCCCAACTCAACGTCTGGCGCATGCTGCTCGCGCTGGCCGTGGTGTTCGTGATGCTCGGGACCACCGGCTGGACCGCGGTGCGCGGCCACCGGGGGGCGACCACACCCCTCGCGGCCTCCCTGTCCGCATGGGAACGCGGCCACCTGGGCGGGCACCGGCTGCCGGACCCGGACACCACGACGCCGGCCCGGCTCGCCCAGTTCTTCGCCTCGCTCGACGCGCCCCGGCGGGCGGAGCTCGCCGCCCGCTACCCGCTCGCGGTCGGCAACATGAACGGGGCGCCGGTGAGCCTGCGCTACCGCGCCAACCGCATCGCCCTCGGCCAGGCGCGCAGGGCCGAACTCGCACGCATGGGCGACAGCAGGCTCTCCGCGGGCGGCCAGCACGACGCGGGCCGCCGCATGCACCGGTACGAGGCGCTGATGGCGAAGGGGCGCCGCATCCTGGCCTTCGACCCGATGGGGCCGGGCCGGGTCGCGGAGGTCTTCGGCGACCTCGGGCGGGCCCGGCGGGTCTCGGTCGTGGTGCCCGGCGTCGACACCGACCTGCTGACCTTCCAGCGCACCGAGCGCAGGTACACGGCGCCCGTCGGCATGGCGAAGGCCCTGTACGGCGCGGAGCGCGAGGCGGGCCCCGGGACGCGTACGGCCGTCATCGCGTGGGCCGACTACACGACCCCGAGCGGTCTCGGCATGGACGCCGCCACCGGGACCCGCGCCGAGGAGGGCGCGGTCCGCCTCGCCGCCCTCGTACGGGCGCTGCCCGGCCGCTCGCGCGTCGCGCTGTACTGCCACAGCTACGGATCCGTGGTCTGCGGGGTCGCCGCGCGTTCCCTGCCGTCCCGGGTCTCCGACATAGCGGTCGCGGGCAGCCCCGGCATGCGCGTCGAGCGGGCCTCACAGCTGCGCACCGCGGCCCGGGTGTGGGCCGTACGGGACGCGGACGACTGGATCGAGGACGTACCGCACCTGGAGTTCGGCGGGCTCGGGCACGGCGCCGATCCGATGTCCTCGCAGTTCGGCGCGCGGGTGCTGTCCGCGCGCGGGGCGAAGGGACACACCGGGTATTTCGAGCCGGGCACCGACAGCCTGCGGAACTTCGCCGAGATCGGAATTGGCGCGTACCGCGCGGTTCGCTGCGCGCACGAGGACCACGAGGACGACGCGTGCCGGAAAGGCCTGTCCGGCACGACCGAAGCCGGACGCGCGTAGAGAACGGGAAAAGTGCGGTCCGCTCAGGGAGGGGACGAGGAGGCACATGCCGCATACGATGGCCCGCATGGGTGACGTACTGGCCGGATTTCATGCCGCCTGGGAGTTCGGGTCCGACTCCGTGCTCATCCGCTTCGCACGGGGGATCCGCACGCCGAAGCTGTTCCAGGCGCTCGGCGAGCGGCGCATCCCGCTCGACGCGATCGCCGCGGTGACGCTGACGCCCGGCAAGCGCGGGACGGTCGTCCTGCGCGCCGAGCCGAGACCGGGGGCGGACCCGCTGATGGAGGCGGCCGCGGGACAGCTCAAGGAGGCGTCCGATCCCTACCGCCTCGTGCTGCCCGCCGAGCGGGAGACGCTCGCCGAGTACTACGCGGACGAACTGCGCGCCGCGCTCGCGCCCGGGGACGCGGGGCCGGCCGAGCGCTATCTCGTGCCGGCGCCGAAGACGCCGCTGCAGTTCAAGGCGTACGACGCGAAGGCGTCCTTCGACGGGAGGTCCGTGGTCTTCCGGTGGTTCTGGACGGGGGCCTCGTCCGCGAAGTGGAAGGCCGGCGACCAGACGTTCGCCGTGGCCGACCTGTGCGGGGTGCAGTGGCGGTCGCCCGAACTCTTCGAGGGACATCTGCGGTTGCTGCGCCGTGACGCGGGCGGTACGGAGACCGCGCAGGCGGGGCCCGCGGACCAGGATCCGGGGGCCGTTGTCTTCGGGCTGGGGTACGGGCCGGTGCACGAGTCGCTGCCGTTCGCGGCGGCCGTGCTGGCCGCGGTGCGGTCGGGCGGACCCGCGGCCGCCGTCGACGGCGTGGCCGTGGAGGCCCGGCGGGCGCCGGGGGAGGTCGCCGAGCGGATCCGGCATCTCGGGGAGCTGCACTCGGCGGGACTCGTCACGGACGAGGAGTTCTCGACGAAGAAGGCGGAGCTGCTGGCCGAGCTGTGAGGCTGTGAGGTTACCTGCCGGGTGCAGGTGGGTGGGACCCCGGTCGCGCAGTTCCCCGCGCCCCTGTCGGGGCGCAGCCCCGTCCTGGGGCGCGGGGAACTGCGCGACCAGCCACGACGCGCCCGCACCCGGCAAACGAGAGCGGCCCCCGGGGGCTACTCCCGGCCCGCCGAGACGAACGTCATGTCGGCGTAGCGGTCGCCCGCGACCCCGGCGGCTATGGCATCCAGGACGGCCAGGTCGCCGTCGGTCAGGGTGATGCGTGTCGCCGCCGTGTTCTCCTCGATCCGGGCGCGGCTGCGCGTGCCCGGGATCGGGACGACCGGGAGGCCGTGGACCGCCGCCCGCTGCTGGACCCACGCCAGGGCGATCTGCCCCAGGGAGGCGCCGTGGACCTCGGCGACCCCGCGGATCGGCTCCAGCAGCGCCCCGTTCGCCGCCGCGTTGTCCCCCGTGTAACGGGGCTGATGACGGCGGAAGTCACCGGCAGTGAGGTCGCTGTCCGCGTCCGCGAAGGCCCCCGTGAGGAAACCCCGCCCGAGCGGCGAGTACGGGACCAGGGTCACCCCCAGCTCCCGGGCCGCCGGCACCACACCGGCCTCGATGTCCCGGCTGAACAGCGACCACTCCGACTGGACGGCCGCGATCGGGTGCACCGACTGCGCGGCCCGCAGTTCGCCGCCCGTCACCTCACTGAGGCCGAGCTGCTTGACCTTGCCCTCGCGGACCAGCTCGGCCATCGTGCCGACGGTCTCCTCGATGGGGACGTTCACGTCACGGCGGTGCATGTAGTAGAGGTCGATCACGTCGACGTCCAGGCGCTCGAGGCTCGCCTCGACCGCCTGCCGGATGTACGGGCCGTCGTTGCGGATGATCCGCCGGGTCGGCTCGTCCGGCGGGATCGTCATGGCGAACTTCGTCGCGACGACCACCTCGTCCCGGTGCGCCGCGAAGAACGGCGCCAGGAACCGCTCGTTCTCCCCCTGTCCGTAGGCGTCGGCGGTGTCGTACAGCGTGACGCCCAGTTCCAGCGCGCGCTCCAGCGTGGCCCGCGCCTCGCCGGCGTCCGTCGGCCCGTACGCGAAGCTCATGCCCATGCAGCCGAGGCCCTGCACCCCGACCTCGGGGCCGTCCGTGCCGAGCCGTGCCGTCGCGATCCTGCTGTCCGTCATCGGGACCCCTCCGACGCCAGGGCCCGCCCGGCGTCCGCATAGAAACTGATCTTCCGGTCGAGCACGGCGAGGGTGTCCTGGAGCTCGGCGATCCGCGCCCGCACATCCCGCCGCGTCGCTTCCAGGAGCTCGAAGCGGTCGGTGTACGTGTCGTCGCCCGCCCGCACCATCTCCGCGTACCGCACCATGTCGGCGACCGGCATCCCGGTCAGCCGCAGCTTGCCGACCAGTTCCAGCCAGTCGAGGTCGCGGTTGCTGTAGCGGCGCTGGCCGGTGTGCGAGCGGTCGATGTGCGGCATCAGCCCGATCCGCTCGTACCAGCGCAGGGTGTGGGCCGTCAGTCCGGTGAAGGCGACGACCTCGCTGATCGTGTACTGGTCCCGGCCGTCCGGACGCCTTGTGGCGTGCGGTGGGGCGGCGCAGGTGTCGGTCCCGGACTCCGTGGTCTGCATCACCGTCATGGCCCCCACGCTAAAACCCTGGAGTGCACTCCAGGCAAGCGGATCCCGATGAAATCCCGGCGACCGAAATTCCGGCGACACGGGGCGCCGCGCTGACTAGCGTGCCGATCATGAGTCTCGTACGCCGCGCTGTGCCCGAGGACGCCGCCGAACTGCTCCGACTGCGTCAGGTGCTGATCGACTCGATGCCCGGGGCGGACACGTCCACCGGCTGGCACGCCGAGTCCCTGGCCACGGTACGGGGCCGGCTGGCCGACCCCCACGGGGGTTTCGCGGCGTTCGTCGTCGATCACCCGGAGCGGGCGGGGGCGCTGGGGGCGCTCGTGGCGGGGACCCTGGAGTACCGGATCGGCCGGCCCCGGAATCCGCACGGGCGGATCGGATACGTGTTCAGTGTCGCGACCGACCCCGGGGTACGGCGGCGGGGGTACGCGCGGGCCTGCATGGAGGCGCTGGTGGAGTGGTTCCGGGAGGAGGGGGCCGGGCAGATCGACCTGACCGCCTCGGCGGAGGCCGCGCCGCTGTACGAGTCGATGGGGTTCGTCCGGACGCCGGATCCGTTGATGCGGCTGAAATTCTGAGCGGTGCGTGGGCAGGTGCGGGTACGTGGGGGCTGGTCGCGCGGTTCCCCGCGCCCCTGAAGGGGCCCGTAGGCTCTGGCTCATGTCTTTGCAGAGTCTCGCCCTGATCGAAGAGTGGCCCGTTCCCACCGCCGCCGCGGCCGTCGTACGGGCGGACGGGACCGTGCTCGGGACCCACGGACCCGCCGGCCGGCCCTTCGCGCTGGCCTCGGTCAGCAAGCCGCTCGCCGCCTACGCCGTGCTGGTGGCGTACGAGGAGGGGGCCGTCGAGCTGGACGAGCCGGCCGGGCCCGAGGGGTCCACCGTGCGGCACCTGCTCGCGCACACGAGCGGCCTCGCCTTCGACGAGCACCGGGTGACGGCGCCGCCCGGGCAGCGGCGGCTGTACTCCAACGCCGGATTCGAGCAGTTGGGCGACCATGTGGCGAAGGCGACGGAGATCCCCTTCGCGGAGTACGCCAGGCAGGCGGTCCTCGAACCGCTCGGGATGACGTCGACGGCCCTCGACGGCTCGCCCGCGAAGGACGGCGTCTCGACCGTGGACGACCTGGTGCGGTTCGCCGCGGAGGTGCAGGCGCCCCGGCTGCTCGACCCGCGGACGGTCGCGGAGATGATGAGCGTGCAGTACCCGGGGACGAAGGGTGTGCTGCCCGGGTACGGCCACCGGAGCCCCAACGACTGGGGCCTCGGATTCGAGATCCGCGACTCCAAGTCCCCGCACTGGACCGGGAGTTCGTCCTCCTCGCGCACCTTCGGGCACTTCGGCCAGTCCGGTACGTTCCTGTGGATCGACCCGGACGCGGGGGCAGCCTGCGTGGCCCTGACGGACCGGGCGTTCGGCGCGTGGGCGACCGAGGCATGGCCGCCCTTCACGGACGCGGTGCTGGCCGAACTGGGGCGCTGAGTTCCCCACCGGCCGGTACGGGCAGGCGTGCGCAACTGCTCGGAGATCTCCACCCGTACGCCCCGTGCACCGCCGCGCCGGAACAGGAAGCAACTGCCGCAGCGGCGGCCGGGGACGTGCCGGTCCGTGGCGGGCCGAACGGCGCGGATCAGCCGGCCGTCATCTCCCACAGCAGCAGTTCCGCCTCGGAACCGGCCACCGCCTCCAGGTCCTTCGCGTCCGTGACGCGTGCCGCGTCGCCGGTGTGCAGCCTCTCGCCGTCCAGCAGGACTTCGCCGTGTACGACATGCGCGTACAGGAGGGGCGCGTCCGGGACCGCGGTCCGTTCCCCCGGTGCCAGGCGGCGCACGTGCAGCATCGCGCCCGCCTGCGGGACCGCGTACGGCGTCGAGTCGGCTATGCCGTGGACGACCTCGTACGCGGGGTCGCCGCCCGGCTCCAGCGGGGCCAGCCACATCTGGACGAAGTGCAGGGGTGCCGTGCCGTCGTTGCGTTCGGTGTGGCGGACCCCGCCCGCCGAGCTGAGGCGCTGGACGTCCCCGGGGCGCACGACCGACTCGTGGCCCGCGGAGTCCCGGTGGGTCAGCTCGCCCTCGACGACCCACGTGACGATCTCGGTGTGGCTGTGCGGATGCTCGGCGAAACCGGCGCCGGGCGCGAGCCGCTCCTCGTTGCAGGCGATGACCGCGCCGAAGCGCAGGTTGTCCGGGTCGTAGTGCGGGCCGAAGGAGAAGGCGTGGAGGGACTCGATCCCGGCCGCCGGATCGCCTCCGCGGTAGCGCTCGTCACCACGCCGTACGTCCATCACGCCCCCACGGTAGACCTGCCGAGCGTGCCACCTGCGACCCTCCGCCGCATCTCCCGCCCCTGATGAGGCAGTCTTGTTCCGTGCCCGAACCCGAACCCAGCAACACCGAACGCGCCGCGCGCGCCGCCCAGGCGCACACCGCGACCCTGAAGCGGCTGGAGAAGTCGTCCGGCAGTCTCGCCGCCCAGGCCATCGCACGCATGGACGAGACACTGCCCTGGTACCGGGCGATGCCACCGGAGAACCGGTCGTGGATCGGCCTCGTCGCACAGGCCGGTATCGCCGCGTTCACCGAGTGGTTCCGGCATCCGGACGCTCCCCAGGCGATCTCCACGGACGTCTTCGGCACCGCCCCCCGCGAGCTGACCAGGGCGATCACCCTGCGGCAGACCGTGGAGATGGTGCGCACGACGATCGAGGTGATGGAGTCCGCGATCGACGAGGTCGCGGCCCCGGGCGACGAGAACGTGCTGCGCGAGGCGCTGCTCGTGTACGCCCGGGAGATCGCCTTCGCCACCGCCCAGGTGTACGCGCAGGCCGCCGAGGCGCGCGGTGCCTGGGACGCCCGGCTGGAGTCCCTGGTGGTGAACGCGGTGCTCTCCGGCGAGGCGGACGAGGGGGCCGTGTCCCGCGCCGCGGCCCTCGGCTGGAACTCGCCCGAGCACGTGTGCGTGGTGCTGGGCACGGCACCCGACGGTGACAGCGAGCTGACCGTCGAGGCCATCCGGCGGGCCGCCCGGCACGCCAAGCTGCAGGTGCTCACCGGCGTCCTCGGTGACCGCCTCGTCGTCATCGCGGGCGGCAGCGACAACCCGCTCGCTGTCGCCAAGTCCCTGATCGGGCCGTACGCGGCGGGGGCCGTGGTGGCCGGCCCGGTGGTCCCGGACCTGCTCGCCGCGACCCGCTCCGCGCAGGCCGCCGCCGCCGGGCTGAAGGCGTGCTTCGCCTGGCAGGACGCCCCGCGGCCGGTACTGGCGGACGATCTCCTGCCGGAGCGCTCGATCGCCGGTGACCCGGCGGCGCGCGACCAGCTGGTGGAGGAGATCTACAGACCGTTGGAGGAGGCCGGTTCCGCGCTCCTGGAGACGCTGAGCGTCTATCTCGAACAGGCGAGCAGTCTCGAAGGAGCCGCCCGCATGCTCTTCGTCCATCCCAACACCGTGCGCTACCGGCTTCGACGTGTGACTGACGTCACCGGATGGTCACCCTCCGACGTACGTTCGGCGTTCACGCTGCGGATCGCGCTCATCCTGGGGCGTCTGGCCGATGGAGATCCCCAGCTCTAGGCTTTTGTGGGGGACCTACAATTCCCCCTCGTGTTCTTCGTCCCTGTCCCCACGGGCGGCCGTGCCCGTCCTCAAGAGAGAGTGTGAGAGTGCTCGTACTCGTCGCTCCCGGCCAGGGTGCCCAGACGCCCGGCTTCCTGACTCCTTGGCTCGACCTCCCCGGCGCCGCCGACCGCGTCGCCGCGTGGTCGGACGCCATCGGGCTCGACCTTGCCCACTTCGGAACGCAAGGCGACGCGGACGCGATCCGGGACACCGCCGTCGCCCAGCCGCTGCTGGTCGCCGCCGGTCTGCTGTCCGCCTCGGCGCTCGGCGCCGTGGCACCCGGTGCCGTCGCGGGACACAGCGTCGGCGAGATCACGGCCGCCGCCCTCGCGGGCGTCCTGGACGAGACGGCCGCGCTGACACTCGTGCGCAAGCGGGGTCTGGCGATGGCCGAGGCCGCCGCCGTCACCCGGACCGGCATGGCCGCGCTGCTCGGCGGCGACCCCGCCGTGACGATTCCGCACCTGGAGAAGCTCGGCCTGACCCCGGCCAACGTGAACGGCGCGGGCCAGATCGTGGCCGCCGGCACGCTGGAGGAGCTCGCCGCCCTGGACGCGGACAAGCCCGAAGGCGTACGCCGGGTGGTGGCCCTCAAGGTCGCGGGCGCGTTCCACACCCGGCACATGGCTCCGGCCGTCGATGTCCTGGAGCAGGCCGCGGCGGAGTTCTCGCCGGCCGACCCGACGATCACGTACGTCTCGAACAAGGACGGCCGGACCGTCGCCACGGGCGCCGAGGTCGTCGCCCGCCTGGTCGGCCAGGTCGCCAACCCGGTCCGCTGGGACCTGTGCATGGAGACCTTCGAGGAGCTCGGCGTGACCGCGCTGCTCGAGGTGTGCCCCGGCGGCACGCTGACCGGTCTCGCCAAGCGCGCGCTGCCCGGCGTGCGGACGCTGGCGCTCAAGACACCCGACGACCTCGAAGCGGCTCGCGAGCTCATCGCCGAGCACGCCTCGGCCTGAGCGCGTAAGGAGCCGACAGAGCATGTCGAAGATCAAGGCCCGCAAGGGCGCCCCGTACGCGCGGATCCTCGGTGTGGGCGGTTACCGCCCGGTGCGTGTGGTGCCGAACGAGGTGATCCTGGAGCGCATCGAGTCCTCCGACGAGTGGATCCGCTCGCGCTCCGGCATCGAGACCCGGCACTGGGCGAACGACGAGGAGACCGTCGCCGCCATGTCGATCGAGGCGTCCGGCAAGGCGATCGCCGACGCCGGCATCAGCGCCGAGCAGATCGGCGCCGTCGTCGTCTCGACCGTCTCGCACTTCAGCCAGACCCCGGCCGTCGCCACCGAGATCGCCGACAAGCTCGGCACGGCGAAGGCCGCGGCCTTCGACATCTCGGCGGGCTGCGCCGGCTTCGGCTACGGGCTGACCCTCGCCAAGGGCATGATCGTCGAGGGTTCGGCGCAGTACGTGCTCGTCATCGGTGTCGAGCGGCTGTCCGACCTGACCGACCTGGAGGACCGCGCGACGGCCTTCCTGTTCGGTGACGGCGCGGGCGCGGTCGTCGTGGGTCCCTCCGAGGAGCCGCACATCGGCCCCACGGTCTGGGGCTCCGAGGGCGACAAGTCCAACACGATCAAGCAGACCGTGCCCTGGGACCAGTTCAGGAACAGTGACGTGTCCCAGCTGCCCCTGGACTCCAAGGGTGAGGTCAAGTTCCCCGCGATCACGCAGGAGGGCCAGGCGGTGTTCCGCTGGGCCGTGTTCGAGATGGCCAAGGTCGCCAAGGAGGCGCTGGAAGCCGCCGGACTCACTGCGGAAGACTTGGACGTCTTCATTCCCCACCAGGCCAACGAGCGGATCATCGACTCGATGGTGAAGACTCTCAAGCTGCCGGAGCACGTCACGGTCGCGCGTGACGTACGCACCACCGGCAACACCTCGGCCGCCTCGATCCCGCTCGCTATGGAGCGGCTCCTGGCGACCGGAGAGGCGAAGAGCGGCGACACCGCGCTCGTCATCGGCTTCGGGGCGGGTCTCGTGTACGCCGCGACGGTCGTTACCCTCCCCTAGGCACCCCGTCCGGAACGTTCCGGACGGGAGCACCGCCACACCCTCTGGAAACACAAGAAGGAGCGCCTGACATGGCCGCCACTCAGGAAGAGATCGTCGCCGGTCTTGCCGACATCGTGAACGAGATCGCCGGCATCCCGGTCGAGGACGTCCAGCTGGAGAAGTCCTTCACCGACGACCTCGACGTCGACTCGCTGTCCATGGTCGAGGTCGTCGTCGCCGCCGAAGAGCGCTTCGACGTCAAGATCCCCGACGACGACGTCAAGAACCTCAAGACGGTCGGCGACGCGACCGAGTACATCCTCAAGCACCAGGGCTGAGCAACCTTCACCCCCGGCCGCTGCTAGCCCCGCCACCCGGCGGTGGCGCCGCTGAATCCCCGGATCCGTTGGAGAAAGAATTCCCGTGAGCCCGACCAATCGCACCGTGGTCGTCACCGGTATCGGCGCAACCACACCGCTGGGTGGCGACGCAGCCTCAACCTGGGAGGGCCTGGTCGCCGGACGTTCCGGCGTCCGCCCTCTGGAGCAGGAATGGGCCGCCGACCAGGCGGTCCGCATCGCGGCGCAGATCGCCGTGGAACCGAGCGAGGTCATTCCGCGCCCGCAGGCCCGCCGCCTCGACCGCTCGGCGCAGTTCGCGCTGATCGCGGCCAAGGAGGCCTGGGCGGACGCCGGTTACACCGCCAGGGCCGGCGAGACGTCGGACGCCGCCGAGCCGGGCGCGGTTGTCGACCCCGACCGGCTCGGGGCCGTCATCGCCTCCGGCATCGGTGGCGTCACGACCCTGCTCGACCAGTACGACGTGCTCAAGGAGAAGGGCGTACGCCGCGTCTCCCCGCACACCGTTCCCATGCTCATGCCGAACGGCCCGTCGGCCAACGTGGGCCTGCTCGTCGGCGCCCGCGCCGGTGTGCACACCCCGGTCTCCGCCTGCGCGTCGGGCGCCGAGGCCATCGGCTACGCCATCGAGATGATCCGCACCGGACGCGCCGACGTCGTCGTCGCCGGCGGCACGGAGGCGGCCATCCACCCGCTGCCGATCGCCGCGTTCGGCAACATGATGGCGATGTCCAAGAACAACGACGACCCGCAGGGCGCCTCGCGTCCGTACGACATCGGCCGGGACGGCTTCGTCCTGGGCGAGGGCGCGGGCGTCATCGTGCTGGAGTCGGCCGAGCACGCCGCGGCACGCGGTGCCCGGGTGTACGCGGAGGCGGTCGGCCAGGGCATCTCCGCCGACGGCCACGACATCGTGCAGCCGGAGCCGGAGGGGCGGGGCATCGCCCACGCCCTGCAGAACCTGCTCGACAACACGGACCTGAACCCGGCGGAGATCGTGCACGTCAACGCGCACGCGACCTCCACGCCGGCCGGTGACGTGGCCGAGCTGAAGGCCCTGCGGAAGGTGTTCGGCGACGACGCCGACCACTTCGCCGTGTCCGGTACGAAGTCCATGACCGGGCACCTGCTCGGTGGTGCCGGTGGCGTGGAGTCGGTGGCCACGGTGCTGGCGCTGTACAACCGGATCGCGCCCCCGACCATCAACGTCGACAACCTCGACCCCGAGGCCGAGGCGACCGCGGACATCGTGCGCGGGGAGGCGCGGAAGCTGCCCGTCGAGGGGCGGATCGCCGCGCTCAACGACTCGTTCGGGTTCGGTGGGCACAACGTGGTGCTGGCGTTCCGTACGGTCTGATGTGAGCAAGTGGCCCGGTACCTCTTCGAGGTACCGGGCCACTTGCGTGTGCGGGTGGGCGGGTACGGGGCGGTGGGGGCTGGTCGCGCCCCGCGGCCGAGCCGCAGATGCAACTGCCCCGCGCCCCTTACGGGGCTCAGACCACCTGGTGGAGCCAGCGGACCGGGGCGCCCTCGCCCGCGTGGCGGAAGGATTCCAGTTCGTCGTCCCAGGGCTTGCCCAGGAGTTTGGGAAGTTCCGACTCCAGTTGCGTCTCGCCCTGCTGCGCACGGGCCAGGGCGGCGCGCAGGCGGTCCTCCGGGATCAGGATGTCGCCGTGGATGCCGGTGACCGCGTGGAAGATGCCCAGGCCGGGGGTGCAGCTGTAGCGCTCGCCCTCGGCGGTGGCGCACGGCTCGGCGGTCACCTCGAAGCGCAGCATCTGCCAGCCGCGCAGCGCCGAGGCGAGCTTGGACGCGGTGCCGACCTGGCCCTTGTAGGAGAACTCGGATCTCCAGGTGCCGGGCGCGGCGGGCTGCCGGATCCAGTCGAGGCTGACCCGGGTGCCGAGCACGCCCGCGACGGCCCACTCGACGTGCGGGCACAGCGCGCGCGGCGCGGAGTGCACGTAGAGAACTCCACGTGTCGTCACTGGGACCTCCGACCTCCGGACAGAGCGGGCACTTTGCAGCTTGGCGGATCGTTCAGTGGCAGGGCAGCCACGTGGCGAGGCTACCGTGCGGCGGCGCGGGGAGTGTGACGTACCGTCGGTCCCGGCGTCCATGAGCACGGAGGTTTCACCCGTGAGGACGCTCGGGGGCGAGCTGCCGTTGCGTGCCGGACGGAACGAACGAGGGGAACTGTGGATGCGCAAGCGTGGTCGTCGTGCGCGGGGCCTCGTCGCGGCCGCCGTGGCGGCTCTGGTCGGCGTCGCGGGGCTGACCGGATGTGACGCGCAGGGCGGTGACTCCCCCGGGCCGTCGGGCACGGCCGTGCGGAAGTCGTCACCCAGGCCCGCTCCGGCCTGGGACCGCAGCCCGGACTCGCTGGCCGCGGTCGGCGACTCGGTCACCCGCGGGTTCGACGCCTGCTCAGTGCTGTCCGACTGCCCCGAGGTCTCCTGGGCCACCGGCACCGACACGGCGGTGAACAGTCTCGCGGTACGGCTGCTCGGCAAGGCCGGGGCCGCGCGCAGCAGCTGGAACTACGCGGTGACCGGCTCCCGCATGGCCGACCTGCCCGGCCAGATGGCCCAGGCCGCGACCCGCAGACCCGAACTGGTCACGGTGATGGCCGGCGCGAACGACGCCTGCCGGTCCTCGGTGTCCGCGATGACCTCCGTCGCGCGGTTCCGCACCCAGTTCCAGGACGCGATGCGCACGCTGCGGTCCGCGCTGCCCAAGACGCAGGTGTACGTGTCCAGCGTGCCCGATCTGAAGCGGCTGTGGTCCGAGGGGCGGGAGAACCAGCTCGGCAAGCAGATCTGGAAGCTGGGGATCTGCCCGTCGATGCTGGGGGACGCCGACTCGCTGACCGCGGCGGCGACGTCGCGGCGGGACCGGGTGCAGGACCGGGTCGAGTCGTACAACACGGTGCTGGAAGAGGTGTGCGCGAAGGACCGGCGGTGCCGGTTCGACGGCGGGGCGGTCTTCGAGTACCGGTTCGGGACCGCGCAGCTCAGTCACTGGGACTGGTTCCATCCGAGCAGGAACGGTCAGGCGCGGCTGGCGGAGTTGGCGTACGCGAGGATTACCTCGCGTACGCCACCGGGGTGACCTTGACGGGGCGTCGTGTCGGGTGCCGGCCCGGTGGGGGCTTGTCGCGCAGTTCCCCGCGCCCCTGAAGGCGCCGGCGCCAGGACCGTGGCGTTCCCCGCGGCCCCGGAGGGCGGTCGTCTAGATGACGGCCGTCGTGCTCAGCCTGGTGTCCGTGAGGGAGTGGGAGGCCTCGATCCCGTAGGTGCCCTTCACCGGGGTCCAGCTGCCGGACTCCTCGTCCCAGATCTCGAAGGCCCGGGCGGGGAGGTCGACGGTGACCTGGACCGACTCGCCCGGGGCCGCCTCCACGTTCGCGAAGCCCGCCAGCCAGCGGGCGGGGCGGTCCGGGGCGGGGGGCGTGGGGGTCACGTAGAGCTGGATCGTCTCGCGGCCGGTGCGGGAGCCCGTGTTGGTGATGCGGACCGTGGCCGTCGTGCCGGTCACCTCGAGGGCGTCGTACGTCCAGTCGGTGTAGCCGAGGCCGTGGCCGAAGGGGTACACCGGGGTGCGGCCCTCCTTCTCCCAGGCCCGGTAGCCGATGAACACGTCCTCGGTGTAGGGGAGTTCGCCGTCCGTGGGGGCGACCCGGGTGACCGGGGCCGACTCCAGCGAACCCCAGGTGGTGGGGAGCCGGCCGCCGGGCTCGTGGGTGCCGGTGAGGACGTCGGCGAGGGCGGCGCCGCCCTCCTGGCCGGGGAACCAGGACAGGAGCACCGCGGCGACCTCGTCGCGCCACGGGAGTTCCACCGGGGAGCCGGAGTTGACGACCACGACGGTGTTCGGGTTGGCGGCGGCGACGGCGTGCACCAGCTCGTCCTGGCGGCCCGGCAGGCGCAGGTCCGTGCGGTCGAAGCCCTCGGACTCGACGCGTTCGGTGGTGGCGACCACGACGACCGCGGTGTCCGCGGCACGGGCCGCCCCGACGGCCTCGGCGATCAGTTCGTCGGGGTCGCGCGCGGGCTCCCGGTGGGCGAGCGTGAAGCTGATGACCCGCATGGGCGCGTCGGCGGGGGCGACGACGACGTGGCGCAGTGAGACGGCGTAGGAGCGGCCCGCCGTCAGCTCCACCGTGGCGCGCGCCACCGGGTCGCCGAAGAACGTCACGAACGGGTCGTCCTTGTCGGTGCTCTGGACCCCGTCGAAGTACTCCGTGCCGTCGACGGTGAGCGTGAAGGCGCCCAGTCCCTTGATCCCGAAGGTGTGCGGGCCGCTCTCGCGCGGGGTGAAGGTGCCGTTCAGTTCGACGCTGTGGAGGCGGTCGTGGGTGACGCCGTCGGACAGGTCGTCGCCCATCCACTGCAGGTGGCCGCTGGGTGCGGAGTCCGTGCCCAGGACGGTGTCCCCGGCGTCGCGGCAGACCGCGCGCAGCGTGAACCCCTTGCCGGCGGCGGCCAGTTCCTGGCTGGGGTCGGCGCCGACCGCGTAGGTCAGCGCGCCCTCGGGAAGGGCGGCGGTGAGGCCGTCGAGCGGGGAGACGGTCCGGGCGGGGAAGACGGTGGCGGAGCCGCCGCCGAGGACGCGGGCGTCACGGGCGGCGGCGCCGATGAGCGCCACCGAGTGCCCGGCGGGGAGCGGGAGGGCGCCTTCGTTGCGGACGAGGACGAAGGCGCGGCGGGCGATCTCGCGGGCCAGCGACTCGCCGTCCACCGTCTCGGGCGGCTCGGTGACGACCGGTTCGGCGCCCTCCAGGACGCCGACGCGGGCGGCCAGGCGCAGGACGTTGCGCACGGCCTCGTCGACCAGGGCCTCGTCGGTCTCGCCGGCCCGGACGGCGGCGGCGAGCGCGGGCCCGTACACGGTGGTGGGGCCGGGCATCGCGACGTCCAGGCCGCCCCCGACGGCGCCGACGGTCGAGCGGGCGGCCATCCAGTCGGAGACGTTGAAGCCGTCGAAGCCCCATTCGCCGCGCAGGACCTCGTTGACGAGGTAGCGGTGCTCGGACATCGTCGTGCCGTTGACCGAGTTGTAGGCGGTCATGATGCCCCAGGGGTGGGCGTTCTCGACGATGGCCTCGAAGGGGGCCAGGTAGAGCTCGCGCAGGGCGCGCGGCGAGACCACGTTGTTCACGGTGAAGCGGTCGGTCTCGGCGTCGTTGGCGACGAAGTGCTTGACGGTGGTGCCGACGCCGCCCTCCTGCACACCGGTCACGTATCCGGTGCCGATCCGCCCGGTGAGGTACGGGTCCTCGCTGTACGCCTCGAAGTGGCGGCCGCCCAGCGGCGAGCGGTGCAGGTTGACCGTGGGGGCGAGCAGGACGTGGACGCCCTTGCGGCGGGCCTCCTGGGCGAGGAGGCGGCCCGCGCGGCGGGCGAGGGCCGGGTCCCAGGTGGCGGCGAGCGCGGTCGGCGAGGGCAGCGCGACGGACGGGTCGTCGGCGGTCCAGCGCACGCCCCGGACGCCGATCGGGCCGTCGGACATGACCAGGGACCGGAGTCCGATCGCGGGCACCGCGGGCAGGGACCACATGTCCTGTCCGGCGAGCAGCCGCGCCTTCGTGTCCAGGTCGAGGGCGGCCAGGGCCGCCTCGACCACCGTCTCGCGCGCCTGGTCCGCCGGGGTGGGCCGGGTTCCTGCCATGGCCGTGCCTCCTCGTTGAAGTCCGCTCCGTCCCCCCATCCTGCATCCGTCACCTGTCGAGCGGTAGGTTCTGTTATGTCGGCGTTACAAAAGCCGCGGGCGGACCCGGGTCCGTCGTACGGTGGCGTCATGACGAGCGGGACGCCCAGGTCGGCCAGGGGCACGGAGCGTCGTGCGGAGATCCTCCGCGCGGCGCTCGAGGTGATCGCCGAGCGGGGGTACCGGGGCGCGAGCCTGGCGGCGGTCGCCGAGCGGGTCGCCCTCACCCCGCAGGGGCTGCTGCACCACTTCCCGACCAAGGAGGCGCTGCTCGTCGCCGTGCTGGCGGAACGCGACCAGTGGGACGCGGTGCCGGGCACCGGGTGGCGACTGGAGCTGCTCGGCCAGCTGGTCGAGTACAACGCCATGCGGCCCGGAATCGTGCAGACCTTCTCGGCGCTGCTCGGCGAGAGCGTCACGGAGGGGCATCCGGCGCGCGCGTTCTTCACCGAGCGGTACGGGGCGGTGCGGGCGAACATGGCGCAGGTGCTGCGGACCGAGTACGGGGAGCGGCTGCCGAGCGGGCTCACACCGGAGCGGGCGGCCCCGCTGCTCGTCGCGGTGATGGACGGGCTGCAGTACCAGTGGCTGCTCGCGCCGGAGTCGGTGGACATGCCGGCCGCGTTCCGGGACTTCCTCACACTCCTGGGAGAGGGAGAGGGAGAGGGAGAGGGAGAGGCCGTAGGTGAAGGCGAAGGCGAGGACCGGCCGTAGCGACGGGTGCGGGGCCCCAGCGGTCACGCGCCATGGCGTGCGTCCCGCCCGTCCCGCATACTGCCGCCATCCGACGACGTCCCCACTCGCGACGGAAGGACCTGAACCACCTTGACCCACATACGTGTTCGGCTCGGCGCCCTCGGCCTGGCCCTGCTGGCGGGATTCGCCGCACCGCCCGCATCCGCCGCGCAGGACCCCGCAGCCGCGGCCGCGCCCACCGTGGAGGAGCAGCGCCTGGACCGGGCGGCGCCCCAGGAGATCCTGCGGCGGTCCGGATTCGACACGGTGGCACCGGAGTTCGCCCGGGCGCTGGGCGCGGCGCGCTCGTACGCGCAGGCCGAGCGGCTGGTCGAACGGCAGGGCAGCAGGCTGTGGCAGCGGGCGGTGGACCGGGCCCAGGGCCGCGGCCCCGCGGCCGGTGACCTGAGCCGGGACGACGACCGGCCGCTGTACTGGGCCCGGCTCGGCCTGACCCGTGAAGTACGGCAGTGGCAGCCGCGGTTCGATCTCACGCAGGCGGAGCGCACCGGGCTGCTCGCCGCGCTGGAGCGGACCTCGCGGGGCCAGGACACCATCCGGTACCCGCACTCGAAGAAGATCAAGCGAATCCTGGTGACCGGCTTCGACCCGTTCACGCTCGACCGGGACGTGCGGATCTCCAACCCGTCGGGGGCGACCGCGCTCGCGCTGGACGGCACGGTGATCAGGACGGCGGACGGTCCGGCGCGTGTCGAGACCGCCGTCTTCCCCGTCCGCTGGCAGGACTTCGCCGAGGGCACGGTCGAGCGGACGCTGCGCCCGCACCTGCCCCGCATCGACCTGTTCACGACGGTCAGCCAGGGCCGGGTGGGCCGCATCGACGTCGAGCGCACCAACGGGGCCTGGCGCGGCGGCTTCCCGGACAACGAGAACCTCTCTCGCACCGAGACCGTCCCGGTGACCGACCCGGCCTCGCAGCCGCAGTGGACGACGACGACCCTTCCGTACCAGGCCGTCGTGGCCGCCGACACGGGGCGCTTCCCCGTGTACGACAACACGTCGGTGACCGAGATCCCGGCCGGCGGGACGGAGGCCGTGGTGCGCCCCGAGGGGCCGACGGCGGGCTCCACCGCCCGGGCGGGCGGCGGCGGCAACTATCTCTCCAACGAGATCGCGTACCGCGCGACGCTCCTGCGCGACCGGCTCGGTCTGGGCGGCTCGCTGCCCGGCGGCCATGTGCACACGCCGGTGCTGGAGTTCGGGGCGGGCAACACGGATCCGGCGAGCGGGACGGTCACCGACGCCCAGTTCGTGCAGAACCGGCTGGACATCATCGCCCAGGTGCGGTCGATCCTGACGGTGGCGGCGGAGGCGGCCGGCTGACGTCAGGGAGCGAGGGAGTTCGCGGGGCCGGCGGGGTTCCCGTCCTCCGCGTGCTCCTCGCGGGTCTCCTCGCCCAGCAGGTCGCGGGCCATCAGGGTGGCGCCCGCGACCGCGCCGGGCATCAGGAACACGGCGACGACGGGGACGAGGAAGGCGAGGGCCAGCGGGGTGCCGAAGCCCCACACCAGCGTCCTGCGGGAGCGGAGCAGGGCCAGGCGGTCGCGGACCACGACGCCGCGGCGCTGCAGGGCGATCGACGTCAGCTCCTCGGTGAGGAAGAAGCCGGTGACGAAGACGCCGATCACCGGGACGACGGTCTGGCCGACGAACGGGACGAACCCGAGCGCGAAGAGGAGTACGCCCCAGATCAGCGCCCGGGTCACGATGCGGATGCTGTCGCGGGTGGAGATGACCAGTTCGCGCCAGAGCGGGAGGCCCGACTCGGGGGCCGTGCCGTCCGGGGAGACGTCCCGGTCCACCTTCTCGGAGAGGCTGTCGTAGAAGGGCTGGCCGAGGACGAGGGTGACCGCGGTGAAGGTGACCACGGACAGAAGCAGGGCGAGGGCGAACAGGACGGCGGTCAGGAGACCGCGGAAGAGTCCGGTCCAGGGGCTCGACCAGTCGTCCGCGAAGGGGGTCGCCCAGGAGACGAAGTCGGCGCCCCACACGGCCAGGGCGGTGAGGGCGGCGGCGTACAGCACGAGGGTGACGAGGCCGGGGAGGAGTCCGAAGCCGAACTGTTTTCCGTGCCGGACCACCCAGCGCTGGCCACGCAGCAAGTACTTGAATCCGACCCCGAGATCACGCATGCGTGCACCCTACCGGGGGTCGCCGCGTCTTCCGCCCGCGGCCCGGTGGGGGTTGCCCGCGCAGTTCCCCGCGCCCCCGGGAGGGCGCCCTTTGGGGGGCGCGGGGAACTGCGCGGGCAACCCCCGTCGGCCCGCGGTCGCATTCCCGCCCCCAGCCCCGCAGGGAAAACGCACCCTTGTTGCGCGTGAGTCGAACAGGTAGACCTCCCGTACCGAAGTGACCCGTGTCAGGCACTCTCCGCGGAGGTACCCGTGCGCCTACCGAGACCCGCCCTGATCGCCACGGCCGTCGCCACCGCGGCGGCCACGCTCCTGCTCGCCCCGGACGGCGCCCTCGCCGACCCCGCGCCCCGCCCCGGGGCCCCGGTCCGCGAGGGCTCCGGCCCCTTCGGCGGCGGAGCCGCCAGGGCGCCCGAGGACGCCGCCGTCCGGGCCCTGACGGCCCCGGTCACCGGGCTCACCCCCGGCGCGGGGGCCGTACGCGGCTACCCGCGCGAGCAGGTGCTCGCCCCGGACCCGCGGAACCCGGCGGACAGGTCCGTCAAGCTGGGCCTGACCCCGTACCACGCCATCGCCCCGAAGCTGAACGCCCTGCAGCGCCTGGGCGACCGGGTCAGCGTGGAGGTCGCGGGCCGTTCGGCCGGCGGGCACCGCCTCTACCTGGTCACCGTCACCGCGCCCGAGTCGGCCCGGCAGGCGCGCGCCCAGGAGCGTATGCGCGAGCTGATCGAGAACGCGCCCGCGGCCGCCGCGAAGGACCCGGCGGTCAGGCGCGACTACAAGGCGCCGGTCTTCTTCAACAACAACATCCACGGCAACGAGTGGGAGGGCACGGACGCCTCCCTGAAGCTGATCGAGAAGCTCGCGACGGCCGGGGACGGTTCCACCGCCGGCCTGCTCGCCCACCACCGCGTGTACTTCAACATCACCGCGAACCCGGACGGCCGTATCGCCGGCACCCGCGAGAACGCCAACGGCTTCGACCTGAACCGGGACTTCGTGACCGCCTCGCAGCCCGAGGTGCGGGCGATGCGGCAGATCGCGATCGACAAGCAGCCCGCGCTCATGGTCGACCTGCACGGATACGTCAACGGCACGCTCATCGAGCCGACCACTCCCCCGCACGGCGAGAACTACGAGTACGACCTCTTCCTGAAGAACACCTACGCCAACGCCCTCGGTATGGAGGCCGCCGTCAACGGCCTCGGGTACACCCCCGAGGAGGACGGGGTGGAACCGGCCCAGATCCCGTTCCGGGACCAGCAGGAGGGCTGGGACGACTGGCCGCCGGTCTTCACCCCGCAGTACATGCCGTTCCACGGCACGGTCGCCGCGCACACGGTGGAGTTCCCGATGGCGGTGAACAACGAGGAGTACGACGAGCTGCCCGTCGCCGAGCTGCGCCGCCGCTCGGCGATCAACGTGGCCGTCGCGGGCGCGGCGATGCGCGCGAGCCTCGACTACGCGCGTACGCACCGCACTTCGCTCGTCGCCGACCAGATCGAGGTGTTCCGCCGGAGCGTGACGGGCGCCGCGCAGGTCCCGGTCTCCGCCGGGACGGTGCCGGGTGTGCCGGGCATCGGCCCGGAGGACGTCTACACGACGGACTTCCCCCGCGCGTACGTGATCCCGGCGGGCGCGGGCGCCCAGCGCTCGGCCCCGGCCGCGGCCCGCCTCGTCGACCACCTGCTCGCCAACGACGTACGGGTCCGGCGGGCGACGGCCGCCTTCCGGCTCGGCGGGAAGGCGTACGCGAAGGGGTCGTACGTCGTCGACCTGCGGCAGCCCAAGCGCGGCATGGCGAACGTCCTGCTGGCGGACGGACGCGACATCAGTGGCAAGGTGTCGGTGATGTACGACATCTCCGGCTGGAGCCTCGGCCGGCTCTGGGGCGCGACCGTCGACACGGTACGGACCTCGCGGCTCTCCGTGCCGGACCGGCCGGTGCACGCCGCCGCGGCGGTCGGGTACGTGGCGCCCCGCGGCACGCTGCGGCTGCGCCTCGACGACGCCCGGGAGGTGGCCGCGCTCAACTCCCTGCTGGCGGACGGTGTCCCGGTGCGGCGGGCGGCCGACGGCGGCGCGATCGTGCCCGCCTCGGCGCGCGGCAGGGCCGCGGTCCTGGCGCGGACGTACGACGTGGCGTTCGACGCGACGAAGGAGACCGGCGGCGCTCCGCTGCGGCGGGTCCGGGTCGCCGCGGCGGTCACACCGGGTGAGCTGTTCGCGCTGCGCGAGATGAACTTCGACGTGGTCCCGGTGTCCACGGCCGTCCTCGAGGCGGGCTTCGACTGGTCGCGGGCGGACGTCCTGTTCGCCTCCTCGGGGCTGGACCCGGCGCGCCTGGGCACGGCCGCACGCAGCGCCCTGAAGGCCTTCCTGGGGCGTGCGGGGCTGGTGGGCCGCGGGACCACCGGAGCGGCCGTCAACGCCGCCGCGGGGCTCCTCGCGGTCGACGCGGTGGAGGGCAACCCGGACGCCAACGGCGTGGTGCGTGTGGTCAACTCGCCCGGCGGTGTGGCCGCCGGCGCCCCCGAGCACGGCTTCGTCTACGCGCCGGTGTGGTTCACCGGCCTCGGCGCCGGGGTGCGCGCGGAGCAGTCGTACGCGAGCGGCGACCTGCTCGTGTCCGGCCACTGGCGCGCCCTGGAGGACGGCAGCGGCGGGCCCGCGCAGGCGGCGGGGCGGGCCTCGGTGGTCAGCGGGCCGCACGCGGTGCTGTTCGGCACGGAGCCGCTCTTCCGCGATCATCCGAAGGGAGAATTCGCGCAGGTGGCACGGGCGTTGCTGACAGTGTCCTGAGAACAGGGACCCAGCACACAGAGATCTGAGGAGAGCACGGATGGCACAGGAGATCCACGGCACCGTCGCCGACGGCTACCAGGCGGTGCGTGAGGAGTTCGCGTCCGTCGTCGCCGCCGAACGACCGGACTACGCGGGCCAGTTGAGTGCGTACGTACGGGGGCGGCGGGTCGTCGATCTGTGGACCGGCGCGGACACCGACGGCGACTCGCTGTTCGGGGTCTACTCGTCCTCCAAGGGGGCGGCCCACCTGGTGGTCGCCCTCCTCGTGCAGGACGGCACGCTGGAACTGGACCGCGAAGTGGCGCACTACTGGCCGGAGTTCGCGGCCGAGGGCAAGTCCGCGGTGACCTTGCGGGAGCTGCTGGCGCACCGGGCGGGAGTGGTCGGCGTGGAGGGGGGCTTCACCCTCGACGAGCTGGCCGACGACCGGATCGTCGCCGAACGGCTGGCCGGTCAGCGGCCGTTCTGGCGGCCGGGCACGGCCTTCGGGTACCACGCGCTGGTCATCGGCGCGCTCACGGGCGAGGTCGTACGACGGGTCACGGGCCGTACGCTGCAGGAGGTGTACGAGGAGCGGGTGCGGGCCCCGTACGGACTCGGCTTCCACCTGGGGCTGCCCGAGTCGGAGGAGCACCGGTACCTGTCGGTGCGGCCGATGGCGCCGACCCCGCCGGAGCAGGCGCTGCTGGACGCGACGCCCCGGGGGCCGCACACGCTGGCCTCGATCGCGTTCAACGAGCACGGGCCAAACGCCGTGCCGCTGGCCGACTTCCCCAACCACCGTGCCGTGCGCGCCCTCGGGCAGGCGTCGGCCGGCGGGGTCGCCTCCGCGCGCGGGCTCGCCGGGATGTACGCGGCGGCGATCGGGGCCGGGACCGGGGGCCGGGCGGCGCTGCTGAAGCCGGACACGGTGGCGGAGGTGGGGCAGATCCACTCCGTGGGGTACGACCTGGTGGCGCGGGCGCACAAGTCGTACGGGCTCGGGTTCCAGGCCACGGCCGACGTGTGGCACCCGTTCCTGGGAGCCGGGACCTTCGGGCACAGCGGGGCGGGCGGGTCGCAGGGGTTCGCGGATCCGCGGGCCGGGCTGGCGTACGGGTACACACGGCGGCGGATCGCGTTCCCGGGCGGCGCGGCGCCGGAGAACCAGCGGCTGGTCCTGGCGGTCCACTCGGCGGCGTGCGCGACCTCGTGAACCGGGGGGTGCCAGCCGGAGGTGTGTGAGTCGGGCGCGGGCCGGTGGGGGCCGGCCGCGCACGGCCCGCGCCCCTCGAAGCAGGGCGCCTGCGGCCGGGCGATCCTTCAGGGGCGCGGGGAACTGCGCGACCGGCCGCACACGGCCCGCGCCCGACCGACCGGCCCGGGAGGCCCCCCCCGCGTCTTTGAGAACGCGGGGGCGCAAGCCACCGGTCCGCTGCTCAGAGGGTGACGATCATCTTTCCGGTGTTGTCGCCGCGCAGGACCCCGAGGAACGCCTCCAGGGTGTTCTCGATGCCCTCGACGACCGTCTCGCGGTACTTGAGCTCGCCGGAGGCGACCCAGGGACCGACCTCCTCGACGAACTGCGGCTGCAGGTCGTAGTGGTCGCCGACGAGGAGGCCCTGGATACGGCCGCGGGTGGCGATGAGCCGGGCGAGGTTCTTCGGGCCGGGGGCGGGCTCCGTGTTGTTGTAGACGGAGATCATTCCGCAGATGGCGATCCGGCCGCGCAGGTTGAGGGAGCCGATCGCCGCCTCCAGGTGGTCGCCGCCGACGTTGTCGAAGTAGACGTCGACGCCGTCCGGGGCGGCCTTCCTGAGCTGCTCGCCCACGGGGCCGCTCTTGTAGTTGAAGGCCGCGTCGAAGCCGTACTCCTCCACGAGCAGCTTGACCTTCTCGTCGGAGCCCGCCGAGCCGATGACCCGCGAGGCGCCCTTGAGCTTCGCGATCTGGCCGACCTGGCTGCCCACGGCGCCGGCGGCACCGGAGACGAAGACGGAGTCGCCCTCCTTGAAGGAGGCGGTGCGCAGGAGGCCCGCGTACGCGGTGAGGCCGGTCATGCCGAGGACGCCGAGGTACGTGGTGAGCGGCGCGGCCCGGGGGTCCACCTTGACGGCCTGCCTGGCGTCGAACACGGCGTACTCGCGCCAGCCGAAGTGGTGCAGGACCTGGTCGCCGACGGCGATGCCCTCGGCGTTCGACGCGACGACCTCGCCGACCGCGCCGCCCAGCATGACCTTGCCGACCTCGTAGGGGGCGACGTACGACTTCGCGGCGCTCATGCGGCCGCGCATGTACGGGTCCACGGAGAGGTGCTTGTTGCGCACCACGATCTGGTCCGGGCCGGGCTGCTTCAGCTCGGCCTCGACCAGGGCGAAGTTCTCGGGCTTCGGCCAGCCGACCGGGCGGTCGGCGAGGTGCCATTCGCGGTTCGTGGCGGGCAGTGCGGGGGTGTCGGTCATGGGGGGACGCCCTTCTCGGTACAGCGGTCTCCGTACGTCAGCGGTTTCGTACGGCAGAATGCTTCAGTATATGAAACAACCATGCTCCTGAATATTTCATGATGTCAAGCAACGGGGTAGCCTGTCGGCATGGGCACCCAGCAGACTCCCCCGTTCGACCCACTGACGCTCGAGGTGGTCGACCTCATCGGCACGGTGGTGGCCCGTTACCACGAGGAGTACGAGGACGCGGCGGCGGAGCACGCCCTGACGGGGGCGCAGGCGCGGCTGCTGAGCCTGCTGTCGCTGGAACCGCTGCCGATGCGGCGGCTGGCCCAGCGGCTGAAGTGCGAACCGTCGAACGTGACCGGGATCGTGGACCGGCTGGAGGCGCGAGGGCTGGCCGAGCGGCGGCCCGACCCCTCGGACCGGCGGGTGAAGCTCGCCGCCGTCACGGAGGAGGGGCGGCGGGTGGCTCGGAGCCTGCGGCTGTCCCTGCGGTTCGCGCGGGAGCCGCTGGCGGGGCTGTCGCGGGAGGAGCAGATGTCCCTGCGGGCGCTGCTGCTGCGCATGCTGGACGGCTCCGCCGACGTCGACTCCTGACCTGCGGCCCGCTGGGGGTCGCTCGCGCAGTTCCCCGCGCCCCTGAAGGGCACGGCAGGCTTTCAGGGGCGCGGGGAACTGCGCGATCAGCCCTCACCGGCCGGCACCGGACGCATCGGCCTCAGGCACCCCGAACCCGCGGCGAACCGCAGACTACGAGCACCACCACAAGAAGCGGTCGCACGTCTCGGACGGGGTGGGGTCCGGGTCGTCGTCCGGCGCCTCCGTCGTGGGGTCCGGGTCCGGGTCGGAGGTGCCCGGGGCCGCGGAGTCGTCCGGGGCGTCCGGCGGCGCGGAGCCACCCGCCGGGGACGACGCCGTGGGCGACACCGTCGGGGACGGCGCGTCCGGCGAGGCCGAGTCCCCGGCATCCTCGGAGTCCTCGTCCTCGCCCTTGTCCTTGTCCTTCTTGCCGTCCTTCGACCCGGCCGCCTTCTTCGACTCCGAGGCCGACGGCGAGGCCTCCGAGGACGAGCCCGCGCCCGAGCCGTCCGACGACTTCGACGACGAGCCGTCCGCCGACGCCGAGGACCCGGACGACGCCTTCTCGTCCGACGAAGCGCTCGGCAGGGAGAACGGCGCCTCGATGCCCAGCTCGGCCAGACTCAGCCCGCCGGCCGCGAGCAGCAGCCCCGTGCCCACGAGCAGCACCCGCCTGCGCCGCCGCCGGTGCAGCGCGGCCTTCCGGTCGCGCCGGTTCGCGCGGCCCGAGCCGCTCCCCCGGCGCCGGGACCGCCGCCCGCCACCCGCCGGCCCCTCCTTCTCGTCCTCGTCCGCGAGATCGTCGCGCTCGCCGGCGTCCTCCCGGTCCGGGCCGGAGAGCGAGGCCGCGTACTTCCGGCACGCTTCGGCCGATGTACCGCACCCCGGGCAAGCAAGGGCGCCATTGAGGTGCCGGTGGCACGGGTGGCAGTAGTCCATGACGCCGGAAGACTAAACTCCGCGGAGGTCACGGTCCCAGGCACAGCTGTGAAAGTTCTGTGCTGAACACGGCGTTCCGCTTGGGCGGTTGAGGACAGGACGGGCCATTCGCCGCCTTATCCCCGTCATCGCGCCGAAACCGTTATGTGCTCCACCCATTGACACGTACGCCGCCCCGTCCTTACTGTCTGGCCAGCATTTCGAACGTGTGACGAAATATCGAACAGCACGAGCAGTTCGGAACAGAGCAGTCCAGAACACCGCCGTAAAGCAGCCGCAGAGCACGACAAGGGGCATTCTCCGTGCGCATCACCGGAATCAGCACACACGTGGTCGGGACGCCGTGGCGCAACCTGACCTATGTCCAGGTGCACACCGACGAGGGCATCACCGGAATCGGTGAGACCCGCATGCTGGGCCACACCGACGCGCTGATCGGCTATCTGCGGGAGGCGCAGGCCAATCACATTCTCGGTTCCGACCCGTTCGCTGTCGAGGACCTCGTCAAGCGTATGAAGTACGGCGACTACGGGCGGGCCGGCGAGATCGTCATGTCCGGCATCGCCGTGATCGAGATGGCGTGCTGGGACATCAAGGGCAAGGCCCTCGGCGTGCCCGTGTGGCAGCTGCTGGGCGGCAAGGTCACCGACCGCGTGAAGGCGTACGCGAACGGCTGGTACACCACCGAGCGCACCCCGGAGGCGTACCACAAGGCGGCGCAGGCGGTCGTCGAGCGCGGGTACAAGGCCCTGAAGATCGACCCGTTCGGGACGGGCCACTTCGAGCTGGACCACCAGCAGTCGCTGTACGCGGTCTCGCTGATCGAGGCGGTCCGGGACGCGATCGGCCCGGAGACCGAGCTGATGCTGGAGATGCACGGCCGCTTCTCGCCGGCCACCGCGATCCGGCTCGCGCGCGACCTCGCCCCCTTCAAGCCGGCCTGGCTGGAGGAGCCGGTCCCGCCGGAGAACCTGAAGGCGCTGGAGAAGGTGGCGGCCAGGGTCGACATGCCGGTCGCGACCGGTGAGCGCATCCACGACCGCATCGAGTTCCGCGAGCTCTTCGAGAGCCAGGCCGTGGACATCATCCAGCCGGATGTCGGCCACATCGGCGGCATCTGGGAGACCCGGAAGCTGGCCGCGACCGCCGAGACGCACTACATGCTGGTGGCGCCGCACAACGTGGGCGGGCCGGTCCTCACCGCGGCCTCCCTCCAGGTCGGCTTCACCTCGCCGAACTTCAAGATCCTCGAACACTTCAACGACTTCGCGGACGCCGACATCAAGAAGGTCGTGAAGGGCGCCCCGCAGGTCGTCGACGGCTACTTCGAGCTGTCGCACGAGCCGGGGCTGGGCGTCGAGCTGGACACGGACGCGGCGGCCGAGTTCCCGCAGCAGCAGGCCCGCTTCGACCTGTGGGCGGACGGCTGGGAGCGGCGCAAGCCGAAGGGCTCCACCAAGTGACGGCGCCCGCCACCGAGTTGCCCGGCGGGCTGTGGCAGGCTGTGCAGCGCCGCCGAACGCCGCCGTGGTCGCGTGCCGCGGCGGACCGGAGGGGACACCGCTCCTCCGCGACCCCGCCACGCCCCACCGCCCCGGAGCAGTCATGAGCGCCCCCAGCCAGGCCGTCGTCATCGAGGGACCGGGCGAGCACCGGCTGGCCCCGCACGAGCCCACGGCGCCCGCCGCCGGCGAGGCGCTCGTACGGGTCCACGCGAGCGGGATTTGCGGCAGCGACCGCGAGGTGTACCAGGGCAACCGGCCCGAGGGGTACGTCCGTTACCCGCTGACGCCGGGCCACGAGTGGTCCGGCACGGTGGAGGCGGTCGGCGCCGGGGTCCCGCGGGGCCTGGTGGGCCGCAAGGTGGTGGGCGAGGGGTTCCGCAACTGCCAGGTCTGCGACCGCTGCCACGAGGGCGAGACGACGCTGTGCACGGCCGGCTACGAGGAGACGGGCTTCACGCAGCCCGGCGCCATGGCCGGCACGCTCACGCTGCCCGCCCGGCTGCTGCACGTGCTGCCCGACGACGCCGACCTGACGGCGGCGGCGCTCCTGGAGCCGGCGGCCTGCGTCGCGGCGGCGGCGCTCAAGGCGGACGCGCGGCCCGGTGAGCGGGTGGCGGTCGTCGGCACCGGCACGCTCGGCATGTTCGCCGTGCAGTTCCTGAAGGCGGGTTCGCCCTCGGAGCTGCTGGTGGTGGGCACCCGTCCGGACCGCGAGGAGCTGTCGCGGACCTTCGGGGCCACCGACTTCCGCACCCGGGACCAGGAACTGCCCGACGACTTCGACGTGGTGATCGAGACCGCCGGTTCGGCGACCGCCGCGACCACCGCGGCCGCCCTGCTGCGGCGCGGCGGGCGGCTCGTGCTCACGGGCATCCCGGCGGCGGGCGCCGAGGGACTGGACCCCACCGACCTCGTCGTGCGGCAGCTGGAGGTGCACACCGTGTTCGGGGCGCCCCCGGAGGCCTGGGCGCACACGGTACGGGTCTTCGGCGCCGGTCTCCTGGACCCGCTGCCGCTGGTCACGCACGAACTGCCGTTGGACGAGTTCGCCCACGCCATCGAGCTGGTCGGTTCGGGCGATCCGAAGGTCGGCAAGGTGCTGCTGCGGCCGTAGGCGCCCGCAGCGGCACCGGACACCGCCCCCAGATCCGTGCGCCGGTACGGAGACCTGACGCTCCGTACCGGCGTACATCCACCGACACGAACCATGTCCGACATGTCGAACGCATACTTTGCCAGAGTTAAGGAAAGCCCGTGACCGACGCTTCTCCCAGAGCGGCCCGTCGACCCGGCGAGCAGGCGCTCGCCGCGCTCGGCCTGGGCGCGCCCGCCCTGTCCCCCGCCGACGCCTCCCCGCACACCTTCCCGGGAGGCGGCCGCTGGCGCACCGAGATCCCCTCGTGCGAGGGGCCCGAGGCGCTGGCCGTGGTCCTGAAGGAGTCCTCGCGGCTCGACGTGCCGATCCACCGGATCAGCCAGGGCAGCGGTGTCTGGATGCTGACCGACGCCGAGATCACCGAGATGGTCGAGGCCACCGCCGAGCGCGACATCGAGCTCTGCCTCTTCACCGGTCCGCGCGGCACGTGGGACATCGGCGGCTCGACCCGTACCGACTCCCGCGGCGGCGGCACCCGGGCCCGGGGTCACGATGCGGTGGCGGGCTGTCTGGAAGACGCCCTACGGGCAACGGAGTTGGGCGTAAAGTGCCTCCTCGTGGCGGACGAGGGCGTGCTGTGGACCCTGCACAGGGCCCGTGTCGCCGGGATCATCCCGGCCGACACCACGCTCAAGGTCTCGGCGCTCATCGGTCCGGTCAACCCGGCCGCGTACGCCGTGTACGAGCAGCTCGGCGGAGACTCCGTCAACGTGCCCAGCGACCTCACGCTGGACCATCTGACGGAGATCCGCAGGGTCAGCGCCGCCCCCATGGACATGTACATCGAGGCTCCCGACGATCTCGGCGGCTACGTGCGCATGTACGAGGTCGCCGAGCTGATCAGGCGCGGCGCACCGCTGTACCTGAAGTTCGGCCTGTCCAAGGCGCCCGGGATCTACCCGTACGGGCACCACCTGAGGGACCTGACGCTGTCGACGGCACGGGAGAGGGTGCGGCGCGGCCGGCTCGCGCTCGACCTGCTGGCGCGGCACGGGGCGGACGGCGACATGGCGCCGCTCGGCTCGCGGCTGCCGGGAACACTCCAACGGTTTGACATTCCCTCATAACGTTCCGGGCACACCCCCTTCACAAAAGACGACGCGGCCGAACACAATCCCACACACATCTTCTCGGTCGTTCCTCGCTCCACGTCCTCACAACTGAACACCGAGCCCCGTCAGAGCATCAAGGATGATGATCATGCGCAATCGCAAGGCAGCCCTCTCCGCCATAGCCGCGGCAGCCTCCCTCGCCCTCACCCTCTCCGCCTGCGGGCAGGACAGTGACGGCGGCAGTGAGAGCAGCAAGGGAGAGTCGAAGAAGGGGTCGACCGTCGGCATCGCGATGCCGACGAAGTCCTCCGAGCGCTGGATCGCCGACGGCGCCAACGTCGAGAAGAACCTGAAGGCGGCCGGTTACAAGACCAAGCTGGCCTTCGGTGAGGACGACCCCGACACCCAGGTCTCGCAGATCGAGAACATGATCACGCAGGGTGTCTCCGCGCTGATCATCGCGGCGATCGACAACAAGTCGCTCGACAACGTTCTCCAGCAGGCCAAGGACGCCGACATCCCGGTCATCTCCTACGACCGCCTGATCCTCAACTCGCCGAACGTCGACTACTACGCGTCGTTCGACAACGAGAAGGTCGGCGAGCTCCAGGGCGGCTACATCGTCGAGAAGCTCGGCCTGAAGGACGGCTCCAAGAAGGGCCCGTTCAACGTCGAGCTCTTCGCCGGCTCGAACGACGACAACAACACCCAGTACTTCTTCAAGGGCGCGATGAACGCCCTGCAGCCGTACATCGACAAGAAGCAGCTGGTCGTCAAGTCGGGCCAGACGAAGCTCAACCAGGTCACCACCCTGCGCTGGGACGGCGGCACCGCCCAGAAGCGCATGGACGACCTGCTGACCTCGGCGTACAAGAGCGCCAAGGTCGACGCGGTGCTCTCGCCCTACGACGGCATCTCCATCGGCATCCTGTCCGCGCTCAAGTCGGACGACTACGGCTCCAAGAGCAAGCCGCTGCCGATCGTCACGGGCCAGGACGCCGAGGTCGCCTCGGTCAAGTCGATCATCGCCGGCCAGCAGACGCAGACGGTCTACAAGGACACCCGCAAGCTCGCCGAGGTGGCCGCGAAGATGGTCGACGCGGTGCTGAACGACAAGAAGCCCGAGACGAACGACACGAAGACGTACGACAACGGCGCGAAGGTCGTTCCCGCATTCCTGCTGGAGCCGGTCAACGTCGACAAGAGCAACTACAAGGCGACGGTCGTCGACTCCGGCTACATCAAGGAAAGCGACCTCAAGTAACCCGTCGTTCTCTAAGGATTGGAAGGCACGACCATGGCGGGACCCGTCCTGGAAATGCGCTCGATCGTCAAGACCTTCCCCGGCGTCAAGGCGCTGTCGGACGTCTCCCTGAGCGTCCGGCCCGGCGAGGTCCACGCCATCTGCGGGGAGAACGGCGCCGGCAAGTCGACCCTCATGAAGGTCCTCTCCGGCGTCCATCCGCACGGGACCTACGAGGGCGACATCCTCTTCGAGGGTGAGTCCTGCAGGTTCAAGGACATCAGGGCGAGCGAGCAGCACGGCATCGTGATCATCCACCAGGAACTCGCCCTGGTGCCGTACCTCTCCATCGCGGAGAACATCTTCCTCGGCAACGAGCACGCCACGCGCGGGTTCATCAGCTGGACCGAGACGCTGCGGCACGCGACCGAGCTGCTGCGGCGGGTCGGTCTGGACGAGCACCCCGACACCCGCGTCGCCGACATCGGCGTGGGCAAGCAGCAGCTCGTCGAGATCGCGAAGGCGCTGTCGAAGAAGGTGAAGCTGCTGATCCTCGACGAGCCGACGGCGGCTCTGAACGACGAGGACAGCGGCAAGCTCCTCGACCTGATCCTGGGGCTCAAGGACCAGGGCATCACCTCGATCATCATCTCGCACAAGCTCAACGAGATCGAGACGGTCGCGGACTCGGTGACGATCCTGCGCGACGGGCGGTCCATCGAGACCCTCGACGTGAAGGCCGCGGAGACCACCGAGGACCGGATCATCAGCGGCATGGTCGGGCGCGACCTCGACCACCGCTTCCCGGAGCGCACCCCGCACGACACCGAGGTGGGCGCGGCCCCGGCGCTGGAGATCCGCAACTGGACCGTGCACCACCCCATCGACCAGCAGCGCAAGGTGGTCGACGACGTGTCGATCCAGGTGCGCCGCGGGGAGATCGTCGGTATCGCCGGGCTCATGGGCGCCGGCCGCACCGAACTGGCGATGAGCGTCTTCGGGCGCACCTACGGCCGCTACGCGGGCGGCACCGTCCTCAAGGACGGCAAGGAGATCCGTACGAAGACCGTGTCCGACGCGGTCAAGCACGGCATCGCGTACGTGACCGAGGACCGCAAGCACTACGGCCTCAACCTCATCGACACCATCAACCGGAACATCTCGCTCAGCGCGCTGGGCAAGGTGGCCAAGGGCGGTGTGGTCGACGAGCACGCGGAGCGACAGGTCGCCGAGGGCTTCCGCAAGTCGATGAACATCAAGGCGCCGACCGTCTTCGAGCCGGTGGGCAAGCTGTCGGGCGGCAACCAGCAGAAGGTCGTCCTCAGCAAGTGGATCTTCGCGGGGCCCGACGTGCTGATCCTGGACGAGCCGACCCGCGGCATCGACGTGGGCGCCAAGTTCGAGATCTACACGGTCATCGACAAACTGGCCGCCGAGGGCAAGGCGGTCGTCTTCATCTCCTCCGAGCTGCCCGAACTGCTCGGAATGTGCGACCGCATCTACACGATGTCCGCCGGGCGGCTGACCGGTGAGGTCCAGCGGGCCGAGGCCACGCAGGAAGTGCTGATGCGCCAGATGACGAAGGACAAGAGGTAAGACCGATGAGCACGAATGTGACCGCCAAGTCCCCGGCTCCGGCACCCGCCGGCAAGGGCGGCTCGACAGGCGGCGGCGACGGCCTGCTGCAGCTGATGGTGGACGGCATGCGCCGCAACATGCGGCAGTACGGCATGCTGATCGCGCTGGGCCTGATCGTGGTGCTGTTCGCGGTGTGGACGGACGGCGACCTGCTGCTGCCGCGCAACGTCTCCAACCTGGTCCTGCAGAACAGCTACATCCTGATCCTCGCGATCGGCATGATGCTCGTCATCATCGCGGGCCACATCGACCTGTCGGTCGGTTCGCTCACCGCCTTCGTGGGGGCGGTGGCGGCCGTGCTGATGGTCAAGCACGACACCCCCTGGCCACTGGCCGTGGTGCTGTGCCTGCTCCTGGGCGCCGCCGCGGGAGCCGCGCAGGGGTTCTTCATCGCGTACCTCGGCATACCGTCCTTCATCGTGACCCTCGCGGGCATGCTGACCTTCCGCGGTCTGACGGAGATCTTCCTGGAGGGCCAGACGCTCGGCCCGTTCCCCGAGGGTCTGCAGAAGGTCTCCAACGGCTTCCTCCCCGAGGTCGGCCCGGACACGAACTACCACAACCTCACGCTGCTGCTCGGCTTCGCGGTGATCGCGTTCATCGTGCTGCAGGAGGTGCGTGACCGCAGGCGGCAGCAGGAGTTCGCGCTCGAGGTGCCGCCCTTCAAGCTGTTCCTGCTGAAGATCATCGCCCTGGTCGCCGCCGTGCTCACGGTGACGATGATGCTCGCCAGCTACAAGGGCGCCCCGGTGGTGCTGATCATCCTCGGCGTCCTCGTCGTGGGCTTCGGCTATGTGATGCGCAACGCCGTCATCGGCCGCCACATCTACGCGATCGGCGGCAACCTGCCCGCGGCGAAGCTGTCCGGCGTGCGGGACAAGAAGGTCACCTTCCTGGTCTTCCTCAACATGGGCATGCTCGCGGCGCTGGCCGGCCTGGTCTTCGCGGCCCGCTTCAACGCGGCCTCGCCGAAGGCCGGTGTGAACTTCGAACTCGAGGCGATCGCCGCGTCGTTCATCGGCGGCGCGTCGATGAGCGGCGGCGTGGGCACGGTCCTCGGCGCGATCATCGGTGGTGTCGTCCTCGGTGTGCTCAACAACGGCATGAACCTGGTCGGTGTCGGCAGTGACTGGCAGCAGGTCATCAAGGGCCTGGTGCTGCTCGCGGCGGTCGGCTTCGACGTCTGGAACAAGCGCAAGGTCGGTTCGTAACGTGCAGGTGGGGCCCCGTGGACGTACGGTCCACGGGGCCCCATTTTCTTTGTGCACGACAAGATGTGCACGACAGGAACCGCCACGCCTCGGGAAGACAGGAACCGGTGAAAGAACTTTTTGGCGAACTCGCCGACGGAACGAAGGTCCACCGCTGGTCGCTGGAGAACGGCGGCACGCGGCTGAGGGTCCTGTCGTACGGCGGTATCGTCCAGTCCCTGGAACTCCCCGACCGCCGCGGCAGATACGCCGGCATCTCGCTCGGCTTCGACAGCGTCGAGGCGTACGAGGCGTCCAGTCCGTACTTCGGCGCGATCATCGGCCGGTACGGCAACCGGATCGCCGGGGGCCGGTTCACGCTCGACGGCGAGGACCACCGGCTGCCCGTGAACGACGGCGGCCACCACCTGCACGGCGGGCCCGAGGGCTTCGACCGGGGGGTCTGGGACGTGGCGGAGTTCGCGTCCGGCTCCGACGTCGGCCTCGTGCTGCGCCGCACCAGCCCCGACGGCGAGATGGGCTACCCCGGCACCCTGCGGGTGAAGGTCACCTACACCCTCACCGGGCAGGGCGACTGGCGGATCGACTACGAGGCGACCACCGACCGGGCCACCGTCGTCAACCTCACCAGCCACGTGTACTGGAACCTGGCCGGCGAGGGCGCGGGCTCCGTCCACGACCACGAGCTGATGATCGCCGCGTCCCGCTACACACCGGTCGACGCCGGGCTCGTGCCGACCGGCGAACTCGCCGGGGTCGAGGGCACCCCCTTCGACTTCCGACATCTGAAGCCGGTCGGGGCGGAGCTGCGGCGCTCGGACCCGCAGCTCCTGCACGCCAAGGGCATCGACCACAACATGGTCCTCGACAAGGGGCTCACGGAGCGGCCCGAGCACTTCGCGACCCTGCGGGAGCCGGTCTCCGGACGCACCCTGAAAATCGCCACGACCGAGCCGGGCGTGCAGCTGTACACCGGGAACTTCCTGGACGGCACCCTCGTCGGCCCCGGCGGCCGGGCCTACCGGCAGGGCGACGCGGTCTGCCTGGAGACCCAGCACTTCCCCGACTCGCCGAACCGCCCGGAGTTCCCCTCGACCGTGCTCAGGCCGGGCGGGACGTACCGGTCGACGACGATCCATTCGTTCAACTTGTAACCGGTCTTCACAGCCGGTTCACAACTTGCACATCCGTTCACAGCCGTTGAACAGAGACACACAGCCGCCCGTACTTAGGGACGGCCCGCGTATCCCCGCCCGGGCCGCCCCTCAAGGACGGAGGGTCCATGGCCGACAATGTCACCTCGCTGTTCCGCACCGGCGCGCACAGCCCCTCGATGGCCGCGCTGGCACGCGAGAGCGGGGAGGCGGGTCCGGTGGACTTCTGCATCCCGTGCAATCCGTACTTTCCCTCGCCCAGGATGATGGACGAGCTGACCACTCGGCTGCGCGACATCATCACGTACTACCCGAGCAGCGCGGACACGATCACCGCGGAACTGTGCAATCTGCTCCAACTGCCGCCCCAGTGCGTGGCGATGGGCAACGGCTCGACGGAGCTGATCACCTGGATCGACCACCTGCTGGTCCGGGAGTCCCTCGCCATCCCCGTCCCCACCTTCGGCCGCTGGACCGACCAGCCGCTGGAGACCGGCAAGCGCGTCGACATGTTCCCGCTCCAGGAGAGCAACGGCTTCGCCCTCGACCCGGCGCAGTACATCCAGTTCATCCGCTCCCGGGGCACCCGCGCGGCCGTCATCTGCAACCCGAACAACCCCGACGGCGGCTTCCTGCCCAAGCAGACGGTCCTGGCCTTCTGCGACGCGCTCGCCGACCTCGACCTGATCGTCATCGACGAGTCGTTCCTGGAGTTCGCCGACGCGGAGAGCGAGCCGAGCATCGTCGAGGAGGCGGTGATGCGGCCCAACGTCATCGTGCTGCGCAGCCTCGGCAAGAACTTCGGGCTGCACGGCGTGCGGTTCGGCTACATGGTGGCCAACCCCGGCCTGGCGGGCCGGATCCGCTCGATGCTGCCGAAGTGGAACCTGAACGCCTTCGCGGAGACCGTGGTCTTCATGCTCAAGGACTACGGGGCCGAGTACGTGGAGAGCCTGCACATGGTGCGCCGCGACCGGCTCGACATGGCGCGCCAGTTGTCCACGCTGCCCGGCCTCACCGTCTACCCCTCGCAGGGGAACTTCCTCTTCGTACGCCTGCCCGTGGGCGCCGAGGGGACCGTGGTGCGGGACCGGCTGCTCACCGAGCACCGGATCCTGGTCCGCGAGTGCGGCAACAAGATCGGTTCGTCCAGTCGCTTCCTGCGGCTCGTGGTGCGCCCCCAGGCGGACGTCCAACGCCTGGTGTCCGGCCTGGAGTCGGTGCTCTACGGGACCGTCAGGAGGGGCGCCGTCGTGCCCGAGCTGAGCACAGGGACCAGCTACAGCTCGGGTACGGCGGCCGTCGACCGGCTCGTCGGTTCGACCAACGGGCACGGGTATCCGGGGCTCGCGGGAGCGGCGAACGGGATGGTCGGACAACCGCAGCCGCTCACCGCGGGGGCGGGCGCGGGCTCGATGATGGGTCAGCCGCAACAGCAACAACGACAACAGCAGCAGCAGCAGTTGCCTCAGCCGGTACCTCAGCCGGTACCGCAGCCGGTGCCCATGCCGGTACCGATGCCGATGCCGCAGCCGGTGGTCGCCGCGGCGAACGGGATGGTCGGACAGCCGCAGCCGATGACCGCCGCGCAGGCGCGCGGCACGACGGGGATGCCGGACGGGCTGACCGCGGTGACCGCGCAGGGCCAGCCGCAGGGTTTCCCGCCACCGCCGCCCCAGCCGGCCGGAGGATGGCCGAACACCCCGGGCGCGTCCGGCACGAACTGGCCGACAGCAGGCGCCCCGGGCCGCGCCGGCTGACCCGGGCCCCTGGAAGGCCCGGGCGCGGGGGACGGTTTTCAGGGGCGCGGGGAACGGTTTTCAGGGGCGCGGGGAACTGCGCAATCTTTTACCCCGGCCCCCACCGGCCCCCACCGGGCCGCAGCCGACCGCGTGCGTCGTTCGTCGGCCGCGGCCCGGTGGGGGCCGTTCGCGCAGTTCCCCGCGTCCCCGAGGGGCCGGGGCTCAGGCCGGATTGAAGCGCCACTGCTGGCAGGTGTTGTCCAGCCACGTCCACTGCCGGACGTCGGCCCCGTCGGCCGCGGAGCAGTCGGCCACGTCCGCGACCTTCCCGCTGGCCTGGTTGACCACCCGTACGTACCCCCCGCTCGTGGCCAGGAACCGGAACCGCTGGCAGGTGTTGTCGAGCCACGCCCACTGCCGCAGGTCGGCCCCGTCGGCGGTGGAGCAGTCGGCCGTGTCCAGCACCTTCCCGGACCCGACGTTCACCAGCCGGCTGGTGTCGTCGCCCCGGTCCTCCACCCGCCACTTCTGGTGGTTCCCGCCGTTGCAGGCGTACTGCTGGACGTTGCCCCCGTCGGCGGTCGAACCCCCGGCCACCTCAAGGCACTTGCCGCTGTTGCGGTTGGTGAGCGTGTACGTCGTCGAGGTGCCCGACGGCTCCCCGGACGGCCCCGCCAGCCCCGCCCCGAGCGCCACCGGTGTCCCCAGGTTCGGCGACCCGTCGGAGTTCCAGGTGAACTTCTGCGCCCGGGTCGTCCGCCCGTTGTCGCAGCCGTCACCCGCGCTGTCGTTGGCGTGGTAGACGATCCAGCTCTCCGACCCGTCCGGTGAGGTGAAGAACCCGTTGTGCCCGGGCCCGTACACCCCCGCGCCGTCGTTGCGCTGGAAGACCGGCGTGGACTTCTTCGTCCAGGACGACGCGGAGAGCGGGTTGGACCCGGTCAGGGTCAGCTGCCCGAGCTTGTAGTCGGGCGTCCAGCACCCGCTCGCGGAGTAGACGATCCGCGTGACCCCGTTCCGCTGGAGCACTTCGGGCCCCTCGTTCACCGTCCCGCCCGACTTCTCCCAGTCGTACGTCGGCGTGGAGATCGTCGAGAAGGATCCGCTGAGCGTGTACGGGTTGGCCAGGGGCGCGATGACGAGGTTCTGCGTACCCCCGCTCGCGCTGCCCAGCAGATACAGCTGCCCGTTCACGTTCAGCACGCTCGGATCCAGCATCCAGGCACTGTTCAGCTGGTTCTTGTACGTGTACGGGCCCAGCGGGTCGGAGCCGGAACTCTCCAGGACGTGGGTGCGCTGGGTCGGGTTGTAGTCGGAGACGTTCTGCCCGGCCACGAAGTACAGGTACCACTTGCCGCCGGAGTGGTGGAGCTCGGGCGCCCAGATGTTGCAGCAGCGCGAGGCCGCGTCGCCCTTCCACACCTGCACGCTGGGCGCGGTCGCGAGCCCGCCCAGGGTCGGTGACTTCCTCATCGTGATGACGTCGGTCCAACTCGTCGTCACCAGGTAGTAGTTGCCGTCGTGGTACGAGATCCAGGGGTCGGCGCCCTTCACCGACTTGACCGGGTTGGTGAAAGTGGCCGCGCTCGCCGAGGACTGCCCCAGCGACAGGGCGAGCAGCAGCGCGGCCAGCAGGGTCAGTAGGCGACGGGCCATCCGCTGCTCCAGTTCAGGAGGTTGATGCCGAGTTTGGGAGTGCCGTTGTCCTGGCCGTCGTAGTAGTGGTAGACGATCAGGTCGCCGTCCGAGTCCGCCATGATCGACTGACCGCCGGGCCCGATGTAGCGGCCGTGCGACTCCAGCACGGGGGTGCCGCCGTTGTTCATCAGGGAGACACCGCTCTTGTCGTAGTACGGTCCGGTGACGCTGGTGGCCCGGCCGACCTTGACCTTGTACGTGGAACCGGTGCCGGCGCAGCAGGTGTCGTACGAGGCGAACAGGTAGTAGTAGCCGTTGCGCTTGACGACGGACGGCGCCTCCACGGCCTTGGTGCCGGTCGGGCGGGACGCGATCGAGTAGCGCGTGGTGTTCGAGGAGAGCTGCTTGCCGGTCGACGGGTTGATCTGGATCATCTTCAGCCCGGTCCACCAACTGCCGAAGGACAGCCACCACTTGCCGTCGCCGTCGACGAAGAGGTTCGGGTCGATGGCGTTGTAGTCGCTGGAGGTGGTGGACGTGTAGACCGTCCCGTAGTCGCTCCAGGAGCCCGGCAGTCCGGTCGTCGAGGCGGCCAGTCCGATGGCCGACCTGTTCGAGCCGAAGGTCGAGACGGCGTAGTACATCAGGTACTTGCCGCCCTGGTACGAGATGTCGGGCGCCCAGGCCTCGGTCGCGTACGACGACCACCAGCCCGGCTTGGTGCCGAAGGCGTCGGAACCGGCGCTGAAGGCGATCCGGTTGGCCGACGTCTTGTGGCCGAGGCCGCCGCCGGTGGCGTACAGCAGGTACTGGCCGGACGAGGTGCGGATCATCGTGGGGTCGTGGACGACGGTCGAGCCGGTGACGGTGCCCGGGTTCGGGTACGCGGAGGCGGTGGTGGGGACGAGGGCGAGCAGGATCGCCGCGGGGAGTGCGAGGAGTGCTGTCCTGCGGGTCCTGCGGGTCCTGCCGGGGGTCCTGCCGGGGGTGCGGCTCACGCGGATACTCCTACGGATGGGGTGAGTGGGGGGAGCCGGGGTCGACGCCCGTTCGAAATGACGGACGTTGGTCATGACTTCGAACGGGACCGTAGGATCGAACCCCGTGCGCGTCAACGGTTCGCGCAGCACCTCGCACCCCGGTAAACGTCGAAAGTTTTTCGGTGAGGCGGGTGGCTCACAAGCGACTTGACGCACCGTCACTTTGCCCGATCCACAGCGTCCCGACAGGTTCCGTTCCTAAGGTGCCGTGTTCATGACAGACAACTCGATCGGACGACGAACCCTGCTCATCGCCACGGGCGCCACCGCGGCGACGCTGACCGTGGGCGCCACGGTCCAGGACTCCCCCACCGCCGCCGACCAGGTCCCGGCAGCCGCCGCGGCCGTCTGCACCCTCACGAAGGAGATGACCGAAGGCCCCTACTACCTGGACGGACAGCTGGTCCGCGCCGACATCCACGAGGACAAGACCGGCATTCCGCTGAAGCTCACGCTCACCGTCGTCGACGACGACACCTGTGCCCCGCTCGCGGACGCGCTGGTGGAGCTCTGGCACTGCGACGCACTCGGCGAGTACAGCGGGTTCGTCGGCGGGAACGGCCACGACGAGCCGGACAACGGCAGGTTCCTGCGCGGCGGGGTCCTGACGGGCTCCGACGGCGTCGCGCGGATCACCAGCGTCTACCCCGGCTGGTACCGGGGGCGCTGCGTCCACATCCACGTCAAGGTGCACACCGACGTCACCCTGACCGCCGACGGCTCCTTCGAGGGCGGCCAGGAGCTCCACACCGGGCAGCTGTTCTTCAACGAGACCGTCACCGCGAGGGTGGCGAGGGTGCCCGTGTACGCGGCCAACACGGTGACCCGCACGACGCTCGCGCAGGACGGCATCTACGACGACGGCGGCGCGGCCTCGGGCCTGCTGACCCTGACGGCACTGGGCAGCTCGACGACGGCCGGCTACGCGGGCTCGCTCACCCTGGGCGTCGAAACGAGCTGACCGGCCGCTCCTCGCCCGCGGCCGGCCCCACGCCGGGCTCGCGGTGAGGACCCGGCACCGCCTGCCGCGGCCGAGGACGTGCATGCCGCGGGCGTCCACCATCCGTACCTGGAGCCAACCGCATCCCAACGGGTCCGGACGGCGTGGCCGCCCGCGGTGCCGCACCTTACTTCTCCCCCGTCGACAGCGACGTGACGACCGCCGACCGCCGACCGCCGGAAGAAGCGCAAGGACTGCATCCGGATGCCGGAGGGTTTCAGCGCTGGAAGCCCTCCAGAGGACCGTCGATGTTCAGGTCTTCACCGAGCTTGGCGATCAGCGCAGGCGCCAGCGTGGGAGCGTGGTGGTGAGCCCATGGGCCCACGAGGGCGAGGAAGCCGTTGAGCCGGTCGTGCACGGTTCGGACAAGGGCCGGCAGCTCGGCCAGTGGAATGTCTATGGGAATTTCTGCTGGTGGGTCCGTGCCGGGCCACACCTTTACGAGGGTTGCCAGGTGCTCAACGCGTGTGGTGGTGCCATGCCCGAGCCAGACGTCTTCGGCGTTCATGAGGCCGAGCCAGTCGCGCCAGTTCTCCAGGCCGAAGCAGCACCCAGGGGCGATCGCCACGCCGGTCGCGGTGTCTTTCAGGAGGATTCCACCGGGCGCTGTGACGAGATCGACGTTCAGCAGGTTCTCGATGGACCGGATGCCCGCCTCGGCGCCCGAGACCGGATTGGCGGGATCGTCGTGGTGGTAGCCGGCCAAGACCGCCATCGCCGTTCCGACTTCCCCCGGTGACATCTGACCCGAGAGGGCCAGGAGGTGGTCTGCGTGCGGGGTAGCGGTGGGCCCTGGTCCGAACTCCGCGATGTCGTAGGTCTCCACGACAGCATCCATGATCAGCACGGTGCCATTGTCGTTGTCCGCAGATGCGATGGCCTCTCCTTTTACTGAGCCTTTCAGCGTTGTCTCTCCAGGGTGAGGACTGTGGCGGCGATGTCCGTCGTGCGGTTCGGGCTGCAGCGGCTCCGGCGGAGGATCCGCCGGGACTTCGGGTGGGTGAAGCCTCGTCCGGCGAGAGGGCGGGCCTGGGCCCCGGCCTGCTCAAGGCCCCGCGCGAGCATGAAACCGCCGGAGACCGACCCGATCACCGTGCCCCCTGCGTCCACGGCGAGTGCGGCGCCGGGCAGGCGGGGTGCGCTGCCGCTGACGGCCGCCACGGTGGCCACCGCGGCATCGCGCCCCTGTGCCATCCAGCGGTGCAGTTCCTGCGCGATGTTCAGCATCCGCGCGCCTTCGTGACGGATGGTCAGTGATCGCGGCGGGTGGCGGCGGCCAGCCTCCCGCTGATCAGGTCTTCGGCCTCCGCCACGATGCGCCGTACGACGTCCCGGACGGTCGGGATGTCGTCGATGAGGCCCTGGCCCATGCCGACGCTCCAGATACCGGCTTCCAGATCGCCGTCCTCGAACACCTTGCGCCCGCGGACACCGGCGACCAGGTCCCGTACGTCGGCGAACTCGCCCCCGGCGCCGAGTATGTCGACGACCTTCCGGCTGACGGAGTTGCTCGCCACGCGGGCGGTGTTGCGCAGAGACCGGAAGATCAGCTCGGTGGCCAGTTCGCTGCCGGCGACGATCTGCTCCTTGACGCGCTGGTGCACCGGGGACTCGACGGTGCACAGGAACCGCGTGCCCATGGTGATCCCCTCGGCACCCAGCGCCAGCGCCGCGACCAGTCCCCGCCCGTCCGTGAAACCGCCGGAGGCGATCACCGGGACGGACAGACGACGCGTCACGGCGGGAATGAGGACCAGACCGGGAACGTCGTCCTCACCGGGGTGGCCGGCGCACTCGAATCCGTCGATGCTCACAGCGTCGACGCCCATCTTCTCCGCCTTCACCGCGTGCCGGACACTCGTGCACTTGTGCAGGACCTTCACGCCGTGCGCCCGGAACTCCGGCAGGTGTTCCTCGGGGCTGAAGCCTGCGGTCTCCACGACCTGCACACCGGATTCGATGATCGCCCGCCGGTACTCGTCGTACGGCGGCGGGTTGATCGAGGGCAGAATCGTCAGGTTGACGCCGAACGGCTTGTCGGTCAGTTCCCGGCAGCGCGCGATCTCCCCGACGAGCGCCTCCGGTGTCGGCTGGGTGAGGGCCGTCAGAAATCCGAGCGCACCGGCGTCGGCGACCGCGGCGACGAGTTCCGCCCGCCCCACCCACTGCATGCCGCCCTGGACAATGGGGTGTTCCACGCCGAATGTCTCACAGAACCGTGTGGTCAGCATCGCCATCACCTACAGCCCGTAGGTCTTGCCGATGATCTCCCGCTGGATCTCGCTGGTTCCGCCGTACACCGTGGAGACGACGGTCGACCGGAGCAGGGCTTCCATGCCGTATTCCGTGGCGTAGCCGTAACCGCCCATCATCTGCATGCCCTCCAGGGCCACGTGCTTGGCGAGTTCGGTGCATTTGAGCTTGGCCATGGACGCCTCCCGTGCGAACACGCGGCCGGGTTCGGCATCGATCGCGGTGGCCACGTCGTCGAGCAGCAGCTGCGCGCATTCGAGTTCGGTGGCCATGTCCGCGATCCGGTGCTTGAGCGCCTGGAAGGAGCCGATGGGCCTGCCGAACTGTTCCCGCTGACGCACATAGGTGAGGGTGTCGTCGAACGCCCGCTGCGCGACGCCCAGCATCAGGGCGGCGAGGATCATCCGTTCCAGGTTCAGCCCGGCCATGAGCTGGGCCCATCCCTGTCCGGGGGTACCGACGACCGCGGAGTCGGGTACGAAGCAGTCGGTGAGATAGAGGTCGTTGACGTCCTTGCCTCCCATGGTGTCGATGCCCCTGATCTGGAGGCCCTCGGCATCGGTCGGCAGCATGAACTGGGTCAGGCCATGGTGCTTGGACCCGCCCTGCTCCGTGCGCGCGATGAGCAGGATGTGGTCGGCGAAGTGCGCGTTGGAACACCAGGTCTTCTGTCCGTTGACGAGGTAACCGCCGTCGGTGCGTTCCGCGCGGCAGGTCAGGGCGCCCACGTCGGAGCCGGCGCCGGGTTCCGACATCGAGACGGCCTCGACCCGGCCCTTGACCACACCTTCGAGGACGGTCCGCTTCTGCTCCTCGGTGCCGAACTTCTCGTAGGCCGCGGCCGAGATGACAGTCGTCCCGAAGCCGCTGATGGGCGCCAGTCCGTAGGAGGTTTTCTGGAGGAACAGGCAGAGGTCCGTCATCCCCTGCCCCGCGCCTCCGTACTCCTCCGGGATCGCGATGCCGAGCCAGCCCAGCGCGGCCATCTTCTCGTACAGCTTCTGGTTGTGCTGTTCCTGGCCGTTGGCGGTCAGTTTGTCGCGCTGCTCCTTCGTTCCGCACTCGCGACGGCAGAAGTCGGCGATCGTCTTGACCAGATCACGACGTTCGTCTGACAGGACTCGGGGCATGACGCTCTCTTTCTTCGGCAAGGGCCGTGAAGATGCTTCGCCGTAAGGGTGTGCTGCCGTAGAGGTGTTCTCACTCGTCGCGCAGGGCGGGGAAGACCGTTTCGACCAGGTGCAGCACGGTGCGGGTCAGCATCACGTGCAGGTCGCTGCGGCTGAGGGTGCCGCGCACCAGCCATTCGCGGGAGGCAGCCTTCAGCATGCTGCTGTGGGCGCGGACCATCGCCCGGAGCTTCTGCCGGCCCTCGGTGACGTCCGCCATCATCGCCGCCTCGAGAACACGGTCGGTGGCGATCTCGTCGGCTTCGAGCATGATCTGGTCGATCTCCGGATCGTTGCCCAGCGCTTCCAGGCCGATCGCGGACAGCCACATCTCCCGGTTGCGTTCCACGACTTCGAGCCAGCGGTCGACGCAGATCGACACACGCTCCTCGGCCGTGGTCAAAGGGAGCCGCTCGGAGACGGAGGCCGGGACGACCATCATCTGCCGGACGACCTCCAGGTAGAGCTGCCGTTTGCTGCCGAAGTAGTGGCTGACCAGGGCACGCGCCACACCCGCCTCGGCGGCGATGTCCGCGATGGACACCGTGGTGTAGCTGTTGGCGCCGAACAGTCTGCGTGCGACGCCGAGTATCTCGGCGCGCCGGGCGTCCGGCTCCATTCGGCGTCGCTGAGCCTCACGCTGAACGCCCATGTGATCATTTCTCCTTCGTGGTCGCGGCGTGTCCGTCCTACGTGTACATCGACTCGATCGCGGCGGCGTGCAGTTCGTCGATGACACGGCGCCGCAAGCTCAGTTTGGGCGTCAGCTCGCCGCTCTCGACGGTCCAGGGACCGGCCAGGACAAGGTGCTTCTTCACCTGCTCCGCGCGGGAGAGCACCGCGTTGGCCTCGGCGACCGCTTCGTCCAGGGCCGACAGCACCACCGGGTCGCGGGTCAGCGCGTCCAGGTCGCACTCGTCGATGCCGTTGGCCTTGGCCCAGATCGGAGCCATGTCCTCGTCGAGCACCAGAAGGGCGGTGACGTAGCGCCGCCGGTCACCGATCGCGACGGCCTGACCGACCAGTGGGTGCGCCCGCAGCAGGCTTTCGATCCTGGTCGGGGCGATGTTCTTGCCGGCGTCGGTGATGATGATTTCTTTCTTGCGGTCGGTGAGGGTGACCAGCCCCCGTGAGTCGACCGTTCCGACGTCGCCGGTGGGCAGCCAGCCCTCGGCGTCGGTCGCGCTCTCGATGCGGCCGTCGGCCTGCAGGTAACCGAGGAACACGACAGGGCCGCGGACGAAGAGTTCACCGTCAGCGGCTTCCCGCACCTCGATGCCCGGTCCGGCCCGGCCGACCGAGCCGAGCGCGAACACCTCGGGTGTGCTGACCGTCGCCGCGCCGGTGGTCTCGCTCAGTCCCCACACCTCGTACACCGGCAGTCCCACGCTCGCCAGGAACTCCAGGACCGCGGTGGGAATCGGGGCCGCGCCGCTGAAGGCCCTGCGGCAGTCTTCGAGTCCGACGGCCTTTCGCAGGGGCCTCGTCACCTGCTCGTCGAGCTGCTCCAGCGGCTCGGCGAGCTCGGCCGGTATGTCCTTGCCCTCGGAACGAAGGCGATACACCTCAAGAGCGATCTTCTGGGCCTGCGCCACCGCCTCCCTCTGCTGTTCGTCAAGTGTCGCCAGCCTCGCCTCCAGGCCGGCTGCGAGCTTCTCCCACACCCTGGGGACTCCGAAGAAGCCCTGCGGGCGCACCGTGAGCAGTGCGGACAGGAGCTGGTCGGGCTCCGGGCATATCGTGACGTGGCCCGCGTTGCAGATCGGCATGTAGATCCCGAGCACCCGCTCGGCGATGTGCGCCATCGGCAGGTACGCGACCGACCTCGGGTGCTCCGGGACGGGGACGAGGTGGTCCTGCATCCGGGACTCGTGGATCACGTTGCGGTGCGAGAGCACCACGCCCTTCGGGTCACCGGTCGTGCCCGAGGTGTACACCAGGGCCAGCGGCTGGTCGGGGGTGACGGCGTCCGTGAGCGCCTCGAAGGCGGTGTCGTCGGGCGGTACCGCGCCGCGCACGGCGGCATAGCTGACGAAACGCGGGTCGTCCGGCGGCGCGGCGTCCCGGTCGAGGACGACGACGGCGCGCAGATTCGGCTGATCCTCCAGGATCGGCTGCCAACGGTCCAGCTGCTCCTTGCCCTCCAGGACGAGGACGGTGGCCGCGCTGTGCCGGGCCACGGCTCCGATCTGTTCGGTGCTCAGCGTGTCGTACGTGCTGCACGGCAGGGCGCCGACGTGGATCGCGGCCAGGTCGGTGACCCAGTGCTCGGCCCGCTTGGACATCGCGACGAGCATGTGGTCGCCCCGTTCGAGTCCGAGGGCGGTGAGTCCGCGGGTGAGAGCGGCGACCTCCGCGCGCAACTGGGACCACGACAGCGTTCCGGCATCCGGACCGATACCGGTGGTCAGCGCCGGACGTCCGGCGAACCGCTGGGCGTTGCGACGCAGCAGTGCGGGGATCGTCAGCCCCTCGACGGACTCGTGCAGCTGCTCTGCTGTGGCCACGGCGGGCTCCCTCCATCACGTGAGCGGATTCCTGGGCGGTCCCCACAGTGAACCGCTCTTGGCTTTGAGTCAACAGATAAGACAGCAGGCGACATCAATCGTCCGAACGAGCCGCACACATTCCGACAACTAGCCTGCCAGACATGCTTTTTGATGTCTGCGCAGTCTATTGACGCATAGCCAACAGAGCCTCTTACTTGTCTCCATCGGAGCCATCGGGTGCACCGAGGGTGCCCGGATCGGCGGGGAGTCTCCCGCCTCGGAGAGGAAGTGCAAGGACAGTGGCCGAAGCATTCATCTACGACGCGATCCGCACCCCGCGCGGCCGGGGCAAGCGAGGTTCGCTGTACCACGTCAAACCTTTGTCACTGGTGACGGGCCTGATCGGGGAACTGCGGCGCCGCCACCCGGAGCTGGATCCGGAGCGGCTGGACGACGTCGTGCTCGGCGTGGTCTCCCCGGTCGGAGACCAGGGCATGAACATCGCCAAGGCGGCGGCGCTGGCGTCGGGACTGCCCGACCAGGTGGCCGGCGTCCAGCTCAACCGGTTCTGCGCCTCGGGCCTGGAGGCGGTGAACACGGCCGCGCAGAAGGTGCGTTCGGGCTGGGAGCAGCTGGTGATCGCGGGCGGCGTGGAGTCCATGTCGCGCGTGCCGATGGGCAGTGACGGCGGACCCATGGCCGCGGACCCGGAGACCGCGTTCGACACGTACTTCGTGCCGCAGGGCATCGGCGCCGACCTGATCGCGACCATCGAGGGTTTCTCGCGCGAGGACGTGGACGTGTACGCCGTCCGGTCCCAGGAGCGGGCCGCGCACGCGTGGTCCGGCGGCTACTTCGCGAAGTCCGTGGTTCCGGTCCGGGACCGCAACGGTGTCACCGTGCTCGCCCAGGACGAACACCCGCGCCCGGAGACGACGACGGCGACGCTCGGCAAACTGAGGCCCTCGTTCACCGACATCGGCGCGGTGGCGGGCTTCGACGCGGTGGCCCTGCAGAAGTACCACTGGCTGGAGCGCATCGAGCACGTCCACACACCGGGCAACTCCTCCGGCATCGTGGACGGTTCGGCCCTGGTCCTGGTCGGTTCGGAGCGGGTCGGCTCGGAGCTCGGCCTCGTGCCCCGCGCACGGGTCGTGGCGAGCGCGGTCAGCGGCGCCGATCCGACGATCATGCTCACCGGGCCGGCCCCGGCGACCCGGAAGGCGCTGGACCTCGCCGGGCTGACGGTCGACGACATCGACCTGTTCGAGATCAACGAAGCGTTCGCGGCCGTCGTACTCCGTTACGTCAAGGACCTCGATCTGCCCATCGAGAAGGTCAACGTCAACGGGGGAGCGATCGCCATGGGGCATCCGCTGGGTGCCACCGGGGCGATGCTCGTGGGCACCGTCGTGGACGAACTGGAGCGTCGCTCCGCGCGCCGGGCCGTGGTCAGCCTCTGTGCCGGTGGCGGCATCGGCATCGCCACCGTGATCGAACGGCTGTGACGGCCCGCTGCCCTCACCGCCCGTCGACCGCGCACGCCCCCTCGGAAGGAGAGCCGGACCGGTGCCGGAGAAGAACATGATCCATTGGGAACGGGGAGCCGACGGTGTCGTCGTGCTGACCATGGACGACCCGGATCAGCCCGTCAACACGATGAACCAGACCTACGTGGAGTCGATGGAAGCCACCGTCACCCGTCTGGAGGCGGAGCGGAAGGACATCGCCGGTGTCGTCCTCACTTCCGCCAAGAAGAGCTTCTTCGCCGGCGGCGACATCGGCTTCATGAGCAAGGCAGGGCCCGAGAACGCCGGGGAGCTCAGCGAGCTGTGCACGGTCCTGAAGTCACAGCTGCGCCGACTGGAGACCCTCGGCAGGCCGGTGGCCGCCGCCCTGAACGGCACGGCCCTCGGCGGTGGGCTGGAGATCGCGCTCGCCTGCCACCAACGCATCACCCTGGACGCGCCGGGCAGCCGTTTCGGGCTTCCCGAAGTGACCTTGGGGCTCCTGCCGGGCGCCGGCGGCGTCAGCCGGACCGTACGCCTTCTGGGACTTCAGGAGGCGCTGGCCGGCGTCCTGCTCACGGGGCGGCAGTACAAGCCTCGGGAAGCACTCGCCAAAGGACTGGTCCATGAACTGACCCGGACGCCGCAGGAGACGCTCGCCAGGGCCAGGCAGTGGGTCCTGGACCATCCCGGGTCCGTTCAGCCGTGGGACACCGCGGGATTCCGGATCCCCGGCGGCGCTCCCTCCCACCCCGAGGTCGCGATGATCCTGCCGACCCTCCCGGCACACCTGCGCAAGCAGCTGAAGGGAGCCGACCTGCCGGCACCACGCAACATCCTCGCCGCGGCCGTGGAAAGCGCGCAGGTCGACCTCGACGCGGGACAGAAGATCGAGACCGGTTACCTCGTCGAACTCATGACGGGCCAGGTCTCCACCAACATGATGCAGGCCTTCTTCCACGACATGCGGCACATCGAATCCGGTGGCAGCCGTCCCGACGGCCGTCCCCGCCACACCGCACACCGGGTGGGTGTTCTGGGCGCAGGCATGATGGGCGCCGGGATCGCGTACTCCTGCGCCCGCAGCGGCATACCCGTGGTCCTCAAGGACGTCTCCTACGAGGCGGCGAAGACGGGCAAGGGCTACTCCGAGCAACTCCTCGCCAAAGCCGTGGCGCGCGGTCGGCTCTCCCGGGCGGAGGCCGACGAGATCCTCGCGCGCATCATGCCGACCGCCGATCCCGCGGACCTCGCCGGCTGCGATCTGGTGATCGAGGCCGTCTTCGAGGACCCGGACCTCAAGCAGCGTGTCTTTCGTGAGATCGAGGACGTCGTCGCGCCGGACGCCGTACTGGGGTCCAACACCTCCACCCTGCCGGTCACCGGGCTGGCGGAGGGCGTCAGGCGTCCGGAGGACTTCATCGGCCTGCACTTCTTCTCCCCCGTCGATAAGATGCCCCTGCTGGAGATCATCACCGGTGAGAGGACCAGCGAGCACACGGTGGCGAAGGCCGTCGACATAGCGCACCAGATCGGCAAGACGCCCATCGTCGTCAGAGACAGCCGGGGCTTCTTCACGAGCCGGGTGATATCCAAGTTCATCGAGGAGGCGGTGGCCATGGTCGGTGAGGGCCTGCCTCCCGCCTCGGTCGAACAGGCCGGCTCCCAGGCGGGTTATCCCGCGCCGCCACTACAGCTTTTGGACGAGCTGACGCTGACCCTGCCGCGGAAGATCCGGGAGGAGACCAGGGCCGCGGTGCTGGCCGAGAGGGGGCAGTGGCATCCGCACGGTTCGGAGCCGGTCATGGACCGCATGATCGACGGATTCGGGCGGGGCGGGCGCTCCGCGGGCGCCGGGTTCTACGAGTACGTCGACGGTCGGCGGACAGAGCTGTGGCGCGGCTTGTACGAGCATTTCACCGTACCGGGACGTGAGATCCCGTTCGAGGACATGAAGGAGCGGATGCTCTTCGCCGAGGCGCTGGACGCGGTCCGATGCCTCGACGAGGGCGTGCTCCGGTCGGTGCCCGACGCCAACATCGGCTCTCTCCTGGGCATCGGCTTTCCCCCGTGGACCGGCGGGGTCCTGCAGTACGTCAACGGTTATCCCGGCGGGCTCCACGGCTTCGTCGTCCGGGCCAGGGAGCTGGCCGAGCGGTACGGAGAGCGGTTCGTGCCGCCGGCGTCCCTGGTGGCGATGGCGGAGAAGGGCGAACGCTACGGGTGAGGCGAGTGCGGTGGACCGAGCATCGGGACGAGGAACTGCCGTGCCGCCGCACGCACCTGCTCCTCGTCGTCGAGGTCGAGCACATGGCTGGGGATGATCAGGAATGACGCGGACACCCGGACCATCATCTCGGCCAGCATGTTCACCTCCACGTCGCCGGAGATGTTGCCCGCCGACTGTTCCTGGCGCAGCCGCGACGCGACGAACTGCTGCACCACACTCAGCGTGCGGCCCTCGTCACCGGTCATGGACGGCACGAGGGCGTCCGGTTCGGCGGCGATGAGACCGCCGATGAGAGCGTTGTGGCGAATGGCCCGCAACGAGCTCGCGAACCCCAGGACAACCCGGTCGGCGACGGTCTCGGCGTCCCGGACGTCCTCGACGAAACGGTCGAAGTAGCGCCGGAACTCGCGCCGTACGACCTGCTCGACCAACTGGTCCTTGGTGGCGAACCGACGGTAGACGGTGATCCGGGAGACACCGGCCTGTTGCGCCACGTCCGTCATGGTCGAGCGTTTGATGCCCATGCGGCAGAACTGCTCATAGGCGGCGTCGAGCAGGCGCGCAGACATCTCGTCGTCCTGGTCGGCACCGTCGACGGCCTCGGTGAACGCGATCTCCAACACGGACGGAGTGTCGGACGGCCGCTTGGCGGCCGACAGGACGGGTTCCATATGTGCCTCCCTGATTCGGTACAGCCTATGGCGTTCGCATCGCTCATGTGCTCCCCTGATGAAACACGGAATCACAAAGCGTTTCATCGTATCAACCCCGACAGTGGTGCCACAGAACTCAAGGAGGAGTTCGAAGCAATGGACGGACTCAGCAGGCGCAAGATGTTGTTCGCGAGCGGGGCTCTGGGGGCTTTCGGGGCGCTGAGCATGGCGTCGCCGGCCCGCGCACGGTCCCTGTGGACGTGGGCGCCGAGCGGTTCGGTGGCGGGCGAGGGCGCGGGACTCGACCCGGAATGGGTCTGGGACGAGGAGGCCGACCAGTTGGTCGCCGCCGTGATCCGACGCGGCGACGTGCCCAAGGTCAACGAAGCGCTGCGCACGTGGAAGCGCAACGACCAGCCGCTTCCGGCCGGACTCCCCGCGGACCTGCGCGACTTCATGGAGAAGGCCCGCCGGCTCCCGTCCTGGGCGGACCGGAACGAACTGGAGACGGCGGCCGGCTTCAACAAGTCCAGGGGCCTCTACCTCAACCTGCTCAACGGAGTGGGAGGCGGCATGCTGAGCACCGCCATCCCCCGCGAGGCGCGCGCCGTGTACTACTCCAAGGGCGGCGCCGACATGGAGGACCGTGTCGCCAAGACGAGCATGCTCGGCTTCGCCGTCGGGGACCTGAACGCGTACCGGCCCGACGGCGACGTCATCGTGCAGGCCGTCAAGACCCGCCTGGTCCACTCCGCCGTACGCCACCTGCTGCCGCAGTCCCCGGGCTGGGAGCAGACCAGTGGTGGCCAGAGGATCCCCATCAGCCAGCAGGACATGCTGGTCACCTGGCACAGCCTGCCCACCTACGCCATGCGGAAGATGCGTGAGTGGAAGGTGCCCATCACGTCGGCCGAATCGGTGGCCTATCTGCACGTGTGGCAGGTGACCGCACATCTGCTCGGCATCCGGGACGAGTACATACCCGCCACCTGGGACGCGGCCGACTCGCAGTCCGAGCAGGTCCTCGATCCGATCCTCGCCCCCACGCGCGAAGGTGTCGAACTCACCGACATCCTGCTGCGCCAGCTCGCCGAGCAGACCAGTCCCGGCGGCATGGACCGTCCCCTGGTCGACGCGCTCGCCCGGTACCTGGTCGGTGATCAGGTCGCCGACTGGGACGGCATCCCTCGCGAGCCGTTCTGGGAGAAGGCGATAGAGACCGCCTGGCCGAAGCTGGTCGCCTTCCGCGAGAAGCTGATCCCGCTGCCGATGGTGCCGCCGCTGGCCTGGACGATCGACGAGGCAGTTCGCAAGTACATCCTGTTCTACCTCACCAAGGGCCAGGGAACGCACATCGAGATCCCCGAGACCAACCGCCCCGGCTGAGGGGCCACGGCCCTCGCGGGTGCGACGATCCCGCGCCGGCACGGGCGCACGCCACTTGAGGAAATGTGCGCACCCCGCGGGAAGCGAACCGCTCGACCCCCGCACGCGTGACGGCCTGTCACCGGCCCCTACGGATTTTCCGAGCTCATCCCTGCAAGAAAACGCACGACGGCCCTCTCACACCACGGTGAGTATCAGCAGGACTCAGGACTCAAGGAGGAGTTCAGGGCAATGGACGAACTCAGCAGGCGCAGAATGTTGATCACAGGCGGAGCGCTCGGAGCGCTCGGAGCACTGGGGGCGGCGACACCGGCGAGCGCACGGTCGCTGTGGACGTGGGCACCGAGCGGTTCGGTGGCGGGCAAGGGAGCGGGACTCGACCCGGAATGGGTCTGGGACGAGGAGGCCGACCCGGTGCTGGCCGCCGTGATCGAACGCGGGGACACGGCCAAGGTCAACGCGGCGCTGCGCACGTGGACCCGCAACGACCAGCCACTGCCGGCCGGCCTCCCCACGGACTTGCGCGATTTCATGGAGAGGGCCCGTCAACTCCCGTCCTGGACGGACCGGCGCAAGCTCGATGCCGCGGCCCGGTTCACCAAGAAGAAGGGCATCTACGCGGGCGCTCTGTACGGGCTGGGCAGCGGACTGATGAGCACCGCCATTCCCCGGGAGGCGCGCGCCGTCTACTACTCCAAGGGCGGCGCGGACATGAAGGACCGCATCGCCAAGACCGCCCAGCTCGGGTACGACGTCGGGGACCTGGACGCCTACCAGCCGCAGGGCGCAATGATCGTGACCGCCGTGAAGACCCGGCTGGTGCACGCCGCCGTACGGCACCTGCTGCCGCAGTCCCCGGGCTGGTCCCGGACCAGCGGCGGTCAGACGATCCCCATCAGCCAGGCCGACATCATGGTCACCTGGCACAGTCTCTCCACGTTTGTCATGCGCAAGCTGATCGACTGGAGGGTTCCGGTGAGCTCCACCGAGTCCGACGGCTTCCTGCACGTGTGGCAGGTCACCGCGCACATGCTCGGCGTCCAGGACGAGTACATACCCGCTTCCTGGAACGAGGCCAACGCACAGGCCGCACAGGTTCTCGATCCCAGGCTCGCCGCCACTCCCGAGGGGAAGGAACTGACCGACGTCCTCCTCGACATCGTCGCCGAGCTCGACGCCGGTCTCACCCGGCCCCTGATCAACGCCTTCGGCAGGTACACGCTCGGCGACCGGACCGGGGACCTGATCGGGCTGGACAGGGAACCCTTCTGGCAGCCGCTGATCGCCGCCGCCTGGCCGCTGCTGGTGGCCTTCCGCGAGGGGCTCATCCCCCTGCCGCTGGTCCCCCAGGCGGCTTGGGTCGTGGAGGAGGCCATCCGCAAGTTCGTCCTGCTCTTCCTCGCCGAAGGACGCGGCATCCACCTCGAGATCCCCGACACCAACCGTCCCTCCTGAGTCACTTCCGGCAGGCCGGTGCGGGGGCACGTCGTCATCGGTGCACCCCCGCGTCAGCCCCATGACCCGTCCGTACTCACCACGACGGCCCGTGCCACCCGGGCTCGTCAGGTGAACTCTCCGACGATGCACCCGAGATGGAACGATGACGACACCGCGCAGTGATGGAACCGCCCCGTCGCTCTCCGCCGGGCTTCCGTCCTCGGACAGCCATCCGCCGTACCGGCGGTACAGCCGGGGGGAGGCCGTCCGTGACAGGCACTGATCCCTCGGCACGGCAGGGAGCCGGCCCCGCGCCCCTCGCCAGACGCCGGTTCCTCGGTTACGTGCTGGCCGCTCCGACGCTGACGGCCGCGGCCGAACTCGTCTCCGCGCCCGGGGCGCGGGCGGACATCCCCTCACCGGAGATCACCGAACTGATCGATCTCAACGACGTGATGACGGCGGCAGCCCTGCCGACCTCCGGTCTGATCACGGTCGAGGTGAACAAGGACGGCACCGTGTCCTTCGCGTTGCCGCGTGCCGAAGTGGGCCAGGGCATCACCACGTCGACGGCCATGCTGATCGCCGAGGAACTCGACGTGCCCCTGGACCGCGTGCGCGTCACCCTGGCCGACGCGCGACCGGAGCTGCTGTTCAACCAGCTCACCGGCGGATCCAACACGACGTTCTCGACGTACACCCCGATCCGGGTCGCCGCGGCCGTCGCCCGCAGCCGGCTGCTCCAGGCGGCGGCAGCGGAGTGGAAGGCCCCGGTCGGCGAGCTGGCTCTGAAGGCGGGAGTCGTCACCGGCCCCGGCAACCGGAAGGCCGACATCGGGACGCTGTCCGAAAGGGCCGCGAGCGTACGGACCGAACAGGTGACCGTGGACCTCAAGCCGCGCGAACAGTTCGGTGTCATCGGAAAACCGCACGGCCGCGTCGACGCCCTCGCCGCGGTCACCGGACGCAAGAAGTTCACGCTGGACCTGGACGTCCCGGACGCCATGCCGACCATGGTGTGCCGTCCGCCGACGATCAACGGCAAGGTCGGATCGGTGTCCGACCTGCCCGCGATCCGCTCCATGCCCGGCGTCACCGACGTCGTCGTGATATCGACCGGGGTGGCGGTGCGCGCGGCCACCTTCGGACAGTGCATCGACGCCGTACGCGCCCTGAAGGTGTCGTGGAAGGCCGGGAGCGCGGAAGGCAAGTCCGACGACGTGGTGCTGAAGGAACTGCGAGCGGCCGAACTGCCCCTCGGACTCCCGCCGCCGACGCCGAGCGTGGAAGGCAGGTTCACCTTCCGCTTCCGCAGCAACAGCGCGCTGGAGCCGAACTGCGCGATCGCCGACGTCCGCCCCGACCGTGCCGAGATCTGGTCGAGCCTGAAGGCACCGATCGTCGCGAGGGAGGCCATCGCCGCCGAGCTTGGTCTGCCGCTGCGTTCGGTGACCGTCCATGTCACCGAGGGAGGCGGCTCCTTCGGCCGCAAACTCTTCTTCGACGCCGCGCTGGAGGCTGTCGAGGTCTCCCGGAAGATCGGCAAGCCGGTCAGGCTCATGTGGCATCGCGCTGACGACTCCCGCCAGGGCCGCACCCATCCCATGGCGATCTCCCGGGCGCGGATCGCCTACCTCGGCAACACCGTTCTCAGTTACACCCAGCGGCACACCAGCGTCTCCACCGATCTCAGCCACGGCCTGGGGGAGATCTTCACCGCCCTGGCCGCGAGACTCCCGGTGGGCGACATCGGATTCTCGGAGCTCTTCTTCCAGCTCTCCCAGTCGATGCCGTACGACTTCGGCTCCAACAGCCGGCTCCTGAGCGAGACCGACAAGGGCTTCAACACCGGCAGCATGCGCAACGTCTACTCCCCCGACGTCACCTGTGCCCGGGAACTCCTCGTCGATCAGCTCGCCGCCAGGATGGGCAAGGACCCCTACCGGTTCCGACACGACTTCCTGCGGGACGACCGCTTCCGCCCGGTGCTGGACAAGGTCGCCGAGGTCGGGAACTGGGGCCGGAGCATGCCGGCCGGTACGGCTCAGGGCATCGCCTTCCACTCCGAGTACCACGCCGCCAGCGCGGTGCTGGTGGAGCTCGACTGCCGTCCGGAGACGGTCGACCGCCCCATCCGCGACGGTGTCGCCGGCCCTCGCGTCACCAAAGCGGTCATCGCCGTGGATGTCGGCCTCGCGGTCAACCCGCGTGGTCTGGAGGCTCAGATGATGGGCTGTCTCATGGACGGCATCGCGCTGACCCTGACCTCCAGCCTGCACCTGCGCAACGGACACTTCCTGGAGGCCAGCTGGGACAACTACTTCTACACCCGGCAGTGGAACACACCACCCGAGCTGAAGGTCGTCGTCATGCCGACCAGTACCGGTGAGCCCGGCGGTGCCGGGGAACTCGGCGTGGCCGCGTCGACGGCCGCGGTCGCCTGCGCGTACGGCCGTGCCACCGGAGCCATGCCCACCGACTTCCCCATCAATCACGGCACCCTCTCCTTCACACCCAAACCCACCGTCCCGCCCGTCCCCGCGTCACCCACCGACGGCCTGGACCACGTCCGCTGACGTGCGTCGAGACAGGGAGTTTCCGTGCCTGAGCACACGTTCCGCCTCAACGGCGAGCAGGTCACCGTCGACGCCGCGGACGACGAGCGGCTGCTGTGGGTCCTTCGCGACATCCTCGGCGTCACCGGACCGAAGTACGGCTGCGGCATCAACGTCTGCAAAGCCTGCACGAGCCACCTCAACGGCAGGGCGGCCAACCCGTGCGCCATCCCCGTGGGCGATCTGCGGCCGTCCGACGAAGTCACCACCATCGAAGGGCTTGCGGCCACCGTGGGAGCGGACCTGCACCCGATGCAGGAGGCATGGCTCGACCAGGACGTGGCCCAGTGCGGCTACTGCCAGCCCGGCCAGATCATGGCCGCCGTCGCCCTGGTCCGCCGCGTCGAGGAGGAAGGCCGTCCGGTCACCGAGGCCGACCTGGACGGCATCCGCAACATCTGCCGGTGCGGCACCTACCCCCGTATCCGCGAAGCGATCAAAGCCGGCGCCGAGAACATGTGACCAGGACCGTGCCCAGAACAGGAAAAGAGGACTACGTGTCCGCTCGTCGTTCGTCGATCGTGCTCATCACCCTGGCCGTCGTCCTGGTCGCTGTCGCGACAGTCGTCCGCTTCGTCCTCGCCCCGAACGCCACGAAGCTGCCCGATGACACCGACCAGACGGTGCACTACGCGGGTGAGGCCATGATGCTGGACAGCAAGGCCCTGCAGGCCGGAGACACCGCGCACGCGTTCAAGTCCGACATCCCCATCACCGTCGACCGCCGGGTACAGGTCACCTCCACCCACGGCGACACGGCCGTACTCAAGGACGCCACGACGATCCACCTCGGCAAGCAGTCCCTGCCCAGCGCCAAGACGTACGCCCTCGACAGGGACAGCAGACGGGGAACGTCACCCCCTGCCTCGAAGTCCGTGGAACCCTCGCACGGTGCGCTGAGCTCCGCCTTCCCCCCGGATGCCGCACAGGACAACTCCTACAGGTACTACGACTCGACGACGCGCTCGATCGTGCCGGTCCGCTACACCGGAACCGCGAAGCGTGAAGGCCGAGCGGTGAACGTCTACGACATCACGGTCTCGGCCCCGGTCAAGGACCCCGCGGTACTCGCACCGCTCCCGCCCGCCCTGCCGAAGAAGCTCGTCGCGAAACTGCGGCCCGAACTCGACTCCACGGCCCGGGCCCGTCTCACCCCCGCGGCGCTGTCCGCTCTGCCGGACCCGGTGCCGATCACCTACCAGGGCCGCTCGACGCTGGTCGCCTACATCGACCAGCAGACCGGCATCGCCATCGACCAGACGGTGAGCAGAACCGTCGTGGCGAGCACCACCGTCGGCGATGAACCGACATCCCTGATGCCGGTCTCCTCCTTCACGTTCGGCGTGACTCCTGCGAGCATGCGGGAACTCGGCGACAAGGCCGGCTCGGCCGGGCTGCTGCTGACGCTCCTGACCGACGTGACACCACTCGTCCTGATCGCCGTCGCCGCTGCACTCCTCCTGATCTATTTCCTGCGAAGGAGGAAGCATCGGCCGGGCGCCCCCGCGTCGCGGGAACCGGCTCCCGCCACCTCCGCTCCCGGAACAGGCACCACCGGGTGACAGGCCGGCCCCTCGGCGCCCACGCCTTGGCCATGACATGGTCTTCTGTCGGATGTCGGACAAGTGGGTACGCGGTTCGGGTACGCGGCTGAGGAAGGCGAGTGGCGGTGAGGGCGCTGGAACACGGGGACGGTGCTGATGTCGACGAACTGATGCGGCTCGTACGGCGCCGGGGCACCCCGGCACAGGTGCTGGAGTGGCTCGGCCGGCGGACCGGGGCGGACGTCGCCTGGATCGGGCGCGGGGGCGTGGTCGAGGCGGCCACGGCCGGGTTCCCCCGGCGGGCTGCGGGCGCGCTGGCGGAGCACGTGGAGCGCCTGGCGAGCGGACGGCTGGCCGCGGCCACGACCCGGGTCGGCGAACTGGAGGTGCGCCTCGAAGCCTTCGGCGGGGGTGAGCCGCGGCCGGTGCTGGTGACCGTCAGCGCGTCGGCGCTGTCCCGCGGGGCGGCCTCGCTGGCCTCGCAGGCGGGTGCGGTCGTGGACCTGCTGAGCCGGGTGTCCGAGGCCGACGGCACCGCGCACGGGTACGAGGCGAAGGCGGCGCAGGTGCGGTTCGCGGTGCTGACCGCGCTGCTGGCCGGGGACGTCACCATGGCGCGCCGGATGACCACCGGCAACGTACCTCCGCTGCTGGACGCGCAGCGCGTACGGGTCCATCTCCTGCACTGCCCGCCCGCCGACCGCGACCGGCTGACCAGGACGTACCTCGACCCGTCGGGCTACCACGGTCCGGGTCTGATGGTGAACTGCCCGGTCTTCCGGGAGCAGTTGATCTGTCCTGTCGCCGAGGACCCGGAACTCGGCGGGCGTTTCCGGCAGGGGGAGGTGCTGCGCCGGCTCGTCGGGGAGAACCCCGGGTACGCGCTGGGCGTCAGCAGGCCCCACCCGCTCACCGCCACGGCGGAGGCCTACGGCGAGGCCGTGCACGCCCTCGCCGTCGCCCGCAACTCCCCCGGCCGGCTGGCCGCCTACCGGGGGCGGCCCTCGCTGGTGCACGTACTGCCCCACCGGCCGGCCCTCGCCTGGGCGCGCGCCCATCTGGAGCCGCTGCAGGCCGTCCCCCAGCCCACCGTGGACGTCGTGCGCCTGGCCGTGACGTTCTCCCGGTCCGGCGTGGCCCGTCTGCTGCACCTCAGCCGCACCACCGTCACGGCCCACTGCCGCCGCGCGGAGGAGGCGCTGGGCATCGATCTCGGCGAGGTCCGCACCCGCGCCACGCTCGACCTGGCCCTGTCCCTCACCGCGCTGCAGTCCGATCCCGCCGACACCGGCCGGCCGGCCGTGCCGCAGCTCGGCGAACTCCTGCGCGCCGCGCCCGCCACGGCCTGGGCGGAGCCCTTCCTGCGCCCGCTGCGCGACAGCGGGCACCGCGACCTGTACCGGACCGTGGAGGCCTGGATCGACGCCAACACCGACGCGCAGCGCACGGCCGCGCGGGTGGGCCTGAGCCGCAACACGGTCCGCGCGCACCTGCGTGCCGCCGAACGGCTCCTCAACCGCGATCTGCTGACGACCGGTTCGGGCGTGCACGACGTCGTGCACGCCTTGCGCGTGGTGGATGCGCAGCGTGCACACCCACCGGCCGAATCTGGTCGGCGTGCACGGTGGCCGTCGGCGGACGTCGCCTCCTAACGTGCGCAGTACGCGGCGAATGGCCCACGGGGGAGGTCATTCGCCGCGGCCTCCCTCTCCTCGCACGCCGCGGCCTCCAGCGCCTTCTCCTTGCGGTGGGCGCGGATCGAGTGGGCCAGCGCCGCGGCCCACAGGACGTACAGGAGCACGTACCCGCTCCACGCCACCGCGTCCGGCGCCGCCACCCAGTCGCTCCTCAGCAGCGTACGGACGTCGGTGACGACGATGACCCCGCCGACCGCCGAGCCCAGGACGCGCGGGGGCAGCAGGCGCACCAGCCAGGCCGCGACGGGCGCCGCGACGAGACCGCCGACGAGGAACGCGGCGACCCAGCGCCGGTTAAGGCCCTGCGAGCCGAGGGAGAGGAGGAAGCCGAGGCCGGCAGCGCCGGTGTCCCGACCGGGCCCCAGCCGCCCCCGCCGGTCGCGTCCAGGAAACCGGCGACCAGGCCGAGCGGTGCCAGGAACCGCCTGCGCAACGGCTTGCCGAGATGGCCCCCGGGCAGGCCGCGGAACGTGAACCGGGACAGGACGGTCGCGCCGAGGAACGAGTCGGCGGCCCCCGGTACGCCGATCCTGACGACGACCTTCCAGTCGACGTTGCCGAAGCGCCAGTGCGAGGCGCCGGACATCAGGGTCGTGCCGATCTCCGCGAGGTGGACCGTGGCCGAGGCGGCGGCCGGACCGGTGCCGACGGAGAGCAGCAGGGTGGTCGAGGTCACGCCGTAGGCCATGCCGAGTCTGCCGTCCACCAGTTGGGCGCCGAGGCCCGCCAGGGCGAGCGGTACCAGCGTCCGCATCGTGTCCGTCCCGTCGTGCCGTGAGGCTCCCGCCGGGAGGTGGGGGGGACGGACGGGACGGTAGGTGCCCGAACTGAGGATTGCCTGAGCGTGGCATGAGGACGCCGCACAGGTGGTGCCCCGGCCGGGGAGGGCCGGGGCGCTGCGGCTGCGTCGGGTCAGACCAGCCGGATCACGTTCCAGGACAGTGGTTCCAGGGTGGCGGTGAGCACGCCGTCCGCGAGCGCGGTCCCCGTGACCTCGTGCGGGACGACCCGTTCCGGTTCGTCCAGGGTGTTGCGGGCGTCCGGGTCGGCGTCGGCCAGGGCGCTGTGCCCGACGACGGCCGTCAGGCCCAGGGAGCCGAGCGTCACCTCCAGCGGCAGGGCCGCGGTCCGGCCGCGGTTGACGGCGAAGACGGTCACCGACCCGTCCTCGGCGCGTACGGCGGTGGCGTGCAGCAGGTCCGTCTCGCCGTACTTCGCCGTCTCGTACGTCGGTGAGTCCACGCGTACGTCGAGGACCTGGCCCCGCCCGTACCGCGAGGCCTGCGCGAACGGGAAGAAGGTCGTCTGGCGCCAGGCCGGGCCGCCCGGCTCGGTCATGATCGGCGCGATGACGTTGACGAGCTGGGCCAGGCACGCCACGGCCACCCGGTCCGCGTGCCGCAGCAGCGCGACGATCAGCGAGCCGAGGACGACGGCGTCGGTGACGCTGTAGTTGTCCTCCAGCAGGCGCGGCGCCTCCGGCCAGTCCAGCGGGTCGCGCTCCGCCTCCTCCTGGAAGCGCGACATGTACCAGACGTTCCACTCGTCGAAGGAGAGGTTGATCTTCTTCTTCGACTTGAGCCGCGCGCCGATGTGGTCGCAGGTGGCGACCACGTTCTCGATGAAGGACTCCATGTCCACGGCGGAGGCCAGGAAGGAGTCGACGTCGCCGTCGAGCGGCTCGTAGTACGCGTGCAGGGAGATGTGGTCGACGAGGTCGTACGTCTCCTTCAGGACCGTCGCCTCCCACTCGGCGAAGGTGTCCATGGACTGGCCGGAGGAGCCGCAGGCGACGAGTTCGAGGCCGGGGTCGATCTGGCGCATGGCGCGGGCGGTCTCGGCGGCGAGGCGGCCGTACTCCTCGGCCGTCTTGTGCCCGGTCTGCCAGGGTCCGTCCATCTCGTTGCCGAGGCACCACAGCCGGATGCCGAAGGGGTCCTTGTCGCCGTGCGCGACGCGGAGGTCGGACAGGGCCGTGCCCGCCGGGTGGTTGGCGTACTCCTGGAGTTCCAGGGCCTCGGCGACGCCCCTGGTGCCGAGGTTGACGGCCATCATGGGTTCGGCCTGGGGGCCGAGCTTCTTCAGGAAGGCGATGTACTCGGAGAGGCCGAAGCGGTTCGTCTCCGTGGAGCGCCAGGCGAGGTCCAGGCGGCGGGGGCGGTCCTCGGCGGGGCCCACCGAGTCCTCCCACTTGTAGCCGGAGACGAAGTTGCCGCCGGGGTAGCGGATCGTCGTGACGCCGAGTTCCCGTACCAGGTCGAGGACGTCCTGGCGCAGGCCCGCCTCGTCGGCCGTGGGGTGGCCGGGCTCGTATATGCCGGTGTAGACGCAGCGGCCGAGGTGTTCCACGAACGAGCCGAAGAGGCGGGGGCTGACCTCGCCGACCGTGAAGGCGGGGTCCAGGGTGAAGCGGGCCTTGGTGTGGTGCATGGGTGCCGGGTTCGCCTTTCGGGTGGGGTGGCTTGTGTGTCGTTGGCGCATGCGGGCGTGTGGGGGTTGCTCGCGCGGTTCCCCGCGCCCCTTCAGGGGCGGCGGCGGGCCGGTCGCGCTCGCACGGCGGAGCCGCACCTCGGCACAGCCCCGCGCCCCTGAGGGGAGGCGCTACTGGCCGGCCAGGCCCGTGTGGGCCACGCCTGCCACGATCTGGCGCTGGAAGAAGACGAAGACGATGATCAGGGGAAGGCCCGCCATCAGGCCGCCCGCCATGAGCTGCGCCCACTGGATGCCGTAGGAGTTCATGACGGTCGCGATGCCGTTCGGCATGGTCATCAGGTCGGGGTTGTTGGTCACCATGTACGGCCACAGGAAGTTGTTCCAGGACGCGATGAAGGTGAAGATGCCGACCGCCGCGAGGGAGGGGCGGGAGAGCGGGAGCACGATGGTGAAGAAGACCCGCCAGCGGCCCGCGCCGTCGATGAAGGCCGCCTCCTCCAGTTCGCGCGGGATGCCCTGGAAGAACTTGTAGAGGATGTAGACCATCGCGGCGGGCGCGCACTGCGGCAGGATCATGCCCCAGTAAGTGTCGACCATCCCCATCTGCTGGACGGTGGTGAAGAGGGGGACGCCGAGGACCGCGGGCGAGACCATCAGGCCGGTCATGACCAGGCCCAGCAGGACCTTCCTGCCGCGGAACTCGGTGCGCGCGAAGCCGTACCCGGCGAGCGCGCCGACGCTCAGCACGACGGCGGTCACGCACACCGAGACCACCAGCGAGTTCACGAACCAGTTGGTGATGTTGCCGGTCTCGAAGATCGCCCGCCAGGCCTGCGTCGTCCACTCCCGCGGCAGCCAGTGCGTCGGCACCTCGACCGCCTCGGTCTCCGACTTGAGCGAGGTGAACAGCGCCCAGGCGAGGGGTGCCAGGAACACCACCGAGACGGCGGCGCCGAGGAGGGTGAGCACGATCTGGCTGGGTGTCCAGGGCCTGCGGACCCCGGTGCGTACCGGCGCCTCGGCGCGTGTCTGTGCGGCGGTGCTCATCGGCCGCCCTCCTCACGGTTGCGCAGCAGCCACATCCGCGCGAGGGCGACGGCCGCGATGATCACGAAGAAGATGATGGAGATCGCGGAGGCGTAGCCGACGCGGTAGCTGGTGAAGCCCTCTTCGAGGGTGTACTGCACGAAGGTGCGCGTGGAGCCCTCCGGTCCCGGCAGGAAGTCCATCATCACCACGGCCTGGTCGAAGACCTGTAGCGAGGCGAGGATCTGCAGGGCGAGGACGAGGCCGGTGATGTGGCGCAGCAGCGGCAGGGTGATGTGGACCATGCGGTGCCAGGCGTTGGCGCCGTCCAGCTTGGCCGCCTCGTAGAGGTGCGCGGGGATGCCCTGGAGGGCTGCGAGGTAGAGCAGGAAGCTGAAGCCGACCGTCCACCACAGGGTGCAGACGACGACGGCGAGCATGGCGTACGACTTGTCGTTCAGCCAGGCCGTCTCGATGCCGAGGACGTGGTTGACCATGCCGGTGCCGGGGTTGAACAGCCACTGCCACAGGTTGGCGGCGACGGTGGACGGCAGCAGGAACGGGGCGAAGAAGCACAGCCGCCACAGCCACTTGCCGCGCTCGATGTGGTGGGCGAGCATCGCGAGGAGGAAGGCGAGCACGGTGATGCAGGGCACGACCAGGAGCGTGAACCAGGCGCTGTGCCCGAGCGATTCCCACACCAGCGGGTCGCCGAACGCCTCGCGGTAGTTGTCGAGTCCGATGAAGTTCGTGGCGTCGCCGGAGATGTTGGCGTCCGTGAAGCTGAGGTAGACGCCGCGCAGCAGCGGCCAGATCACGAACAGCGCGAACAGCGCGAGGAACGGGGCGACGAACCAGGCGCCGTGCTGGAAGCCCTGCTTGCGGCGGACGGTGGCGCCGGCCGCGGCGGCCTTGGCGCGCGGCGGGGCGATGACGGTCTGTGCGCCGGCTGTCGTCATGCGGCCGCACCTCCCTGCGCGGCGGTCCTGCCGTCCATGGGGTTCTTCGAGGCGAGCAGCTCGGTGAGCGTGCTCTTCATGCCGCGGGCGGCGGCGTCCGGCTTGGCGGACCCCACCGTGGAGGAGACGACGATGGGGCCGACGCGCTGGGCGAGGATGCCGGTGGACCCGGCGAACCACACCTTGGGCTCGGTGGCCTGGTGGTCCATCGCCGAGACGTACTCGCTCTGCGGTTCCAGCTTCTTGTACGCGGCCGTGGAGAGGGTGGGCGTGTAGGCGGGGATGTGGCCGCCGGCCGCCCACAGTGCGGCGTGCCGGACGATGTAGGCGGCGAGCTGGTGCGCGCCCTCGTCGGCGGCCCCGCCGCGGCCGGACTGGTGGGGCAGCACGAAGGAGTGCGACTCGGCGTGGGTGGCCCGCCTGCCGAAGACGGGCGGCAGCGGGGTGGCGCCGTACTCGATCTGCGCGCCGTCGAAGACGGGCACCGACCAGTTGCCCTCCCAGACGAACGGGCCGCCGTTGACGAACTGTTCGGCGCCCGCGCCGCCCGCGAAGGCGGGGTCGGTGTACCCGTCGGTGACGTGGCGGCGCAGGAACTCCAGAACCTGCACGGCCTTGTCGGTGTCGAAGGTGACCTCGGTGTTCGCGTCGTCGAACCAGGTGCCGCCGAGCTGGGTGTAGAAGGCGACGAAGAACCACCACTGGAAGTTCTGGTCGCTGGACCACATGCCGATGGTCTGCAGGCCCTTTCCGGTGGCCGCCTTGGCCTCCTTGAGCACGTCGAACCACTCGTCGACGGAGGTGACCGGCACGAGGTGGCCGTCGTCGCCGAGCAGGCCCGCCTTCTTCAGCACGTCCTTGCGGTAGAAGCAGAGCTGGACGTGGATGTCGAGCGGGAGGGCGTAGAGCTTGCCGTCGACGACGGCGCGCTTCCACAGCTCGGGGTTGAAGTCCCTCTCCCGCACGCCGTATTCGGCGAGCAGGTCGACGTCCCAGGGGTCCAGGAGGCGGCCGGGCGAGAAGCCGGTGACGCGGCCCAGGTGCATGACGCCGAGGTCGGGTGCGCGGTTGCCCGCCGCCGCCATGGCCAGTTTGGTGTAGAAGGGGCTGCCCCACTGGAGGGTGGAGTCCTTGACGTCGATGTCCGGGTTCGCCTTCCGGAAGGCGTCCAGCATCGCGATCATGTTGTACCCGTCGCCGCCGCTGAAGAGGTTCCAGTAGCGCACGCGGGTGTCCGCGCCGGAGGCGAGTGCGTCCGCCCCGGTGCCCAGTGCGGCGAATCCGAGGCTTCCGGCGACCGTCAACCCGCTCAGTCCCGCCAGGAGTTGCCTGCGATCCAGGCCAGGTCGTCCCATGCCCTGCCCCATTCGTTCGAGATATCTCTGTTCGAGATTTCGATGAGTGCTCGTAACTTCGAACGGACCGTAGATAGGAAGCGCTTACTCGTCAATGGTTTGCGCAAAAACAGCGGCCCCCGTCCGGATCCGGACGGGGGCCGCTGTGTGCGGTGCGGTGCGAAGGCCGGCAACAGGCCGGCCCGGCTGTCAGCCCGCGAACGCGGGCAGGGGCAGGCCCTTGCCCGCGCCGGGGACGACGAGCAGCGATCCGGCGAGCGGGTGCGGTGCCTCCAGGCCCGTACGGGCCGTCGTGATGTACAGGTCGGTCAGGCCGGCGCCGCCGAACGCGCAGGCCGTGACGCGCGGTACGGGCAGCTCCACGACGTGGTCCAGGACACCGGAGGGGGTGTAGCGGCGGACCGCTCCGCCGTCCCAGAAGGCGACCCAGACGCAGCCCTCGGCGTCGACGGTGAGCCCGTCGGGGAAACCGTCGCCCTCGTCGACGGCGACCAACTGCCTTCTGTCGGTGGCCTGTCGCCCGTCGAAGTCGAAGACGTCGATCCGTCGCGTCGGTGTGTCGATGTAGTACATGAGGCGGCCGTCGGGGCTCCAGCCCGTGCCGTTGCTCACCGTCACGTCGTCGAGGACGGTGGTGACCGTCCCGTCCGGGGCGATCCGGGAGAGGGAGCCGCCGCCCGGTGCCTCGTCGTAGCGCATCGTCCCGGCCCACAGGGCGCCGTCGGGCGCGACCGCCGCGTCGTTGGCCCGGCGGCCGGGGACCACCTCGTGGTGCAGCCACCGGAAACCGGCGGGACCCGCGGGACCGGTGGAGGCGTCCGCGCCCGCGCCGCCGGCGGGATCCGGGCCGTAGAGGCCCACCCCGTCGCGGAGGTTGACCACCAGGCCGCCGCCCGCCCGCGGTTTGGCGGCACCCACGTGCTGCTCGGTGGCCAGCACGGTGCGCCGGCCGGAGACCGGGTCGTAGGTGAAGACCCGGGAGCCGAGGATGTCGATCCAGATCAGCCGCCCGCTCTCGGCGTCCCAGGTGGGACCCTCGCCGAGCGCGGCCTGCGCCCGGACGGCCACTTCGTACGCGTGCGCGCGTGTCATCCCACGCTCCGGTGTCCGAGCCGCTCCGACAGCTCGGCCGCGCCCTTGGCGGCGAGCTGCTCCAGCTCGGCCCGGCGGTCCTCGCTCCAGCGGATCATCGGCACGGAGATGGAGAGCGCGGCCACGACCTGGCCCGTGCGGTCGCGCACCGGCGCGGCGACACAGCTGACGTCGGGGTTCGACTCACGGCTCTCCACCGCGACGCCGCGGGAGCGGATCCCGTCCAGGGCCTCGCGCAGGGCGGCCGGGTCGGTGATGCTGTTCGGCGTCATCCGGATCAGGTCGGCGTCGTCGGGGATCCGCGAGGTCAGCTCGGGCCCGGACAGCGAGGCGAGCAGCATCTTGCCCACGGAGGTGCAGTGCGCGGGGAGGCGGCGGCCGGCGGCGGACACCATGCGCACGGCGTGCGTGGAGTCGACCTTGGCGATGTAGATGACGTCCGTGCCCTCGAGGATCGCCACGTGCACGGTCTCGTCGCAGGTCTCCGCGACGGACCGGGCGACCTGCTGGCCCTCGGCGGCCAGGTCCAGCTGCTCGGCGTAGCGGCTGCCGAGCTGGTACGGCCGCACGCCGAGCCGGTAACGTCCCGGCTGGCCCGGTACGGGCGTGATGTACGAGCGGGCCGCGAGGGTCGTCACCAGCTCGTGCACGGTGGTACGCGGCAGCTGGAGCCGGCGCACGATGTCGGGGGCGGAGAGTGTGCCGTCCCCGTCGAGGAAGAGCTCGAGTATGTCGAGAGCCCTGGTTACGGCAGGTACGAGGCGTCCCACAACTGGCCCCCTCCCTTGTGTTCGAAATTTCAACAGCCGATCGGCATAGCGAACACAGGCTACTCACATGGGCAAGGACCGGGCAATGGGCGCGCGCCGGGGGGCCCCGCCGGCGGACCCGCCGGTGGACCCGCCGCGAACAGGCGGGCGGGTGGGCAGGCGGGTGGGAAAGGTGTTCTCAGCGCCGGGCCCGGGGGTCACCCAGCTCACCCCGTAACCGCTGGGCGCGAAGCACCAGCTCCAGTTCGAAGCGCCGGTCCGGATCGTCCACCTCGTCCCCCCACAGCTCGCGGATCTGCCGGAGGCGGTACCGCACGGTCTGCGGATGGACCCCCAGCCGCGCCGCCACCTCGGGGGCCCCGCCCCGCGTCTCCAGCCAGGCCAGCATCGTCTCGGCGAGCCGCCGCCCGTGCGTGGGGCCGCAGTGGGCGAGCGGCTCCAGACACCGCAGGGCCAGGTCGTCGATCAGCTCCTCGGGCTGCAGGAGGACCAGCGCCTCGGTGTGCTCGGTGCAGTACAGCACCTCCCCCGCCGGCAGCAGTCCCCGCTCCATCAGCCGTACCGCCGCCTCCGCCCAGCGCAGCGACTTCGCCGCGTCGGCCAGCGGCACGGGCGGGCCGATCGCGCCCGCCCAGCCGGCCAGCGCCCGGTGCAGCAGTTCGGGGCGCCCGGCGGCGCCGGGCTCGGGCACGACCATGCGGGGCTGCTCGTACTCCATGTCCAGCAGGACGCCCTGACCCACGGCGGGCGCGACGGCCTCCCGGGCCGGCCGCAGCAGCACGCCGACCGCGACCTTGCCGGGCAGCGGCCACCCGATCCGCGCGGCCCGCTCCGCGAGCGCCCCGGCCGGATCGTCCCGGTGGTGCTCGGCGAGCAGCAGCTCCATCAGCCCGCGCTGCAGCCGCAACCGCTCCCCCGCCTGCCGGGCGGCGGCCTCGGCGTACCCCCGTACGGACTGGTCGACGAGCCCGTCCAGGTACTCGTAACCGGCGTCGACCAGCTCGTACATCGCGGGCGGCGGTATCTCCACGCGCTGCCCGATCTCGGCGAACCGGCGCCAGGCGAGCCGGACGCCGAGCCGGTAGATCGCCTGGAGCGCGTCGAGGCTGCGGCCGCCCAGTCCCTCACCGCGGCCGAATTCCTGGAAGACCTCGGGGTGGCACCCGCGGCCGGCCCTCGGCGGTCTCCAGGTGCTGGACGAACACCTCGATGGCCCGCCTGATCCCGACCAGGGCCATCGGCTCGCCGGAGTCGTCGAGCACCACGGGCAGGTGCGGGTACTCGTGCCGTATCTCCTGGAGGATCTCCTGTGCGAGGACGGGTGCCTCGGCCATCGCGAGCGCGGCGAACCGCCGCACCTGCGGCAGCGGTACGTCGTGCCAGGCCGAGCGCACGGTGACGGCTCCCTGTCGAAGAACCATGGTCAGCGCTCCCGGCCGGCCGTCTCGTAGGTGATGAGCGGCGTGTTCGGCTGGTCGGGGGTCGCGTCGAGCAGCGCCACGACACCGAGGGCGGTGCCCACGGCGAGCACGGCGGCGGCCACCACGGTCAGCAGGACGGCGAGCGGTCTGGGCATCGCGGGTCAGCCTCTCTGTCGAGGTCACTCCCACCCTGGCGCTCCGCCGGGAACATTCCCGACGCGACCGGTCCCGTCCGGCAAGTCCCCAGTGTCGGCAACGCATTGACACTTCGTCAAGGGTGCGCCTACGGTTCCCGGCCCATACCGCACCTGCACCCTCCCCCACCGTGCCGGCCCCTGTCCGCGCCGTGTCACCACGAGCCCTTGGAGTGCCCGGATGCGCCGTACCGCCACACCCTTCTCCCTGGTCGTACTGGGCTTGGGCGTCTTCCTGCTCGTACTGGCCCCGCTGTTCGCGTGGTACGTCGAACCACGCGCCCAGCGCACGCCCACCGACATCGACTCGACGACCGTGTTCACCGGCACGGGCAGTTATTTCGACACCGACGAGGTCGAGACCGTCCGCGGCAAACGGATCACCATCACCCGGCAGGTCCGCGGCGACGTGGCCGACAGCGAGAGGAGCGGCCGGGCGGTGTGGGACGTGTCCACGTCCGTCGACACCGCCGGGTCGCTGCCCGCGGCCGACCCGCACGACGCGCTCCAGTGGACCCTGGAGCGCTGGGTGACCGACCGGAAGACGAACAAGCCCGTCCACTGCTGCGAGGAGACGCCCTACTTCGAGGGCGAGGCGTACCTCAAGTTCCCCTTCGACGTGCAGGAACGCCCGTACATCTGGTGGGACAACACGCTCGGCTCGACCGTCACGCTGGCCTACCGGGGCAAGAAGCGGATCCAGGGGTACGAGGGCCTCCGGTTCACCGGCACCGTGCCCCCGACCAAGACCGGCACCCGGCTCGTACCGGGCGCGATCGTGGGCGTGGAGGACGCCGGCCAGGTGCTCGCCGAGGAGTGGTACTCCAACCACGGCATCGAGCTGGTCGCCGACCAGCGCACGGGCCGGATCGTCTACGCGGCGATCGGCCCCCGCAAGACGCTCCGGGCACCCGGCGGGAAGAAGGACGCCGTCGTCCTGCTCGACAGCAAGCGGATCGCGTTCACCCCCAAGACCCAGAAGGAGCAGGTGGACCTCGCCGACACCGACAGCGGCCTGCTGCGCACGGTGGGGCGCACGGTACCGATGGGTGCCGGAATCGCCGGATTCGTCCTGGCTGCCGTGGGTGCCGTTCTGGTGGCACGTGGGCGTCCGCGTCCCGACACGCCCGAGAGCTCCCAGCAGCCGCTCACGATGTGATGGCACGTCAGTTGCACAAAGCCCCGAAATTGTCACTTCGGTGAGTAGCCGCGTCGAACCAGCGGGCGAAAACTGTCCACCCCACCGAAGTCCCGAAAGTCCCGGCAGAACGGCCCCACCACCGACCTCCGCCGAACAGAACGACCGGCCCGAACACACCGCACACGTCACACACGTCACACACACCGAGCTCGTCGAGCTCATCACCCGTCGAACGCCCCGAGCCGTACCGACAACCCCCCACCCCCACGCTGGTTCCGCACCCCGAGACGAGTTGGAGCACCCATGCCCCAGCACGTGCCTTCGTCGTTGCGCGCCGCCTTCCCCAGCTCAGCGCAGCGACACCCGGCGCTTCCCCCACAGCCGCGCCGCATCGTCTTCCTCGCCCGTCGTGACTTCGGCAACGAAGCCGCGGGCGGCAGTGAACTCCTCGTCGACAGACTCGCCGAGGGGCTGACCCACCTGGGCCACCAGGTCACCCTGCTGTGCGGCGGCCCCGCGTCCTACCGCGACTACCGCGTCGTGTCGGCCGGCGGCGACCTCGGCCACTACCTGCGCGCCAGATCGACGTTCCAGCGCCGGGTCGGCGACTGCGACCTGCTCGTCGAGGTCTGCAACGGCATGCCGTACCTGGCACCGCTGTGGCACCGGGGACCGACCCTGCGTCTCGTCAACCACGTGCACACCGACCTGTGGCGGATGCGGTTCGGCGGACCGCTGGCACCCGCCGCCCGGCTCGGACGAAGACTCGAGCACTGGGCCCTGGCGGGCGCGCAGCGCCACGGCCTGCTGGTCGCCGTCTCCCCGTCGACGGCGCAGGCCCTGCACGCGCTCGGGGTCGAGCGCGAGCGCATCCGGATCGTGCACAACGGCGTGGAGGAGCCCGGCCCGCCCGCCCCGCGCTCACCGGAGCCGATGTTCCTGGCCATGGGACGGCTCGTCGAGTACAAGCGGATCGACCTGCTGCTGCGCCTGTGGGAACGGGTCCGCCCGGTCACCGGCGGCCGGCTGGTGATCGTCGGCGACGGCCCCGAGCGCGCCCGCCTCCAGCATCTCGCGGGCCCCGGCGTCGAGTTCACCGGACACGTCGGCGAGGCCGAGAAGCACCGTCTGCTCTGTGCCGCCTGGCTGCTGCTGCACCCCTCCGCCGTGGAGGGATGGGGCCTGGTGGTGACGGAGGCCGCGGCCCGCGGGACGCCGGCCATCGCCTTCGACGTACCCGGCCTGCGCGACTCGATCGTGGACGGCGAGACGGGCCTGCTGGCCCGCGGCGAGTCCTCGTTCGCCGCGGCCTGGTGCGCCCTCGCGCTGTCCGCCCACCGCCGCACCCTGCTGGGCCGGGCGGCCGGCGACCGCGCCGCCCAGTACCGCTGGAGCCGCACGGTACGCCAGTTCGGAGCGGTGGCCGCCGAGGCGGTGAAGGGCTGGACACCATGATCCTGCGGCGGAGGTCCGCACGGCGGCAGCTCCCCCGGCAGGGGACGCCCCGGCGGCAGCGCCTTCGGCTCCGGGGCGCGGCCCCCGGGCCCGGCACCGGTCTGCGGGACCCCTCGCTGCGCCGCTCCCTCGCGCTCCTGCGCGCCTTCCGCCACGAGCAGGACGACCCCGGGGCCTGCTACTCGCTGCTCGCCCGCGACGCCGCCGACCAGGTCGAGGCGTACGACGGCCCGGTGCGGGGCCGGACCGTCGTGGACGTGGGCGGCGGGGGCGGCTATTTCACCGCGGAGTTCCGCCGGCGCGGCGCGCACGGCCACCTCTTCGAGCCCGACGTGCGTGAGCTGGGTCCCGAGCCGCCGCAGGGGTCCGTCGTCGCCGACGGATACCTGCTGCCGCTCGCGGACGGGGTGGCCGACGTCTGCTTCTCCTCCAACGTGCTGGAGCACGTCGCCGACCCGCAGACCTTCCTCAGCGAGCTGGTCCGCGTCACCCGGCCCGGCGGACTGATCTACGTGTCGTTCACCAACTGGCTGTCCCCGTGGGGCGGTCACGAATGGGCGCCCTGGCACTATCTCGGTGCCGAGCGGGCCCGCGCCCGCTACCGGCGCCGTACGGGCCGGCCCGCCAAGCACACCCTCGGCGAGAACCTCTTCGCCGTGCACATCGGAACCACCCTGCGGCAGGTGCGCGCCCGGGACGACGTCCTGGTCGTCTCGGCGCGCTCCCGCTACTGGCCGTTCCTCGCCCAGGCCGTCGCCCGGGCGCCGGGACTGCGCGAGTTCGCCACCTGGAACCTCCTCCTCATCCTCCGGCGGTGTCCATGACCAGCACGGTCCAGGCCCCTCCCCCGGCGGCGACCCGCCCCCTCGCCCCGGACCCCGGCCCCGAGCGGGGGCCCCGGTCGAAGCGGTGGCTGCTGGGGTTCTGGGCCGTGGTCCTCGTGCTGTTCCCTGGCCGTGGACCCGGGCCGGCAGACCTTCGACACGAAGCTCGGGGTCGCACTCGACCCCGGGCGGTTCCTGTCCGACCTCGGCCAGCTCTGGCACGACCAGGGCGGTTTCGGCGGCATCGCGGACCAGTACGTCGGCTACGCCTTCCCGATGCTGCCGTACTACTGGCTGACGGACCTGGTCAGCCTGCCGGTGTGGCTGTCCGAGCGGCTGTGGATGTCGATCGTCGTGTCGGTCGCCTTCTGGGGCGCGCTGCGGCTCGCGGAGCGGCTGGGCGTCGGCGGTTCCGCGTCCCGGCTGCTCGGCGCGGTGGTCTACGCGCTGTGGCCGGTGTTCACGATCGTCGTCGGCTCGACCTCGGCCGCCGCGCTCCCGGGCGCCTTCCTGCCGTGGGTGCTGCTCCCGCTGACCGACGACCGGTACAGCGCCCGGGTCGCCGCCCTGCGCTCGGCGCTGGTCATCCCCTTCATGGGCGGGGTCAACGCGGCCTCGACCCTGGCCTCCCTGCTGCCGGTCGGCCTGTACCTGCTGTCCCGCCCGCGCGGTCCACGGCAGCGCGGACTCATCGCCTGGTGGGTGCCGGGCGTACTCCTGGCGACGGCCTGGTGGGTCGTACCGCTGCTGCTGCTCGGCGTCTACGGCGAGAACTTCCTCCCGTACGTGGAGAGCGCGCGCACCACCACGGACACCATGTCAGCGACGGAGTCCCTGCGCGGCGCCGGCAACTGGGTCGCCTACCTGCACTTCAACGAGGCCTGGCTGCCGGCCGGCTGGACCGTGACGGCCTCGGTGGTCGCCGTCGTCTCCTCGGCGCTGGCCGCCGGCCTCGGCCTCGCCGGACTGGCCCGGCGGGACGTGCCCGAGCGGCGCTGGCTGGTGCTGACCGTGCTGACCGCCGCGCTCATCACCCTGGCCGGGTACGGCGGTTCGTTCGGCGCGCCCTTCCACGGGGTGGTCCAGGGCTGGCTGGACGGCTGGCTCGTCCCCTTCCGCAACATCTACAAGTTCCAGACCGGGCCCGCCCTCGCGCTGTCCCTCGGGCTGGCGCACCTGGCCGAGGTCGCCGCCCGGACCCGGGGCGCCCGTCCGGTACGCGGCCGCCGGTACGCGCCCCTGGTCGCGGCGGTCCTCGTCCTTCCCGGACTGGCCTGGCCCTACCTCAACGGGTCGATCCTGCAGCCGGGTTCGTTCCAGGAGCTGCCGAAGTACTGGAAGACCACGGCGGGCTGGCTGGAGAAGTACTCGCCGGACTCCCGCGCCCTCGTCGTGCCCGCCACCGCGCACGGCCTCTACACCTGGGGCGACCCCATCGACCAGCCCCTCGACGTGCTCGCCGGCTCCCGCTGGGCCCAGCGGGACTACGTGCCGTTCGGCACCCCCGGCAACCGGCGCGCGATGGACGCGGTCCAGCAGGCCCTGCTGACGGGCGGCGCGGTCCCGGGCCTCGGCGACTACCTGGGCCGGGCCGGTGTCCACTACGTCGTCGTGCGCAACGACCTCGACCCCGACCAGCTCGGCCACCTGCCGACCGTGACCGTCAAGCGGACCCTGGAGGAGTCGGGCTACCGGCGCACGACCGGATTCGGCCCGCTGATGACGGACGGGCGCATCGCGGAGAACACCCCCGTCCAGGTGGAGGGGCTCTACCCGCGCCAGCGGGCCGTCGAGATCTACGAGCCCGCCGCCGACGTGCCGCGGCCCGGCCAGGCCGGGCTGAAGTCCGTCGCCGACACGGCCGTCGTGTCCGGCGGACCCGAGGCGCTGCTGCCGCTGGCCGCCGACCCCGCGCTGCGGGCCCGGGCGACCGTGCTGACCGGCGACAGCCATCCCGGCCTCGGCACCCCCGGCCTGCAGGTGGTGGGGGACGGGCTGCGGCGCGCCGACACCCGGTTCGGCCTGGTCGACAGCAACACCTCGTACACGTACACCCGTGGCGAACGCAACCACTCCGGCAGCTACCAGGACGCCGGGGAGGAGCCGCACCAGATCCTGCCGACGGACGGGATACGGCACCAGACGGTGGCCGAGCTGCGCGGGGCGCGCTCGGTGACCGCGTCGTCGAGCGGCAACTGGCTGTACCACCTTCCGCAGTACGACCCGGTGAACGCCTTCGACGGCAACCCCGACACGGCGTGGGCCGAGGGCGCGGTGGGCTCGGCCGACGGGCAGTGGCTGCGCATCGGCTTCACGGAGAAGACCGAGATCCCGTCATCGATCCGGGTCACCCCGCTGCCGCAGCAGAGCGTGCGCTCGGCTCCGACCCGGGTGCGCGTGCAGACCGAACGCGGCTCGCGGACCAGCACACTGCGGGCCGACGGGTCACGGCAGCGCATCAAGGCACCCGAGGGCCCGACGAGTTGGCTGAAGGTCACCGTCGTCGACTCGACCGCCCGGCACGCCGGGCTGTCCGGCGCGGGCTTCTCCGAGATCGGCGTCCCGGACGTCCAGGTGACCCGGCTGCTGCGGCTCCCGAGGGACGCCGAGGGCGCCGACGCGGCCGCCGAGACGATCTCCCTGCACCGGGCCACCGACCCGGGCAGCTTCTCCCCGACGGGCACGGAGACCGGACTGCACCGCCGCTGGACCTCGCGGTCGGCCGGCACGTACACGGTGGCGGCGAGCGCGATCCCCGTACCGGGCGACGCGCTCGACACGCTGCTGTACGACGTGGCGCCCGAGCAGCGCGACCGCGTCACCGCGAGCGCCGGCTCGACCGCCCGTCTCGGCACCGGCCTGTCACCGCGCAACCTCACCGACGGCGACCTGACCACCGCGTGGATCGCCGGTGACGACCCGACCGTCCGGCTGAGCTGGCCGGACAAGCAGGCCGTGGGCGAGGTCGTCCTCGCCCCGGCCGGCGGACTGTCCACCCGGCCCACCGAGGTGAACATCAGCTCCCCGGACGGCGCGGCCGTCGCGGGTGTCGACGAGAACGGCCTCGTCCGCTTCGAGCCGATCACCACGGACCGGCTCGAGATCACCGTCACCGAGACGGCTCCGCTGACCGTCCACAATCCGCTCGCCGACGAGGACCTGCAACTGCCGGTCGGCCTGACCGAGGCGTACGTTCCGGCCCTGACCGACCGGTACCGCACCCCGGTGGCCGTCGCCTCCCGCCCCTTCGAGCTGCCCTGCGGGAAGGGGCCGACACTGGCCGTCGACGACGAGCTGTACGAGACGAGTGCCGAGGGCACGGTGGGGGACCTCGTGGAGCGGCGGCCCGTGCAGCTGACGCTCTGCCAGGAAGGCAGGACCGGGGACGAGTTGTCGCTCGGCACGGGCAACCACCGGGTCGAGGCGGGTGACGCGGGACCGCTGGCCGTCGCCGACGTGACACTGACCCGCGGCGCGCTCACCACACCCACCGCCCTGGAGCGTGAACTGGGCATACGGGACTGGCTCGGTGACCGCCGCGAGGTGACCGTGGGTTCGGGCGCGGCCTCCTACCTGACGACGTACGAGAACTTCAACGACGGCTGGAAGGCCACGCTGAACGGCCGCGAGCTCGACCCGGTACGGCTCGACGGCTGGCAGCAGGGCTGGCGGATCCCGGCGGGCGAGGGCGGCACGGTCAAGCTCTCGTACGGACCGTCCACGGTGTACGAGGCCGGGCTGATCGGCGGCGGGCTCGCGGTCCTGGTGCTCGCCGGGCTCGTGCTCCTGCGGCGCCGCTCGCCCAACCCGGACGGGCCGTCGCCCGCACCGCCCCCGCCCGGGCCGGTCCTGGGCACGGTCGCGCTCACCCTGGTGGGGATCGTGATCGCCGGGTTCCTCGCGCTGCTGGTACCGCTGCTGGCACTGCTGGCCCGGCGGCGGCACACCCTGCTCGTACCCCTCGCGTTCCTCGCGCTCGCGGGGGCGGGGATCGCCGCCGCGACGGGCGCCGGGGAGCCGGTCGCCGAGGGCGCCGGCGCGTTCGGCCGCACGGCCCAGCTGCTGGCGCTGGTCGGGCTGTTCGCGGGCCTGGTGACGGTCGGCGGGACGGCGTACACCGCCCGGTGGCGCCGACGCCCCGCCACCGGGTTCCGGCGGCCCGTACGGCAGCCCGCCGCCACCGGCCTCCGAGGCCCCGACGGCGCCCCTGCCGCAACGGGCCCGGGGGGAGTACCCGGGGCCTGCGACACCCGGCACGTCCGGGACGCATGGCACACCCGGAACGTCCGGCCCGCCCGAGGCATCCGGGGCTCCCGGAGCACCGGGCGCGCCGCCGCCCCCCTTCGTGCCGGGTGGGGCCGGGCCGACCGTGTCGGCCCGGGGGCCCGGGGGGCGGGGGCCGGAGCCCGACCCGCCCACCGTGCGGACGCCGTTCCGCGAGCGCGGGTCCGGGGAGGCGGGAGCCGCGCGGCCCGGGGGCCACGAGGACCGCCGTGAGAACGAGGAGGACGGACCGACATGACCGCGCTGCACCACCCCGCACGCGACGGCACGGACGGACCCGTGGGCCCGCCCGCCCGCATCCCGTTCCCCGTGGTGGACGAGGTCGCCCGGCACTGCCTCCAGGAGGAGGAACCGGAGACCGTCCACATCGAGGTCCACCTCCCGGGCCACCTCGACCCGGACCGGCTGCGCACGGCGTTCGCCGGGGCCCTGCGCAGCCACCCCCGCATCCTGATGCGCGAGGCGGCCCGCCCCTGGTACGGGCGCCGGTACGAGTGGGAGCTCACCCCCGGGGCCGACGTGGAGGCCGTCCTGTTCCCGGCGCCGGACCGGGACGCGCTCAAGCACGCCCGGGACAGGGCCCTGCGCGACGCCCCGCCGCTCTCGGCCTCGCCGCCGGTCCGCCTGGAGGTCGTCCGCGTACCGCGGACCGCCGGCGCCGACCGTCCCGGCAGCACGGTCCTCTTCCTCACCATCAACCACACCGCCCTCGACGGCCCGGCCTGTCTGCGGGTCCTGGCGACCGCCGCGCAGCTGTACGGCGGCCGGGACAACTCCCCGGCCGCGCCCCCGACCCGCACCACGGCCGAGGCCCCGCGCGCCCCCGACACCCCCTCCACCTGGGCGCCGCCGGCCCGGGTGGCGCACGGGACGCCGGAGCCCCCGGGCCACCACGGCAACGGCATGCTCGTCGCCGAGCTGGGCGTCCCGCACCGGCCCAGGGGCGCCCCGTACACCGTGAACGACCAGCTGATGGCCGCGACCGCGCTGATGATCACGCACTGGAACCGCGAGCACGGCGCCCGTCCGCGCCCGCTGCGCATCACCATGCCGGTGGACGACCGCCCGCGCGGCACGGACATGCCGATCGGCAACGGCACCCGCCTCGTCGAGGTCCCCTTCGCCCCCGAGGAGCTGGACGCCTCCGACATGGCCGCCCTGCTGCGCCGCACGGCGGACCGCACCCGCGCCCTCAAGGCACAGCCCCGGCCCCAACTGGGCCACGGCGCCTCCCTGCTGACGGCGCCGGTGGTCCCCGTGGCGTGGCGGGCCGCGTTCACCCGGGGCCTGCGCAAGGCCGCCGGACCCTGGACGTCGACCACCCTGCTGAGCAACATCGGCCGTGTTCCGTACGCCCTCGACTTCGGCGAGGGCGCGGGGCGCGCGCACGCGGTGTGGTTCTCGGCGCCGGCCCGCATGCCGCGCGGGCTGACGGTGACGACGGCCTCCACGGCGGGCCGCCTGCACGTGGCGTTCCGCTGGTCCCGCGCCCTGCTGGGCCACGGCGACGGCAGCCACCTGCGGGACCTCTTCGAGCACTACCTGCACGCGACGCAGCACGGCACAGGGAGCGCCCCATGACCACGAAACCCCGCCCGGGGAGTGCCCCATGACCACGGCGCCGCCCCGCGGGACCCCGCACGGGCTGCGGGACTTCTACGAGGACCCCGCCGTCCCGGTCGCCTCCGGCACGCCCCGCAGCCTGCGCCAGGCCCGGATGCTCGCCGCCGCGCTGGGCCCGGCCACCGCCGGCGTGCGCACGGTCCTCGACATCGGCTGCGGCGACGGCACCGCCGCGGCGACGGCGGCGCCCGTCCTCGCCGGCCACCGCATCGTCGGCGTCGACTGGTCCCAGGACGCCCTCGGCCGCGCCCGCGCCCGGATCCCGTACGCGGTACGGGGCGAACTCACCGACGGCGGGCTGCCGTTCGGGGCCGCCTGCGCCGACGCCGTCCTGTTCAGCGAGGTCGTCGAGCACCTCGTCGACCCGGACGCGGCGCTCGACGAGATCCACCGGATCCTGCGCCCGGGAGGTCATCTCATGCTCTCCACCCCGAACCTGGCGGCCTGGTACAACCGCGCGCTGCTCCTCGCCGGTGTCCAGCCCGTCTTCTCCGAGGTGAGCCTGCGCGCCGTCCACGGGCGCCCCGGCTCGCAGGTGGTGGGCCACCTGCGGCTCTGCACGGCCCGCGCGCTGCGGGAGTTCGTGGCCGCGTCGGGCTTCGAGGTCGTGGCGCTGCGCGGCGCGCCCTTCCACGGCGTGCCGCGCCCGCTGCGCCCGCTGGACCGGCTGGCGTGCCGGGTCCCGTCGATGGCCTCGATCCTCCTGCTGCACGCGCGCAGGACGTAGACCATGTGGTGGGGAGTGGTCGCGGCCCTGGTGGCGAACCTGCTCTACAGCGCCGGATTCGTGCTGGAGAAGAGGGCGCTCGCGGCACTGCCCGAGGTGAGCGTGCGCCGGCCGGCCCGCCTGCTGCGGCTGGTCCTCGGCAGTTGGCTGTGGATCGGCGGGTCCCTCGCCCTGGCGTCGGGTTTCGGCGCGCAGCTCGTCGTCTACCGCACCCTGCCGATCGCCGCCGCGCAGGGCATCTTCGTCTCCGGGCTCGTCATCCTCGTCCTGCTCTCCTCGGTGCTGCTCGGCGAGGAGACCTCGGGCCGCGAACGGTACGCGCTCGGGGCGATCCTGCTCGCGCTCCTCATGGTGGTGCTGTCCCTGAAGGAGGGCTCCGACACGGTCAGCCGCAGCGCCCCGGCCCCGCTGATCCTGCTGGTGTGCGTACCGTCGCTCACGCTCGGCGTCTGGCTGTACGGGTCCGCCGAGCGCCGGGCCCGCCACCGGCACCGCATGCCGACGACGGGCGTCGAGTACGGCGTGGCGGTGGGCCTGCTGTACGGCGTCAGCTCACTGGCCATCAAGGGCGTGTCGAGCCACCTCACCACGGGCGGGTTCGGCGGCGCGCTGCTCGGTCTGCTGCGCTCCCCGTACCCGTACCTCCTGCTGTTCACCGGGGTGTTCGGCCTGGTCATGTCGCAGGCGGCGCTGCAGCGCTGCCGGGCCTCGCTGATCGTGCCGGTCTGCACGACGGTGACCTGCCTGTTCACCGCGGTGCTCGGGACGCTCTCGTTCGGCGAGGCGCTGCCCGCCGATCCGCTGCGGCTGGCGCTGCGGATCGGCGGTACGGCGCTGGCGGTCTGCGTGCTCCTCGCGATGCCCAAGCACGACGCGCCGCCGAAGCCACCCCCTCCGTCCTCCGAAAGGGAGTTACCGATCCATGAATCCCGACGACCCGCTGCTGAAGATACTGGCGTGCCCGCTGGACAAGGGACCGCTGCACCTCCTCGAGAAGGGGACGGGGGGTGAGGGCGGGGGCCCGGACGGCACGGAGGGCGCCCTCTACAACCCGCGGCTGCGCCGCCGCTACCCGATCGTGGACGGCATCCCGCAGCTCCTGCCCTCCTCCGGCGAACAGGTGACGGACGAGGAGCACGAGGAACTGCTGCTGCGCATCACCGCAGGCGGCGACCTCAGCGGTTCGCGCCCCGGGCCCCAGGAACCCGGGGCGATGACCTCATGACCCTGGCAGCCCGGCTGGCCCCGTTCGTGCCGGTGCGGCTGGTCGCCGCCGCCGCCCGGTCCGTCTATCCGCGCTTCGAGCCCGAGCTGGCCCGGCTCGGCGACCTGTGCCCGCCCGGCTGCGGCACCGCGGTCGACGTGGGCGGCTGGTACGGCCCCTGGACCCGCCGTCTGTCGGGCCGGGCGCGCCGTGTGGTGACGGTCGAGCCGGTCCCGCACCTGGCCCGGCTGCTCGCCGCCGCGACCCCCGGCAACGTCCGGGTCGTCCACGCGGCGGCGAGCGACCGGCCCGGCACGGCCCGCCTCTGGCTGCCGCCCGGCGACCAGGGCGACCGGGGCGTCTCGTCCCTCGTCCGGCGGGACATCCACGCCCGCGCCCTGAACGTCCGCTGCCTCACCCTGGACAGCCTGGACCTGCACGACGTGGGCTTCATCAAGATCGACGTCGACGGCGGCGAACTCGCCGTGCTGCGCGGGGCGAAGACCCTGCTGGCCCGGGACCGCCCGGCCCTGTTCATCGAGCTGGAGGCCCGCATCCAGCCCGTCGGCCCGGTGGTGTCCCACCTCGCCGAGCGGGGGTACGCGGGCTGGGTGCTGCCCGGCGCCACCTGGCTGCCGCTGTCCTCGTTCGACCTGGAGGCCCACCAGGCGCGCACCTCGCACGTGGTCGCGCAGGGCCTGCTGCGCAGGGTGCTGTCCTTCCGCGGCCCGGGGTACGTCCGGTACGTGAACTCGGTGCTCTTCCTCCCCGACGGCCGCCGCCCGGGCGGGCGGCACGCGGGAGACGTGCGGCGCGCACGGCAGGTGGAGCCCGTACGGGACGATGGGGGGCATGCCTCCCGCCGAACCGGCTAGCGCCGCCCCGTTCACCCCGCTCGACTTCCAGCTGGTCCTGCTGCGCCGGATGGCCGACCACAACGCGGACCTCGTGGAGGACGCCCGGCACGCGCTGGGTGCCTCGGCCGCGCTGATGCGCGAGGCCAACCGGCGCTGGCAGGCGATGCGGCACGCGCCCCGCAGCCGGGGCGCCGTCGCGCGCTACCGCTCGATCCTGGGCGAGCCGGAGTCGGTGACGCCGCGCCGGATCGGCGACCTGTCCTGCGAGGCACACCTGTGGCCGGTCCCCCTCTGGCCGGACCTGCGCTTCGAGGTGCTGGTGGCCCCGGGCGGCGTGGCGTGGAACGAGTGGCTGGTCCGCGCCCCGGGAGCCCCCGCCCCGGCCCTGCGCACGCCGGACGACCTGACGCCCTGGTCCTGCACGGTCGACGAGGCCGCCCGCGCCTTCGCACCGGCCCGGCCGCTGGAGGGCTCGGCGCCGACCCGGTGGGGCCTCGCCTTCACGGCGCCGGCCGGCCCGGACGCCTCCGACGGCGTCCGGCGGGAGTGCGTGGCGGAGTTCACGTGGGGGCTGCTGCAGCGGGTGACGGTCCGCGGGCCGAGCTGGTGACCGGTCACCCGACGGCGGCCTTGACGATCGCCTCGGCGACGACGGGCACCGACTCCTCGTGCAGGAAGAGGAAGAGATTCGGCTCGACGAGTTCCAGCTCCATGACGCGGGGCGCCCCGTCGTCGCCGTCCACCAGGTCCACGCGGGCGTAGAGCAGCTCGGGCGCCCCGGGAACGGCGGCCAGCGCCCGCTCGGCGACGGCGAGTTCGGCGGGGGTCGGCTCCCAGGGCCGCAGGTTGGGGTGCGGGACCTTCTTCTCGTCGAACGCGGTGCCGGGTTCCAGGACGGCGCCCTTGCGGATGGCGTGCAGGAAACGCCCGCCGAGGAACTGCAGGGCGCGTTCACCGGCCGTGTCGATGCTGCGTACGTACGGCTGCACGATCGCGGTGAGCCCTTCGGCGTGCATGCGCTCCAGGTGCCGTATCGCGGTGTCGTGTTCTTCGGGTGCGTAGCGGGCCGCGTACCGGGCGCCGGCCCCCGAGGTCGGCTTGACGACGTACTCGCGGTCGCCGGGCAGGTCGGCGGGGTCGCCCGGGGCGAGGTAGCGGGTGTCGACGACGGGCACCCCGGCGGCGGCCAGGTCGCGCAGGTACCGCTTGTCGGCGTTCCAGCGCACCACCTCCGGCGGGTTGGCCAGCGTCGTCGCGGCCCCGCACCGATCGGCCCAGGCCAGGAACTCGGCGGCCCGCCAGGTGTAGTCCCAGGTGGAGCGGATGAGAACGAGGTCGAAGCCGCCCCACCCGACGTCGGGTTCGTCCCAGCGCACGACGGTGACGTCCGCCCCGGCCCGGCGCACCGCGTCCGCGAGGACGGGCAGGTCGCGGTCGTATCCGCTGGCGAGCACCTCCTGGCAGGTGACCAGTGCGATGCGCGGGATGCTGCGTGCCACGGCGGGCTCCTCTTGGGTCTGTCGGCGGTGTGTCGGCTCCGGTGGTCCCGGTCGCACAGTAACAACCGGTCCGAGAACCGGTCCGGGCCGCTTGACCTTCCCCTTCGGGGAGGCCACAGCATCGGTGGCAGGACGGAAGGAACGCCATGACGACGATGACGATCGGGGCCTTCTCGAGGGCGAGCCGGCTGTCGCCGAAGGCACTGCGGCTGTACGACGAGCTGGAGTTGCTGCGCCCCGCGCGGGTGGACCCGCGGACGGGCTACCGCCACTACGCGCCCGAACAGGTGGAGCAGGCACGCCTGGTGGCGTGGCTGCGCCGGCTCGGGATGCCGCTGGCCGGGATCCGCGAGGTCGTCGCACTCGGACCGGCGGAGGCCGCGCGGGAGGTCCGCGCGTTCTGGGCACGGGCCGAGGCGGACATGACGGCCCGCCGCGACCTGGCGTCCTTCCTCGTCGACCACCTGACGGGCCCCCGTGCGGGCCCTTCCTCTCCCAGGGAGACCACCATGACGACACTGGAACTGCGCTACGCCGCCCTCTCCGACACCGGCCTCGTCCGCCCCGCCAACCAGGACACGGTGCACGCCGGCACCCGCGTGCTGGCCGTCGCGGACGGCTTCGGTTCCGGGGGCGCGCCCGCGAGCGGGGCGGCCGTCGAGGCCCTGAAGCACCTCGACGACGAACCGCTGCCGGCCGGGAGCGTCCTCAACCTGCTGGAGGACGCGGTCCAGGGGGCGGCGCAGGCGGTCCGGGAGGTGGCGGGCCCGACGGACCCGCGGACCGGCACCACCCTCACGGCGATGGTGTGGACCGGCTCCCGGCTCGCCCTGGTCCACATCGGCGACTCCCGCGCCTACCTCCTGCGCGACGGCGGCCTCTTCCGGATCACCCACGACCACACGCTGGTCCAGTCCCTGCTCGACGAGGGCCGCCTGACCCCGGAGGAGGCCACCGCCCACCCCCAGCGCACCCTGCTGGCGAAGGCCCTGACGGGCGACGCCTCCGCCCCGGCCCCCGACCTGCGCCTGCACGACGCGCTGGCCGGCGACCGCTACCTCCTGTGCTCGGACGGCCTGTCCGGCGTGGTCCCCGAAACCACGCTCGAGGAGACTCTGACCACGACCCCCGACCCGGCCGAGGCCGCCCGGACCCTGATCACGGCGGCGCACACCGCCGGCGCCCCGGACAACGTGAGCTGCGTGGTGGCGGACGTGGTGCGGGCCGGTTCCCGGTAGCGAGAAGCGCAAGAGGCGGGGAACCCAAGGCGCGGTGCGGACGAATCCGGGCTGGTCGAGCAGCCGTCGCCGGCTTCCGTCGGGCTGGGGATCCGGTCGGCACCGAGCCGCGGTGGACAGCCCGGATAGGCTGCACGGCGTGATCGACTTCTGTGCGGGTTCCGACGATGCCGCAGTCGCGACAGCCGGGGCGTTGGCCGGCGCGGAAGTGGTCCGCGCCATGTACGGCCGGCGGCTCGACCGCATCGACAAGGGCGCGGGGGACTTCGCCACCGCCGCCGACGTGGAGGCCGAGGAGGCGATTCTCGCCCTCATCCGTGCCGCACGGCCCGACGACGCGGTGCTCGGGGAGGAAGGCGGGCGGCGGGGTGCCCGCGACGCCGCGCGCCAGTGGCTGGTGGATCCTCTGTGCGGCACGTTGAACTATGCCGTCGGGAACATGCTGGTGGCCGTCAACGTGGCGCTGCGCGACGGGGCGGCGGCGGTGGCCGACCCGTTCAGCGGCGAGGTGTTCTTCACGGACGGGGAGGCCGCCTGGGTGCGGCGTGACGGGTCCGAGGACGCGCCGCTGACGCCCACGCCCGCCACCCGCCTGGTGGACGTCAACCTGGATCCGCCGTTTCCGGGCGCGCCCGGATTCCGGGCCGTGGACCTGCTGGCCCATCCCCGGTTCGCCGAACGTTTCCGACCGCGCGTCGTCTCTACGACGCTGGCGTTGGCCTGGGTCGCCGCCGGCAGGCGCGCCGCGTACGTCACCGATGGCGGCGACCTTTCCGGGAACGTGCATTTCGCGGCCGGCATCGCTGTGTGCCGGGCCGCCGGCTGCGTCGTCACCGGGATCGACGGTACCCCGATCGGCAGAGGGGCCCGCGGACTCGTGGCCGCCGCCGACGACGAGACCCACGGGCTGCTGATGTCCATGGTGCGCCGCCCGAACTAGCGTTCCGCTCGGGCCGGTCCAATCCGGTCCGGTCCAATCCGGTCCAGCCCGGTCCGGTCCGGTCCGGTCCGGTTACGGGATCGCCGGCAGGCGCCGCGGCTCCAGGCGTTCCTCCACGGCCGTGTCGCCCTCCCGCGTCACGACGTACGCCCCCTTGCCCGCGATCTCCGTGACCGCCTCCACCAGTTCCGTGCCGCGGTAGACCAGGCCCACTCCGTCGTCGGTGCAGTGGGTGGTGGGCAGGATGCCGTTCGCGACGAGTTCGTGGACCAGGGGGCGGCGGCCCGGATCCGTGTCGTAGTGGACGCCGTTGCCGTACGGGAGGAAGCCCAACGCGTTCGTCACGGGGCGGAGTTCAGGACCGAAGGAGTCCGTGGTGCCGCCCTGGAACCAGCAGATCGAGCCCGCGCTGACGCCGCTGAGGACGACACCGGAACGCCAGGCCCTGCGCAGGACGCCGTCGAGGCCGTGCACCCGCCAGACCGCGAGGAGGTTCGCCACCGAGCCGCCCATGACCCAGACCACGTCCTGCTCCAGGACCGCGCCCTCGATGTCGTCCAGGTTCGGCATGGGGAAGAGCTGGAGGGGGGTCAGGTCGAAGCCCGCCACGCGCGCGGCCTCGCTCATGCGGGCCGTGAAGTGTTCGGCGTCCCCGATCGCCGTGCCGACGTACATCACGCGGGGCCGGCGCCCGTGCACGCCCGACAGGTCGACCGCGTGGTGCACGAGGGCGTCGAACTCCACCCTGGTCCGGCCGCCACCGGCCCGGTGCCCGCCGGACGTGGCCAGGACGGTGGGCGGCCTGGTGGGCGCGGCGGACGTGGCAGTGGCTGCGGCTGCGGTGGTGGCTGCGGTGGTGGCTGCGGTGGTGGTGAGCGAGCCTAAGCCGTGCCCTCAGGGTTCGATGACGAGGCGTTCGACGAGGCCGTCGCGGAGTGTGAAGCGGTACTGCAGATCGACGGTCCCGCCGGGGAAATCGCCCTCCAGGTGGTGGGTGGCGACGTAGTGGGTCGCGTCGGTCCGCCGGGCGGCGGTGAGACGGACGGTGTAGGTGAATTCGGTGGTGGACCGGTCGAGCCACTCCCCGATCGCCCCGGTGCCCTCGTAGGTGTTGCCGTCGTCGACCACTGTGGCCTCACGGGTGAACGCGGTGAGCGCGGTGGCGGTGTCGTGGGCGCGGTGCGCCGTCAGGTAGCGGGTGATCACCTCGGGCAGGGTGTCCGAGGCGCTGGTGCGGGGCCGGTTGTCGTGCATGACGCTCCTTGGGGTGGTGACGGGTTCAGACGGTGGGGGTGGTGCCGCCGTCGATGACGTGCTCGGCGCCGACGATGGCCGAGGCGCGGTCGGAGACGAGAAAGGCGACGAGTTCGGCCACTTCCTCGGGCCGGTCGGGACGGCCCAGCGGGATGCCGCCCAGGGAGTCCATGAGCCGGCCCAGCGCCGCCTCCCGGGTGATGTCCGCGTCGTGGGCGATCCGGGCGACGAGGCCGTCGGCGGCCGAGGTCTGCACGAAACCGGGCGAGACGGTGTTGACGCGGACGCCGTGCGGGGCGACTTCGTTGGCCAGGCCCTTGCTGTAGGTGTTCAGGGCGGCCTTGGCGGCCGCGTAGGCCAGGGTCGCGTTCCACAGCGGCATACGGCGCTGGATCGAGGTGACATGCACGATCGCGCCCTTGCCCGTGGCGATCATGTGCGGCAGGAGGGCGCGGTCCAGGCGGACGGCGGCCAGCAGGTTCGTGTTCAGCTCCCTGGTCCAGTCGTCCTCGCCGAGCGCCGCGAACCCTCCGGCCGGCGCCTCGGAGCCGCCAAGGGAGTGGACCAGGATGTCGACGCCTCCCGTACGGGCGTCCACCTCGGCGGCCACATGAGCGGCGCCCTGGGCGCCGGACAGGTCGGCGGCGATGAACGCCTTTTCCTCGACGTCGTCGGGGCGGCTGCGGGCGGCGACCAGTACGGTCGCGCCGGCCTCGGCGAGACGTCGTGCGACGGCGGCGCCGGTTCCCTTGGTGCCGCCGGTGATCAGAGCACGTCGGCCTTCGAGGGATTCGCTGATGGACACGGCCATGATGCGCTCCATTCCCGGGCGCGGGCACAGAAGGCACCGCCCCCTCTCAGTTACTGCTAAAATAGAAGCTAGTAACTTCGACTTTAGCAGTAACTGAGGGGATGGCCACCATGGCGAGTCGGATCAGGCTGGAGGACCGGGAGTGCCCCCTGTCCACGACGGTGGAACACGTCGGTGAGTGGTGGACGCTGCTGATCCTCCACGACGCTTTCGACGGCTACACGCGCTTCGACCAGTTCCAGGAGAGTCTGGGCATCTCCTCCAGCATGCTCACCACCCGGCTGAAGACCCTCGTCGCCGACGGACTGCTGGAGCGCCGGCCCTACCGGACCAACCCCGTACGCCACGAGTACGTCCTCACCGGACTCGGGCGCTCCCTCCGGCCGGTGGTCGTCGCCCTGGCCGCGTGGGGCAACTCCCGCCTCGCGCCCGCCGAACGCAGCATGATCCTCGTCGACGCGCATAGCGGGGAGGAGGTCGAGCCCGTCGTCGTCGACGCGAGGACGGGCCGGCGGCTCGACGACAGCGATGCCTACGTCTTCACCGCGGGCCCCGCGGCGAGTGACGCCATGCGCCACCGGTACGAGGCACGGCCGGCCGGCTCCGCGCAGGCGTGAGGCCGCCCCGGCCGAAGGGAGCCGCCGACCCGGTCCGGACCGAACCGGACCGGGCCGAACCAGACCGGGCCGAACCGGACCGATCAACGTGCCCGTCCCGGCCCTCGGCGCCCCGTGGCCCTCAGGAGCCCTGCGGCTCCTTCTCCCCGGGCGCCCCGGGCGCCCCGGGCGCCCCAGGGTCCTCGGGGTCCTCGGGGTCCCAGTCCAGCAGCCGTACCCTCGCCACCGTCTGGACGTGGCGGCGCATCGCGGCGGCGGCCCGGCCCGGCTGCTGGGCCACGATCGCGTCGAAGATCGTCCGGTGCTGGGTGAGGGAACGGACGGGCCGGCCCGGCTGGCGCAGCGACTCGTGGCGGCTCTCGGTGATCCGGTCGGTGAGGGAGCGCATGAACTCGGCGAGGATCGCGCTGTGCCCCGCGGCCGTGACCGCCGCGTGGAAGAGCCGGTCCCCCTCCACCCCGTGCCCGCCCGCCGTGATCTCCGCCCGCATGTGCGCGAGGGCGGAGTCCATGGCGGCCACGTCCTCGTCGGTGCGGCGCTCGGCGGCCAGCTCCGCGAGTTTGGTCTCCAGGGCCTCGCGGGCATCGAGTACGTCGGGCAACCGGCGCCGCCGGTCGACGAGTTGCTCCACCGGCTCGGCGTCGAGGGTGTCCCGCAGGAGATAGGTGCCGCCGCCATGGCGGACCTCGACGAGACCCTGCACCTCCAGGACCACTATGGCCTGCTTCACGGAGGCACGGCTGACACCGAGTCTGGCCGCCAGGTCGCGCTCGGTCGGGAGCCGGTCACCGGCCCCCAGGCCGCCCTCGGCCGCGTAACTGCGCAGCCGGTCGAGGACCTGTTCGTACAGGCGCGGTTTGGACCCCATGGGCCGCAGTGGGTCGGTCATGTCGGTCTTCCCCCTGTACCTCTCGGTCTGTGGACGAGTGGCTGAGCCAATTTACGTCATCTCTCTTGACGCTCTCCACAGCGCCCGCCCAATGTGGTTCAGCCACTCAGCCACTCAGCCACTCAACCAGTCAGCTACTTGACCGGCCGAGCCGTCCTGGGACCCAAAGACGGGAGCCCGTATGTCCGCCGAACTGATATCGATCCTCGTGCTCGTCGTGGTGTTCGTGATCGCCACCACCCGCTCCGTCAACATGGGCGCCCTCGCCTTCGCCGCCGCCTTCGGAGTCGGCGAACTCGTGGCGGACCTCGACACCGACAAGATCTTCGCCGGTTTCCCCGGCGACCTCTTCGTGGTGCTCGTCGGCGTGACGTACCTGTTCGCGATCGCCCGCGCCAACGGCACGACCGACTGGCTGGTGCACGCCTCGATCCGGCTCGTGCGCGGCCGGGTCGTGCTCATCCCATGGGTGATGTTCGTGCTGACCGGCGCGCTCACCGCGATCGGCGCGGTCAGTCCGGCGGCCGTCGCCATCGTGGCGCCGATCGCCCTGAGTTTCGCCGCGCGGTACTCCATCAGCCCGCTGCTCATGGGCGCGATGGTGGTCCACGGCGCCCAGGCCGGCGGCTTCTCCCCCATCAGCATCTACGGGTCGATCGTCAACGGCATCGTCGAGCGCGAGGGCCTTCCCGGCAACGAGATCGCCCTCTTCCTCGCCTCGCTCGTCGTCAACCTCGTGATCGCCTGCGTCGTCTTCGTGCTGTTCGGCGGCCTGAAACTGAGCCGCGCCGAGGAACGCGTCAAGACCGCGACCACGAAGACCACGGAAGCCGTGAAGACCACGAGGACCACCGGCTCTACGGGTGTCACCGGCACGACGGGCGCCCCGGACGCTCCGGAGGACGAGGGCGGCGAGGCAAACAGGACAGACGAGGGCGGCGAGGCCGACGACGCCTTCCGGCTCGACCCCGCCCGCATCGCCACCCTCGCCGCCCTCGTGGCCCTCGTCGTCGCCGTGCTCGCCTTCGACCTGGACGCCGGGCTCACCTCGATCACCCTCGCCGTCCTGCTCAGCACCTGCTGGCCGCAGGACAGCCGCATCGCCGTCGGCCAGATCGCCTGGCCGACGGTCCTGCTGATCTGCGGTGTGCTCACGTACGTCGGTGTCCTCGACGAGATGGGCACGATCGACTGGGCCGGCGAGGGCGTCAGCGACCTCGGCGTCCCGCTGCTCTCCGCCGTACTGCTCTGCTACATCGGCGCGCTGGTCTCCGCCTTCGCCTCCTCCGTCGGCATCATGGGAGCGCTGATCCCGCTCGCGGTGCCGTTCCTCGCGCAGGGCGAGATCGGGACGGTCGGCATGGTGGCGGCGCTCGCGGTGTCGGCGACCGTGGTGGACGTGAGCCCGTTCTCGACCAACGGGGCCCTGGTCCTCGCCGCGGCACCCGATGTCGACCGCGAGCGTTTCTTCCGGCAGCTGATGATGTACGGAGGGGTCGTGGTGGCCGTGGTGCCCGCCGTGGTGTGGCTCGTGCTGGTGGTACCCGACTGGGGGTGACACCGGCACCGGCCGCCCGCAGCAGGCGCCGGTGCGGACGACCGCGCCCGACGAGCACGACCGACGACCAAGGAGTACGCACGCGTGTCCTCTCTCTTCCCGGCCCTGACCGCGGCACTGGCGGACCCGGACGGCACCGCCGCGCACCGGCCGGCCCTGCGCTTCGGCGACCGCTCCCTGACCTACGGCGAACTCGCGGCGACCGCCGCCCCCCTGGCCGCCCGGATCGCGGAGACGGGCCGGACGAGGGATACGGGCCGGGCCGGGGAAGGGGGTCGGGTCGCCGTCTGGGCCACGCCCACCCTGGAGACCGCCGTCGCCGTGGTCGCCGCGCTGCTGGCGGGCGTCCCCGCCGTTCCGCTCAACCCGAAGTCGGGCGGCGGCGAACTGGGGCACATCGTGGCGGACAGCGCGCCGGCACTGGTGCTCGCGGCACCCGGGGACCGGCTTCCCGACGTCCTGGCATCCTTGACGCGGGTCGACGTCGACGTACGTGCCACGGAACCGGCGGCGCCCCTCGCCCCGGGCGCGTCCGACCCCTCCGCGGAGCTGTCCGTACCGTCCGAGGTGTCCGAGCCGTCCGAGGTGTCCGAACTGCCGGCCCTCGTCGTCTACACCTCCGGCACCACCGGCCCCCCGAAGGGCGCCGTCATCCCCCGCCGGGCCGTCGCCACCACCCTGGACGCCCTCGCGGACGCCTGGCGGTGGACCGGCGACGACGTCCTCGTGCACGGCCTGCCCCTCTTCCACGTGCACGGACTGATCCTGGGCATCCTCGGCCCGCTGCGCCGCGGCGGATCCGTGACGCACCTCGGGCGCTTCGACACGGCGGGCGTGACCCGGGAGCTGAGCGGCGGCGCGACGATGCTGTTCGGGGTCCCGACGATGTACCACCGGATCGCGGAGGCCCTGCCCGGCGACCCGGCGCTCGCCGCGGCGCTGGCGCGGGCGCGGCTCCTCGTGTCGGGTTCGGCGGCCCTGCCCGTGCACGACCACGAGCGGATCGCGGAGGCGACGGGGCGCCGGGTCGTCGAGCGGTACGGGATGACGGAGACGCTGATGAACACCAGCGTCCGCGCGGACGGCGAGCCCCGCGCGGGCACGGTCGGCGTACCGCTGCCGGGCGTCGAACTGCGGCTGACCGAGGAGGACGGCACGACGGTCCTGACGGCGTACGACGGGGAGACCGTCGGCGAGATCCAGGTCCGGGGCCCGAACCTCTTCACCGAGTACCTGAACCGGCCCGACGCGACGGCGGCGGCCTTCACCGGGGACGGCTGGTTCCGCACCGGTGACATGGCGGTGCGCGACCCCGACGGGTACGTACGGATCGTCGGCCGCAAGGCCACCGACCTGATCAAGAGCGGCGGCTACAAGATCGGGGCGGGCGAGATCGAGAACGCCCTCCTGGAACATCCGGCCGTGCGGGAGGCCGCGGTCACGGGTGAGCCGGACACCGACCTCGGCGAGCGGATCGTGGCGTGGATCGTGCCCGCCGACGCCAAGTCCCCGCCTGGGCTCGCGGAGTTGGCGGACCACGTGGCCGGCCGTCTCGCGCCCCACAAGCGGCCCCGGGTCGTCCACTACCTCGACGCCCTGCCCCGCAACGACATGGGCAAGATCATGAAGCGTGCGCTGCCCCATGGCTGAGGACTCTCGCGCCGAGGACTCCCGGCGGTTCACCGCCCGCGAGGCGATCGGTCTCGTCAGCACCGGATTCACCGAACTGCCCGTCCCCCAGGGCACGTACGCGCCGGACGGCCCCCTGTCCTGGCAGGGGTACGACGCCTCGCGCGCCCGAGCCGCCGACCGCACCGGCGAGGAGGAGTCCGTCGTCTGCGGTACGGCCACGTTCGGTACGGCCGGGTTCGGTACGACCGCCGTGCTGATCTCCTTCGAGTTCGGCTTCCTCGGCGGTTCGCTGGGCGAGCGCACGGGCGACCGGTTGGAGGCCGCGTACACGTACGCCCGTGAACACCGGCTCCCGGTCGTCTCCCTCGTCGCGACGGGTGGCAGCCGCATGCAGGAGGGCATGCGCGCACTGGTCCAACTCCAGCGCGTGGCACGGCAGTCGGCCCTCACCCGGGCCGCCCGCCTCCCCCAGATCGCCGTCCTGCGCGACCCGACGACGGGCGGCGGCTGGGCCACCCTCGGCGCGGGTGCCGACGTGATCCTCGCGCTGCCGGGTGCGCAGGTGGGCTTCGCGGGCTCCCGGGTCCGGCCGTCCGACGCGGACCCGGCCGCCTACACGGCCGAATCGCAGCTGGCGGCGGGAGCGATCGACGCGGTGGTGCCCGAGCGCGAACTGCCGGGGACCCTGGCGCGCTGGCTGCGCCTGCTCGGCGACCCGTCGACCGAGCCCGCCCCGCCTCCCCCGGCCCTGGGCGACACCGGACTACCGGATACCGGACTGCCGGATACGGGACTGCCGGATACGGGACTGCCGGATACGGAGCTGCCGGATACCGGACTGCCGGATACGGAGCTGCCGGATACCGGACTGTCGGATACGGGGCTGCCGGATACGGGGCTGCCGGGCACAGGACCGCCGGATACGGGACCGCCGGTCACGGAGTTGCCCGCCACCGGCTGGGAGGCCGTACGGCAGGCACGGTCGCCACGACGGCCGCGCGCGCAGGCCTACCTGGACGCCTACTTCGATCACCGCGCGGCGATCAGCGGTGACCGCTGCGGCGGCACCGACGAGGGCATGCTCTGCGGTGTCGGCACCCGGGCGCGGGACGGCCGCACCGTCGCCTACGCCGCCCAGACCGGCACCGCCACGCGCCCCGCCGGCTACCGCACCGCCGCCCGGCTGGTCCGGCTCGCGGACCGGCTCCGTATCCCCGTCCTGACCCTGGTGGACACCCCGGGCGCCGCCAACGACGCGGAGGCGGAGCGGCAGGGCGCGGGCGCGGCGATCGCGGACCTGTTCGGAGCGGTAGCGGCGGCGCGGACGCCCGTCACCACGCTGCTCATCGGGGAGGGCGGCTCGGGCGGCGCGCTGGCCCTGGCCGCTCCGGACAACACGTGGGCCACCCCGGACAGTTACTTCTCGGTCATCGCGCCCGAACTGGCGGCCGCCATCCTCAAACGGCCCCCGGAGGAGACGCGGAACACGGCCGACCAACTCCGCATCCGGCCGCAGGACCTGGTGGAACTGGGTGTCGTGCGCGGCATCGTGCGGCCGGTGCGGCCCTCGTCCCCCTCCTAGCCGGGACACCGGACACCCACCGCCCGGCGCCGGGGCCCGCAGCGACACGTGGTCCGTGTCGCTGCGGCACACTCGGCGTGCCGCCGCCGGGCGTTGCTTTCGGCCATATCGACGCGGACCCGCCCGCCGAGCCGGACTGTGTCGGTCCCCTTCCGGCGGGTGAGCCCCGCCGGAACGTCCGCCCTCCTCCCGCGTCGACGGCGGACCCCGGTGGACTCCGGTGAACTCCGGCGCAAAGCCGCCCTGGCGGTTTTGCGCCAGTGAAAGGGTGAGCGCCCCGGGGAAACCGCGACAGCGTCAGGCACCGTCCGTGACAATGAAGGTGTTCATCGGTGACGGACTACGGGGGTTTCGCCGACAGCATGGACGGACTGGTGGAGTTCAAGACCGACGACGGGGCGGTGATCGTCGTCGAGGGGGCCGAGGACGGGTCGGGCTCCCGCCTGGTGGCACGCGCGGACGGCACGGTCCCGGCGGCCCGCACGTTCGAGGGTTCCCTGGAGGGAGTACGGGCGGCCGCCGAGTCCGCGCTGCGGGTCTTCCGCGACGGCTCGCTGCGGCCCGACTCCGTGGAGATCGAGTTCGGGGTGAAACTCACCGCGGAGGCGGGGGCGCTGATCGCCAAGAGCGCGGTCGAGGGCCATCTCCTGGTCAAGCTGTCCTGGTCGCCGGAGCAGTCGCCCGGCGCCCGGCCGGGAGGCGCCCCGCGCTCATGACCAGCGCTTCCTGGCACGCGAGAATCAGCTGCGGACGGGACACCGGCGCCGGTTTCCTCGTCACCGAGCAGCACGTCCTGACCTGCGCCCACGTCGTCGCGCGCGGTGACACCGAGACGGTCGCGGTGTCCTTCGCGCACGGCGGCTACGAGGAGGTCCCCGCCCGGGTGGTCGCGCACGGCGGCTGGGACGGCCGCGAGAGCGACCCCGGGGATCTGGCCGTACTGGAGCTGGACCGGCCGGTACCGATGAAGCCCGCGGAGTTCGCGGCACCCGGCGACGCCTACGGCGACCCCCCGCGAAGGCTCCTCGCGTACGGCTTCCCGAAGCGGTACGACGAGGGGACGCTCGCCGAGTACCGGGCGACGGCCGACCAGTTGATCGCGGGCGAGTGGGTCCAGCTGGAGGCGTGGGCCGCGCACGGCCAGCCGCTCGTGCCGGGCTTCAGCGGCGCCGCGGTGGCCCTCGCGGACACCGGGCAGGTCGTCGGCATGGTCTCGGCCGCCGCCCGCAGCCCCGAGATCCGCAACGGCCGCATGCTGCCCGCCCGGGTGATGGCCCGCTACTGGCCCCGCCTGGCGGACCTGATCCCCACCCCCGGCCACACCCAGCACCAGAAGGAACGTCTCAGACACCTGCTGGAGCGGCTGGAACAACCGGAGCGGCCGGAAGAACCGGGACAACGCGACCCCCGGCCACCCGGGGCGCGGCCGGGCACCCTCCGCGACCGGCCCACCCCCGGGTACAGCCCGGAGCGGCTGTACTCCGACGCGGTGGGCCCTCTCGGCCCGCCGCTCCCGCACGGCTTCACCTCTCTCTGGGACGCGGCCTGGTACCTCCTCTCCGAGGTCCCGGACCCCACCGCCGCCACCCGCTTCACCCAGCGCCTCGCCGACTTCGTCGACGACCGCCCCATGCGCACGGCCCTGCGCGCCTGGCCCATGGCACCGGCCACGACCACAGCCGCCTCCACCTCCATGTCCGCGACCGCGACCGCGACCGCAGCCACGAACGCGGCCGCCACCACAGCCGCGGTCCGGCACGGGGCACCACAGGACCGGGCCGCCGCCTGGTCCCCCATCCTCGTGGAGATCGCCCAGAGCGGGTCCGGCGACCACCACTTCCTCGTCGAGGTCTCCGCGTACAACAACGGGCACCGGCGCGTGGTGGGCTCCCGCCGCCTCCCCGTCGAGCGCGTACGCCCCTACGCGCTGGAGCGGATCGACGAGGCGTACCACGAGCTCGAACCCGGAGCCCGGGAGCTGCTCGCCTTCGTGCTGCCGAGGCGCTGGCTCAACGCGGACGTGGCGCACTGGAAGCGCAGCGCCGACGACGACAGCCCGCTCGGCTCCTTCGCCCCGCTCGTCGTGATGGACCTGGAACGGCGGCGCAGCGGCGGCCTGCAGCACAAGCTGCGCCAGAAGTGGCAGTACCTGGACGCGCGGCCCGCGCCGCGGCTGCACCGCATCGACTGCTGGTCCGTCGGCCAGGACCAGGTGAAACTGACCATCGGGCTGCGCCGCGACGCCGACATGGTGGGCTTCGGTACGCCGCCGCGCGCGGACGGTGTGCGGCGGCTGTTCCAGGCGAGCCTGAACGCGGCGGTGCCGGTGATGCTGTGGCCGCGCACCGGCTGCCGGGGCGAGCACCGGTGCGGGGCGTCGCAGGACTGCCGGGGTTCGGCGTTCCTGGACCGGCTGACCGAACACCTCGCGGGCCTGTCGGCCCGCGAACTTCCTTATCACGTACACGAGTTGCGCGAGTCGGCGTACGCCTCGGACGCCACGGAACCGCACTGGGCGTACGACCTGGCTCTGCTGTGGGAGGACCCCGAATGCCTGCCTGACCCCGTCGGTTACCTGCACAACCCGGTCGGCTGAACCACCGCCCCGACCCTACCGGGGCCGTACCGAAGCCGCCGGACCGCACACCGGAACACGTTCGGAGAGACCATGTCCCTGTGGCCCGTCTACACGGGTTCGAGCGAGCCCCACGACGGCATCGCCGAGCTGCCCGCGCCACCGCCCTGGCGCGACTTCGACGGCGGCCCGGAGCTGGCGACGCCCGCCGAGGCCGACGACACCTCGGCCACGTCCCCGGACCGCCGGCACCGCGCCCGCACCTACCGCGCCACGGACCGCGCCGTGCAGCTCGTCAACGCAGCCCTCTACCTGCGCCGGCCCCTCCTCGTGACGGGACCGCCGGGCAGCGGCAAGTCGAGCCTGGCGTACGCGGTCGCGCGGGAGCTGCGGCTGGGCCCGGTCCTGCGCTGGAACATCACGAGCCGCACCACCCTGCACGACGGGCTGTACCAGTACGACCCGCTGTCCCGCCTGTACGCGGCCGCGCGCGACGTCCGCCCCGACGGCGAGACCCGGCCGGATCCCAAGCCCTCACCCGGCCACGGTCTCCCGACCGGCCACGGTCTCCCGACCGGCCACGGTCTCCCGACCGGCAGCGGACTCGCCGCCGACAGCGAGCTGCAGGACCACCTGCGGCTCGGCCCACTCGGCACGGCCCTCCTCCCGTACGGCCGCCCGCGCGCACTGCTGATCGACGAGATCGACAAGAGCGACCTGGATCTGCCGAACGACCTGCTCAACATCCTGGAGGAGGGCCAGTACGAGATCCCCGAGCTGGTCCGTTCGGCCCGGCACACCCCGGCCGCCGAGGTCATGATCGACGGCACGGACGAACGGGTCGAGGTCGCGCGCGGCCGGGTCCGCTGCCGGGCCTTCCCCTTCGTGGTCCTCACCAGCAACGGGGAACGGGAGTTCCCGCCCGCCTTCCTCCGGCGCTGCGTCCGCCTCGAACTGCACCAGCCGCGCGCCGACCACCTGGAGCACATCGTCCGTGCCCACCTGGGCGAACCGGACGCGTACGCCCGCGAGTTGATCGCCCGGTTCCTCGACCGCGGAACCGGGGGCGAGCTCGCCACGGACCAGTTGCTCAACGCGATCTACCTCACGGGAGTGGCGGGCATCGACGCGTCGTCGCGCGACGAACTGGCCGAGCAGCTGATGCCGTACCTGAGCCGCACGGGAGAGGAACCGGATGAGTTCTGACGCCTCCACGGGCGTCGCCCACCTGGCCGAACTGCTGGTCCGGGCCGGCGACGGCCGCCCCCCGACCCCGGTGGAACTGGCCGAACTCCTCTGGCTGTCCCGGCACTTGCCGGCGCCCGCCCCCCGTACGGACCCGGGCCACCCCACCGTTCCCGAGGACGCGGGGAACCCGGCGACGAGCCCCCACCGGCCCGTAGCCGGCCCACAGCCCGGCCCCGGCACCCTCCGCGCCCCCGGCACCCGCGACTCCGTCGATCCGACCGGCCCCGCCGACCCGCCCCCCGCACCGACGGACACCCGCGTCCCCCTCCGCCTCCCCGCCGGACGGAAACCCACCACCGGCAAAGACACAGGCACAGGTACAGGCAAAGGCGCAGGCACCTACACCTCCCTCCTGGCCCCGGTCCCGCCGATGCTCCCCCACCCCCTCGCGCTCCAGCGCGCCCTGCGCCCCCTGAAGCGGAGCGTCCCCGCTCCCGTCGGCCGGGAACTGGACGAGGCGGCGACAGCACAGCGCATCGCCCGCCTGGGCGCGGCCCCCCGGTCCTGGCTGCCCGTGCTGCGCCCGCAGAGGGAGCGCTGGCTGACGCTCCACCTCGTGCACGACACCGGCCCGACCATGCCCGTCTGGCGTCCGCTCGTCCGCGAACTGCACGCGGTCCTGGCCCAGTCGGGCGTCTTCCGCACGGTGGAACTGCACCGCCTGGAGACCGACGGCACGGTCCGCCGTCCCGGCTCGCAGGAGTCGTTCGCCGACGGCCGCACGGTCACGCTCCTGATCAGCGACTGCATGGGCCCGCAGTGGCGGGACGGCCCGGCGGGCACCCGCTGGTACGCCACCCTGCGCCGCTGGTCGGCGAGCATGCCGGTCGCCCTGGTCCAGCCGCTGCCGGAACGCCTGTGGCGCACCACCGCCCTGCCGGCCACCACGGCCCGGATCGCCGCACCGGGCCCCGCGGCGCCCAACGCGGCGTACACCGTGGACTCGTACGCGCTCGACGCACTCGGCGCGCCCGGCAGCAGGCCGCACGGCATGCTGCCGGTCCCGCTCCCGCTCCCGGTGCTCGAGGCCTCGCCGGCCTGGCTGGCGAACTGGTCGTCGCTGGTGGCGGGCGGCGGGCGGCTGCCGGGCGCGGTGGGCCTGCTGGGCGCCGCCCCGCCGGTCGCGCCGGTCGACGAGCGGGGCCGCGGCGACGTCGAGCGGCTCTCCCCCGAGGAGCTCCTGCTGCGGTTCCGCTCGCTCGCCTCCCCCGAGGCCTTCCGGCTGGCCGGTCATCTGGCGGTGGGGCCGGCGGAGTTGCCGGTGATGCGGCTCGTCCACGCGGCGATCGAGAAGAACCCCCGGCCGCAGCACCTGGCCGAGGTGATCCTCAGCGGCGCGCTGACCGCGGTCCCGGGTGCGGCCGGCTCGTACGCCTTCCGGCCCGGCGTACGGGAGCTGCTGCTGCGCACGCTGCCCCGCACCGCATATGGCAGGACCTCCGAACTCCTTTCCAGGATCGGAGCGTTGATCGACGTACGCGCCGGAGTGGCCGCCGGTGAGTTCCGCGTCTCGGTGCCGGGGCCCGGGAACGCCACGGCCGACGGCGAACCGTTCGCCGCGGTGCGCGAGGAGAGCGTACGACGGCTGGGCGGAACCCCGCCGGAGCGCGCCGGCACCGGACTCGTGCTCGGCAGGTACCGCCTGTCACGGCGCCTGGGCCGGGGCGGGCACCTGATGCGGGCCGAGGACACCCGGACCGGCCGGACCGTCGCGGTGCACCGGTACCGCGTCGATCCGGAACGGCGGCAGGGGTTCCTGGAGGCCGCACGGGCCCTCGCGGGCGTGCGGCACCCGAACGTGATCGCCGTGCACGACTACGGCACGCAGGAGCGGACGGCGTACCTGGTCACGGAGTTCGTGGAGGGCGTCAGCCTGGCCGACCTCACGGCCGAGGGCGGTTTCCGGCTGCCCTTCGCCCTGCTGGCGCCTCTGGTCCACCAGGCCGCGCAAGGTCTTGAGGCGCTGCACACGCGCGGCGTGTCGCACGGGCACCTCGCACCCGGCCACCTCCTCCTGGGCGCGGACGGAACCGTCAGGATCAGCGGCTTCCCGCTGGACCGGGACCAGGACCGGGACCAGGACCAGGACCGGGGCCCGAACGAGCCGGCGGACCTCAAGGACCTCCACGCTCTCGGGCTCATGCTCCGGGAACTGGCCGGAGGCGGGACCTCCGACAGCCTGCCCGGCATCGCGCCCGAGCACCGGGAACGCATCACCGACGCCCTCACCTGCCTGCTCTCACCGGACCCGCGGACCCGGCGCCGCGGCAAGGACCTGTGCCTGAGCCCCGCCTTCGGCGCGATGGCCGAGGCGGTCGCGGCGGACCGGCCCCACTACCGCCTGCTCGGCCCCGTACGCGTCCGGCAGGGCGGCCTCCCCCGGCCGTCCGCCCGACGGCCCGTCCCCTCACCCGCTCCTTCCCCCGTCCCCTCGTCCGTCCCCTCGTCCGTCCCCTCATCCGTCCACTCGCCCGTCCACTCGCCCGAGGAGCAGGCCCTGCTCTGCCTGCTCCTCCTGCGCAACGGCCGGCCCGTGACGTACGACGAGCTGACCGAGGGGCTGTGGGGCGACCGCCCTCCGCGGCACCCCGAACGCCTCCTGGCCACGTACGCCTCCGCCCTGCGCCGCACCCTGGGCCCCGGGCTGCTCGCCACCACCGCGTACGGGTACGCCCTGCACGCGGGCCTGCGCACCGTGGACCTGGAGCAGTGCAAGGAGCTCGTCGCGAAGGCCGAGGCGTACCGCGAGGACGGCAGCCCGGCAGCGGCCCGCGAGGCCGTCCAGGGCGCGCTCGACCTCTGGTACGGCGACCCCCTCGACGGCGTTCCGGGCCCCGCCGCCCAGGCGACCCGCACCCGGCTGCGCGCCCTGCGCCTCACCCTCTGCGCCACCCGCGCCGAACTCGACCTGGAGAGCGGCCGGTTCGAGCGGGCCGCCACCGATCTCGGCGAGCTGCTCCGCTCGCACCCCGAGCGCGAGGACTTCCGGCGCCTGCACATCCTCGCCCTCAAGGCCCAGGGCCGTACCGCCGAGGCCGTCGAGTCGTACGAGACCTACGAGGCGCTCCAGGACCGGCGGTTCAACGAGCCGGACCCCACCCTGCTGCAGCTCTACCGCGAGCTGCGCGCCGTCCCGGACGACAACCGTCCCGCCATCACCATGGAGTGCACGGACCCCGGTGACCACCGCGGCGCCCACAGCACCCTCTCCCACACCCTCACCTGGCTGCTCTCGCTGGGCGGCCTGACCTCCGACCAGTACGACATGAACGCCGTCGACGACGGCTACCTCGTGTTCACGGCGCCGGGGACGTCCGTCCTGGGCGTGCTGAACGCGACGCTGCGCGATCTGCCCGACATCCTCCTGGAGACGCCGGACCCGCCCAGGGTCCGGCTGACGTTCTGGCACACCGCGCGCCCTCCCCGCGTCCCCCTCCCGGCCGCCCTGGAACGGTCCGACATCGCGGTCGTCCTCTCCCCGGTCCTGTACGAGGAACTGACGGCCGGCGACCTGCCGGCCGGCCCGGCCGGCTTCCGGCCCCTGCACACCGGGCCGGGCGACGGGCCGCCCCTCGCCTGGTACCGCCGGCTGGAGATCCCGGACCGGGTGCCCGCCCCCGAGCCCGGGTCCGTGCCGCGCGACCTGGTGCGCGGCCCGTTCAGCACGCGCCGCGCCGGATCGATCCGCCTCCCCGAACCCGGGCGTACCGCGGTGGTCGTCCAGCCCTCCGACGGGCCGCCGGCCCTCTTCGACCCCGAGGCGTTCGCCGATACGCCCGCTTCGGGGTCCCGCATCACGTACCACGAGGTCGACCTCACCACGCACCGGGCCTCCCACGAGCTCTCCCTGCCGGCCTCGCGCGGCGGGACGTTCACCGCGTCCGCCGAGCTGTCCTGGCACGTCGACGACCCGGTGGAGTTCGTACGCGGCGGGACGACCGGGGTCTCCGCGCGGCTCCTCGACCACCTGCTGCGGGAGGCGCGCCGCGTCACCCGCCGCCATCCGCTCCAGCGGGCGGGAGCGGCGCAGCACGCGGTGCACGACGTGCTGCGCGACGGGGCGCCCGGCTGGCCGGTGCCGGGCCTCTCGGTGGCGTGCTCGGTACGCCTCACGCCCGGGGCGGAACCGCAACCCGTCCGACTGTCCGACCACGCGCCCACCGCGCAGCATGATCTGCAGCCCGCCCTCCTGTCCCGTCAGACGGCCCGGATACGCCGTACGACCGCCCCGCCCCCCGACGGGTCGGCCACCTTCCTGGTGCGGGCCCCCTGCGTCCTGATCGGCTTCGACGGGCCGCTCGTCCGCCTCTACACGGGTGACGCCGAGCGGCAGGCCACCCGGGAACTCACCGCGCTGCTCGCCGAGCTGCGGAACCCGCAGGACGCGCTGAGCGGCGAGCCGCTGACCGCGCAGGCGGCCGCGGAGGGCGCGCCCGCGCCACCGCTGGAGGGACGCGTCAACCCCCTCGACCTGCTGCGGGCCTTCGCCGGCCATCCGCTGGGCGGCGATCTGCGGCGGCGGCTCAACCGGATCGAGGAGCGGGCGGTGTCGGCCGCCGCGGCCACGCCGTTCTCGGACGCCCTGATCACGACGCTCGACTCGCTCGGGCGGCGCACGGCCGTCGTCGCGGACAACGCGCCGAGCGCCGTCTGGAAGTACCTCCAGGCACACGGCAGGCTGACCGGCCTGGTCACCGGCGGTGTGCACGGCCGCGCGAACGACCTGACCCGGCTGATGCCGGACCCCGACTGCCTCCTGCGCGCCCTGGAGCACCTCGGGGCGACACCGAAGGACGCCGTCATGGTCGGCTCGTCGGTCGCCGAGCTGACCGCGGCGAAGGCCCTCGGGCTGCGCTTCCTCGGCTACACCCGCTCCGAGCCGCACCGGCAGCGCCTGGTCCGCGCGGGCTGCGAACTGACCACGGCGTCCTGGGCACCGCTGCTCCAGGCCCTGCCCAACACCTGAGCCGCTCCCGCTGGACGGGTGGTCTTCCGTGCCGGCCGGCACGGAAGACCACCCGTCCAGCGGCACCCCGCCCGGCCCACCCCGAAAGGCGACGCCCCGTCAGGTCCCGCACCATGCGTAGGGAGGACCGCCGTCCGGTGGAGTCCCAGGTCCGCGCTCTCGGGAGGATCCGCCATGACCGCCAGTCTGGAGCAGTTGCGCCGCTGCCACTTCGCCGTCGACCTGGGCGCGGCACGCACCCGCGTCTACGTGAAGGGGGCCGGGCTGATCGTCGACCAGCCCAGCGTCGCCGCCGTGAACACCAGGACCGGCGCACTGATCGCGGTCGGTGAGTTCGCCGAGAAGATGACGGGCCGCACCCCCGACTACATCCGCGTCGTACGCCCCGTCTCCGGCGGCACGGTCGTCGACATCGAGATGGCCCAGCGCATGCTGCGTCAGCTCCTCGGCGACAAGGTCCGCCGCACCCTGCGCCGCAAGCCGCTGCTGCGGGCCGCCGCCTGCACCCCGCACGGCTCCGACCCGCTGGCCCAGCGGGCGACCACAGAGACGCTCGTGGGTCTCGGCGCGCGGCGCGTCGAGCTGGTCGACACGCTCATCGCCGCCGGTGTCGGCTGCGGGCTTCCCGTGGAGCGCCCCGAGGCCACCATGGTCATGGTGTGCGGGGCCGCCGCGACCCAGGTCGCCGTGCTGTCGCTCGGCTCGATCGTCACGGCCGAGCGCATCCCCGTGGGCGGCGAGGCCATCGACCACGCGATCGTCCAGCACCTGCGCCACCACCACGAGCTGATGCTGCCCTCGCAGTCCGTCCGCCCCCTGCAGCTGGCCCTCTCCGGGAACGGTCTCACCTCGCAGGGCCCCGCCTCCACGGAGATCCACGGCAGGGACGTGGCCACCGGCCTGGCCCGCTCCGTGCAGGTCGACACGGCCGCCGTGCGCGACGCCATCCAGACCCCGCTGACGGCGGTGCTCGACGGCATCGGCAAGGTGCTGCGGGTCTGCCCGCCGGACCTGGTGGCCGACCTCGCCGACCGCGGGATCATGATGGTCGGCGGCAGCGCCCTGCTGCCGGGCCTCGACCAGATGCTGCGGCAGGCGACGGGCATGCCGGTGCACATCGCCGAACGGCCCGACGTGTGCGCGGTCCTCGGTCTGGGCGCCATGCTGGAGGGCAGGATCGAACCGCTGGTCCTCAGTCCGGCGGCCGGCTGAGCGCCGCGCAGGCAACCGCGGACGCAGCGCCTCCACCCCGCCGCCGCAGATGACGCAGCCCACGGAACCGGCCCCCGAAGACCCCACGCCCTCCCCGCCGCCCGCCGCCCTCCCTCTCCCCCGTCTCCTCGAAGCCGTCCTGGGCGTCGGGAGCGACCTCGAACTGCGCGGCACGCTGCAGCGCATCGTGGAGAACGCGGCCGCGCTGACCGGCGCCCGGTACGCGGCGCTCGGGGTGCTCGCCCCGGGTGACGACGGCGGTCTGGCGGAGTTCTGCACGACCGGCCTGCCGGAGGCCGACCGGGCCCGGATCGGCCGGCCGCCCAGCGGACGCCGGGGCGTGCTCGGCGCCGTCGTCCATGAGCGGGCGCCGCTCAGGCTCACCGACCTGACCGCCGACCCGCGTTCGTGCGGCGTACCGCCCGGGCACCCGCGGATGCGCGGCTTCCTCGGCGTACCGCTGTTCGTGGAGGACGAGGTGTACGGCAACCTCTACCTCACCGAGAAGCGCGGCGGCCCCTTCACCGCCGAGGACGAGCAGGTGGTGCGCCTGCTGGCCGCCCAGGCCGGCATCGCGATCGGCAACGCCCGCCTGTACGAGACCGCGCGGCGGCGGGAGCGCTGGATCGAGGGTGCGGCCGCCGTGACGACGGCGCTGCTCACCGGCGAGGCGGCGGCCGACGCGCTGATGACGGTCGCCGAGCGCGCCCGTGTGCTGGCCGACGCGTCGGCCGGGGTGATCCTGCAGCCCACGGACGAGGGGGGCATGGAGATCGTCACGGCGTCGGCGCCGGCCGGCGCGGCGGGCCTGGTCGGTACGACGATCGCGCCGGGCAGCGCGGTCCTGGAGCAACTGCTGGGCGGTGAGCCGGTGTTCCTGGACGACTCGGCGACCGACGCCCGCATGACGACCCCCGTACGGCACCGGTTCGGGCCCAGCATGATGCTGCCGCTGCAGGCCGAGGGCCGGCTCATCGGCACCCTGGCCCTGCCCCGCCGGCGCGGCGACCCGCAGTACAGCCCGGCGGAGAAGCTGCTGGCCACGCAGTTCGCCTCGCAGGCCGCGCTGGCGCTGGTGCTGGCGGACGCGCGGCAGCGCCGGGAGCGGCTGGCCGTCTTCGAGGACCGCGACCGGATCGCGCGCGACCTGCACGACCTGGTCGTCCAGCGGCTGTTCGCCACCGGCATGATGCTGGAGTCCACGCAGCGGCGTACGGCCGCGGAGGCGCGGGACGCCGACGTCCACGCGACCCTCGGCCGGGCCGTCGAGGAACTGAGGTCCACCGTCCAGGAGGTCCGTACGGCGATCTTCGCCCTGCAGCAGCCGCCCGCCGACGCCCCGACGACCTTCCGGGGCAAGGTGCTTCGTGAGACGTCGGGTGCGGGGGCGGTCCTCGGCGTCCAGCCTTCGGTCCACTTCACCGGGCCCGTCGACGCCCGTGTCCCGGACCCGGTGGCGGGACACCTCCTCACCGCCCTGCGCGGCGCCCTGGCCGCCGCGTCCCGCCGCGCCGGCACGACCCGTATCGCCGTCACGGTGGACGCGACGGCGACGCTCCCGGACGGCCGCCCCGCGGTACGCCTGACGGTGTCCACGAACGGCGACACGGACGGGACCGAAGCCGGGGCCGGGACCGGGGCCGGGGACGAGGACGGGGCCGGGACCGGGGACGAGGGCGAGAACGGGGCCGACGGACAGGCACCCACGGCGACATGGCAGTTCCCCCTCTGAGGGACCGGGCCGCCGCGGCCGGGCCGCCGCGGCCGGGCCGCCGTGACCGGGCCGCCGTGACCGGGCTCCGCCTTCCGCTCGCCGCGGTTTCCCCCTAACCTCGGATCAGGTGACGCCGGGCTGCTGCCCGCGCCGCAGGCTCCCGGCCCTCGAGCCATGGCTGAACCTCCCAGGCCGGCCGGAGCCGCATCACCGACAACGCAGCTCCGGCCTCCGCCCTCCGGCATGCCCGACGAGGCGACTCCCGCCGTCTCGTACCGCCAGGAGGGCACCTCGCGAGGGCCCGACACAGGGGGAGCCCCGGTCCCTCGCGCCCCGGCCGCCGTTGCCCGCGCGGCGGCGGCCGGGCACCGACCGGCGTGCCACCGCGGGCGCCCCGTGTCCGCACCCCGAACCGGGCATGTCCTCGTACGGACCGCTCCGCGCGTTCTCGTCACGGGAAGAGCGGAGCACCGATTCCGGCGCATCCACCCACGGGCCGTCACCCCGCGTGCCTTTGCCGCTACGCTGTGGGATGCGGTCGGCGGCCGGGGCGCCGCACGGGACGCACCGACGAAAGCGTGGGTGGAGGACATGAGTTCCTCGGTCAGGGAACTCCCGGACGGCCCGTACGCGGCGGCGAACGAGGAGGAGCGCCGGGTGCGGACGCTCCTCCGCGCCCGGGTGCGGAGCCTCGGCATCACGCCCGTGTCCGTGCGCCCGGCACCCGTCGGCGCGGCACGGTTCGCGACCACGACCGGCCACCGGCGCACCCCCGGTCACGCGGGGGCCGCGGGCCCGCACCGGGCCGAAGCGCGCCGGATCACCGCAGTCCTGGGCGAAGGACCCGGCGCCACACCGCGCGAAGCGCCGGCCCGGCCACGCGCCTCGGACCCGCACCCCGGGCCCGTCCCCGACGGGCACCGCCCATGCCGTCGTCCGCCGGAAACCGCCGGACGACACCGACTGACGCGGTCGACCGCACCGGCCACGCCCTGCGCGGAAGACAAGGAACCCACCATGAGCAGGCAGCAGCACATCGCCCGCACCTTCATCGAACTGGCCGACACCCTCGTCGAGGGCTTCGACATCATCGACTTCCTGCACCGGATGACGGTGCGCTGCCAGGAACTCCTCGACGTCGCCGACGCCGCGGTCTTCCTGGACCACCCCGGCCCTCGCCTGCACAACTCCGCGCCCTGCGGTCCCGGCCCCCTCCTGCAGCCGGTCCTGGACGCCGCCTGCGGCCAGGGCCCGGCCATGGACGCCCACCTCACCGCGCGCCCCGTCACCACCCGGAGTTCCACCGACGCGGACATGCTGTGGCCGCAGTTCACCCCGCGGTTACGGGCCGCCGGCTACACCCTCGCCACCGCCCTGCCGATGCGCCTGCGCCGGGACGGCATCGGCAGCCTGCTCCTCCTCCAGACCGGAGGGCAGCCGCTGAGCGCCGACGACCTGGCCCTCGCCCGGGCATTCGCCGACGCCGCGGCCATCGGCCTGATGCAGGCCCGCACCATCAGCCGGCAGCACACCGTCAACGAGCAGCTGCACACCGCCCTGCAGAGCCGCATCGTCATCGAACAGGCGAAAGGCGTCCTCGCCGCCCGCCACGGCATCACCCTCGGCCAGGCCTTCAACTCCCTGCGCCACCACGCCCGCCACCACCGCCTCCTGCTCGGCAAGGTCGCCCAGGACGTCATCGACAACCAGCTGACGCCCGATCCGGCCCCCGCCCGGCCGCGGAACAACGCCGCGGGCACCGAGTAGCACGCCCAGGGCGGACAGCGACCGGTCCGCCGGGTCCGTCAGTCGAGCCGCAGGCGGCCGGCGACGACGTCGTGGGCGACGCCGCCGAGCGAGCGGTCGGAGCGCCAGGCGTACGCACGCAGGCGCAGCAGAGCCTCCTCCACGCTCACGCACAGATGCACGCTGAGCATGCCGGCGGCCTGGTGGACCTCGGCGCGGTAGAGATCCACGCCGTCGCCGTCGCCGCCCCAGCTCTCCGGCGGGGTCTGCAGCAGCAGGTCCACGGCGGCCCGGGCGAACAGGGTGCAGTCACGCTGCTGGCCGTCGGGGAAGGGGGCGGGAGTGGTGCGGTAGCCGGTCAGGGCACCGACGCCGACGCCGTCCCGGCACAGCGGGACGGCTATGACGGCGCGGGCCCGGGTGCGGACCGCGGCCGGGGCGAACGCGGGCCAGCGCCGGGTGGCCGCGGCGGCGGTGAGGTCGGGCACGGTGACGGCGCGCCCGGTGCGGGCGGCCTGCCAGGTGGGGCCCTCGCCGACGGCGTACTGCAGATCCTCCAGGGTGTGACCGAACCGGTCGGCGGGATCGGTCCACAGCAGCTCGGGCGCGCCGCGGGCCGGCAGCAGACTCACCGTCACGGCGTCCAGACCCAACAGCCGGGCGACGGTGGCCGCCGGGGCGGCGGACAGATCGCGCCCGGTGCGGGCGGCCTGGTGCAGGTGCTCCAGAAGAGCGGCGAACTCACTGCGGGACATCACTCACCCCGTCGGTGCGGACCCGCCCTGCCGAGGGGCAGGTCGGGTGAGGGGACATCAGGGCTCCCGGCGCGCAGGCCGTTTCGCCGGCACCCACCCTTCCACCCTTTCCTCACCCGAACTACACGTCAGCCGATGCACGAACAGCGATACACCGGTCCGAAAACGTGAAACGGACGCCTGCGGACACGGCCTCCCCGGGCCCCGAGGTGATCCGGGGGACGGACTGCGGCAGCCCGCGGGCGGTGGCGATCGCACCGGAACCGCCGCAGCCGCCTCTCCTCGCGGCCTGCGGCCCGATGCACCCCTCCAGGCACTCCCGGCCCACGGCAAAAATTTCGTCCCCAGGTGCCCTGGAGCCGATGCATCGTGTTTGAAAACACCGGAGCGGAACATACGGATGCTCTGACGCAGTCTTTATACGACCAGGTAGGAGACATCATCATGGGCATCATCGCCTGGATACTCATCGGTCTGCTCGCGGGCATCATCGCCAAGGCACTCATGCCGGGCAAGGACCCGGGCGGCATCATCATCACGATGCTCATCGGCATCGCGGGAGGTCTCCTCGGCGGCTGGCTCGGCAAGGTCATCTTCGGCGTCGACTCCATCGACGGCTTCTTCGACCTCTCCACCTGGATCGCCGCCATCGTCGGCTCGCTCATCCTGCTCCTCCTGTACCGGGTCATCACCGGCAACCGGCGCCACGCCTGACCCCGCGCCCCGCACCTTCACACAACGGCTCCGCCCCCACCCAGGTGGGGGCGGAGCCGTTTCGCACAGCGCAGGGCACCGGGTCGTAGAGATCCTGGAAGTACGTCCGCGCTGCGCTTGCCGACCTTGTCAGCCCGAGACTCCCGTCGGCGCGAAGGAGCAACCGGGTGCGACGGACCCGCGACCGAGCGTACGGGCGCTCCGGGTGCCGGCCCGGATACGCGCGGGCAAGCGCGCGGAGAAGCCCCCGGCGCGGCTGCCGGACACCGCGTCGGGCAGGGGTCACGTCACCGGAGCCGTTTCCCCCACCTCGGTCACCCGCTCCGCCGCAGGTCAGGGGGTGGAACTCCCAGAACGTCGCCCGACCCCGAAGCCACGGGCAACGCCTTCGGTCCGTTCGGGCGAAACCGACGTCCCGGCACTCGAAAGGAACGTTTCCGCGGCTCATGGGCCTGCGCAGGTGGGGCGGGTGGGACTCGAACCCACGGCCGGCGGATTATGAGTCCGCTGCTCTAACCGGCTGAGCTACCGCCCCATTACGGCGCGTCGCGCACAAGTGTGCGCGCCGTCTGCCGCAGCATAGCCGCTCATACGATCTCCTGCTCCGGATGGTCGGCTTAGCCTGCCCTCAAGGACCCCACCTGGGACGCAGCGGTTCCCGGGGGCATGAAAAAGGACCCCGATGGGTTCCACGGGGTCCTCGTCCGGCCTGCTCTCCCGACTGGACTCGAACCAGTAACCTGCCGGTTAACAGCCGGCTGCTCTGCCAATTGAGCTACGGAAGATCGAAGCTCCCCCGACTGGACTCGAACCAGTAACCTGCCGGTTAACAGCCGGCTGCTCTGCCAATTGAGCTACAGGGGATTGCCTCGTCCGCATCGAACGCATCTCCCTGGGTATTCGCCAGAGGGCGTGCGCTCGCTGCGACACATACATTAGCGCAAGCAGGGGGGTGCTCCGCCAATCGGTAACCCGCCTGCGACGACGCCGCCGCACTGGACCGACCACAAGAGGGACTCACAAGAGGAAGGGTGGCCCCCATGCGCTACCGGCTCACGTTCGTCGTCGGACTCGCCTTCGGGTACGTGCTGGGCACACGTGCCGGGCGCGAGCGCTACGAGCAGTTGAGGAAGACCGCCCAGCGGGTCTCGCAGAACCCGGCGGTGCGCAACACCGCCGAGTCCGCGGCCCAGCAGGGGCGCCTGTTCGCCGGGAAGGCGTACGACGTGGTCAGCGAGAAGGTCGGTGACCGGGTCCCCGACTCGGTCACCGACCGGGTGCGCTCCCTGCGTGAGCGCAACACGAACGGCACCCGTACCGAGGACGACTGGGGCACCACCAATCCCTGACGGCACTCCTCCGGCACGGTTTCGGCGCTCCTCCCGAGGGGCGCGAGGAACAGCGCGACCAGCCCGGACGACGCCGCGGGCGCGGAGCGACGGGCACCCCGGCGGCGCCCGTGGCCCGAGCCGACGCGGCGATACGGCAGAATTTCCGCCATGGGGATAGTCGCCGGGCTGGACAGTTCGCCCGATTTCACACGCATCGTCGTCTGCGACGCGGACAGCGGAGCCGTACTCCGGCAGGGCTATGCCCCGCATCCGTCGGACGGCCCGGCGGAGGGCACCCGGCCGTCCGACGTCGACCCGCAGGCCTGGCTGCTCTCCCTGGGCGAGGCCGCGGGCGGCGGCCTCCTGGAGGGCGTCCAGGCCATCGGCGTGTCCGCACAGCAGAACGGCCTCGTCCCCGTCGACAGCCAGGGCAACACGGTCCGCCCGGCGATGGTCGGCGGGGACAAGCGTGCCCAGGTCGCCGCCGCCGACCTCATCGACGCGCTCGGCGGACGGGAGGCCTGGGCGCAGGCCGTGGGATCGGTGCCGCAGGCCGCGCAGCCCGTGACGAAACTCCGCTGGCTCGCGAGGACCGAACCCGAGTCGGCCCTGCGCACCGCCTCGCTGCTCCAGGCGCACGACTGGCTGGTGTGGCAGCTGCTCGGCCGGCCGGCCCGCCGCACCACCGACCGCGGCGGCGCCTCGGGCACCGGTTACTGGTCGGCCGCGACCGGCTCGTACCGGCCGGATCTGGTGGAGCTGGCGCTCGGCCACCAGGCGCTGCTGCCCGATGTGCTCGGACCGTGGGAGGCCGCGGGGACGACGCCCGAGGGGCTGCTGATCTCGGCGGGCACGGGCGAGACGATGGCGGCGGCCTTCGGTCTGGGCATCGGGCTCGGGGACGCGGTGGTGTCGCTCGGCGCCTCCGGTTCCGTGATGGCCGTCCACCACGAGGCGCTGGTCGACTCCTCCGGGATGATCACCTCGCTCGCGGACGCGACCGGCATGCACCTGCCGGTCGTCACCACGCTCAACGCCGTACGGGCCCTGCGCGGCGCGGCCGAACTCCTCGGCGTACCCGATCTCCAGGCCCTGTCGGATCTGGCCATGAAGTCCACGCCCGGCTCGCACGGGCTCGTGCTGCTGCCGTACCTGGAGGGCGAGCGCACGCCCAACCTGCCGCACACGGCGGGGACGCTGGCCGGGCTGCGGCGGGAGTCGATGCGGCCCGAGCACCTGGCGCGGGCCGCCTTCGAGGGCATGCTGTGCGGGCTGGCGGACGCGCTGGACGTGCTGCGCGGACGGGGCGTGGAGGTCCGGCGGATCTTCCTGCTGGGCCAGGCCGCGGAGCTGGGCGCGGTGCAGGCGTGCGCGCCCGCGCTGCTCGGTACGCAGATCGTGGTGCCGCAGCCCGCGGACTACGCGGCGATCGGCGCGGCCCGGCAGGCGGCCTGGGCGCTCGGTGTGCAGCAGGGCACGGTCCAGCCGGGTCTGCCGCCCGTCTGGCAGGGCGCGGCGGCGCAGGTCCTGGAGCCGGGCGAGGACCTGCCGGTGGGCCAGGCCGTGCGGCAGCAGTACGTGTCGGTGCGGGACCAGACCCACCCGGGCGCCTTCCGGTCCTGAGCCCCGCGCGGGTCCTCGGTCCCGAGCCGTACGCGGGAGCACGCGGCCTGCGCGGGAGCACGCGGCCTGCGCGGGAGCACGCGGCCTGCGCGGGAGCACGCGGCCTACGACTTCGGTCGCGGGCCTGTCCGCTCTTGGTCCTCTCTTGGGTTAATCAGTTGAGGTAACACCGGTGGAGTGCCCGACGATGGGGGCCAGGGGCAACCAGCCGCTCCGCCGCCGACTCCGAGAGACCCAGCGTGCTCATAAGAATCCTGCGTACCCATCTCACGCCCTACAAGAAACCCATCGCCCTGCTCGTCCTCCTGCAGTTCCTGCAGACCTGCGCCACGCTCTTCCTGCCCACCCTGAACGCCGACATCATCGACAACGGTGTCGTCAAGGGCGACACGGGCTACATCCTGTCCTTCGGCGCCCTGATGATCGGCATCTCGCTGGCGCAGGTCGTCTGCAACATCGGCGCCGTCTACCACGGCGCCCGCACGGCCGCGGCGGTCGGCCGTGACATCCGGGCCGCGATCTTCGACCGCGTGCAGTCGTTCTCCGCGCGTGAGGTGGGCCATTTCGGGGCGCCGTCCCTGATCACCCGCACGACGAACGACGTGCAGCAGGTGCAGATGCTCACCCTGATGACGTTCACGCTGCTGGTGTCGGCGCCCATCATGTGCGTGGGCGGCATCGTGCTGGCCCTCGGCCTGGACGTGCCGCTGTCCGGGGTGCTGCTGGCCGTCGTGCCGGTGCTCGGCATCGCGGTCAGTCTGATCGTGCGCCGGCTGCGGCCGCTGTTCCGGACCATGCAGGTGCGCCTCGACACGGTGAACCGGGTGCTGCGCGAGCAGATCACCGGCAACCGTGTCATCCGGGCCTTCGTGCGCGACGCGTACGAGGAGGAGCGCTTCCGCAAGGCGAACGCCGACCTCACCGAGGTGTCCCTCGGTACCGGGCGGATGCTGGCGCTGATGTTCCCGATCGTCATGACGGTGGTGAACGTCTCGTCGGTCGCGGTGGTGTGGTTCGGTGCCCACCGGATCGACAGCGGCGGGATGGAGATCGGCGCGCTGACCGCGTTCCTCGCCTATCTGATGCAGATCGTGATGTCCGTGATGATGGCCACCTTCATGTTCATGATGGTGCCGCGCGCCGAGGTCTGCGCCGAGCGCATCCAGGAGGTCCTGGACACCTCCAGCAGCGTGGTCCCGCCGAAGGCGCCCGTCCTGGAGCTGCGGCGGCACGGTCATCTGGAGCTGCGCGGGGCCGGGTTCCGCTACCCGGGCGCCGAGGAGCCGGTACTGAAGGCCGTCGACCTGGTGGCGCTGCCCGGCGAGACGACCGCCGTGATCGGTTCGACCGGCAGCGGCAAGTCGACCCTCCTGGGGCTGGTCCCCCGGCTGTTCGACGCCACCGACGGCGAGGTGCTGGTGGACGGCGTCGACGTACGGACGGTCGAGCCGCGGCTGCTGGCGCGCACGGTGGGCCTCGTACCGCAGAAGCCGTACCTGTTCGCCGGCACGGTGGCCTCCAACCTGCGGTACGGCAATCCGGACGCGACGGACGAGGAGCTGTGGCACGCGCTGGAGGTGGCGCAGGCCAAGGGGTTCGTGGAGGGTCTGGAGAACGGTCTGGACGCCCCGATCGCGCAGGGCGGCGCCAATGTGTCGGGCGGTCAGCGGCAGCGGCTCGCCATCGCCCGCACCCTCGTGCAGCGGCCCGAGATCTACCTCTTCGACGACTCGTTCTCCGCGCTCGACTACGCGACGGACGCGGCGCTGCGTACGGCGCTCGCGCGGGAGACCGCCGAGGCGACCGTCGTGATCGTCGCCCAGCGGGTCTCCACCATCCGCGACGCCGACCGGATCGTGGTGCTGGACGAGGGCCGGGTCGTGGGGACCGGCCGCCACCACGAGCTGATGGCGGACAACGAGACCTACCGGGAGATCGTGCTCTCCCAGCTGACGGAAGCGGAGGCAGCCTGATGGCCGGGCCCATGGGGCGGATGATGGCCGGGTCGGGACCCGACCATCACTCGATGGATTTCAAGGGGTCCGGCAAGCGGCTGCTGACGCAGTTCAGGCCGGAACGGGCCACGCTGTACGGGATGCTCGCCGCGGTGGTCTGCAGTGTGGGCCTGTCGGTCCTGGGCCCGAAGATCCTGGGGCGGGCCACCGACCTCGTCTTCGCCGGGGTCGTCGGACGCGAGATGCCCGCCGGGCGGTCGAAGGCCGAGGTCCTCGCGGCGATGCGGGAGCGCGGTGACGGCAAGATGGCCGACATGCTCTCGGGCACGGACTTCACCCCCGGCGAGGGCATCGACTTCGGTGCGGTCGGCGAGGTGCTGGGGCTCGCCCTGGGTGCGTTCCTGCTGGCCGGTCTGCTGATGGCGGTGGCGACGCGGCTGGTGAACCGGGCCGTCAACCTGACGATGTACAAGATGCGCGAGGACGTGCAGACCAAGCTGTCGCGGCTGCCGCTCTCGTACTTCGACAAGCGGCAGCGCGGTGAGGTGCTCAGCCGCGCCACGAATGACATCGACAACATCGGGCAGACCCTCCAGCAGTCGATGGGCCAGCTCGTCAATTCGCTGCTGACCATCGTCGGTGTGCTGGTGATGATGTTCTACGTGTCGTGGCTGCTCGCGCTCGTCGCGCTGGTCACCGTGCCCCTGTCGTTCGTCGTCGCGACCCGGGTGGGCAAGCGGTCGCAGCCGCACTTCGTGCAGCAGTGGCGGACCACCGGCAAACTCAACGCGCACATCGAGGAGATGTACACCGGGCACAACCTGGTGAAGGTCTTCGGACGGCAGGACGAGTCGGCGGCGCAGTTCGCCGAGGAGAACGACAAGCTGTACGAGGCCGGGTTCCGGGCGCAGTTCAACAGCGGTGTCATGCAGCCGCTGATGATGTTCGTGTCGAACCTGAACTACGTGCTGGTGGCGGTGGTCGGCGGTCTGCGGGTCGCCTCCGGCTCGCTGTCGATCGGTGACGTGCAGGCCTTCATCCAGTACTCCCGGCAGTTCTCCATGCCGCTCACCCAGGTCGCCTCCATGGCGAACCTCGTGCAGTCCGGGGTCGCGTCGGCGGAGCGGGTCTTCGAGCTGCTGGACGCGCAGGAGCAGGAGGCGGACCCCGTCACGGGGGCACGTCCGGCGGAACTGCGGGGCCGGGTGGCGCTGGAGGGGGTCTCCTTCCGGTACGACCCGGAGAAGCCGCTCATCGAGGACCTGTCGCTGGCGGTGGAGCCGGGCCACACGGTGGCGATCGTGGGGCCGACGGGCGCCGGCAAGACGACGCTGGTGAACCTGCTGATGCGGTTCTACGAGACGACGGGCGGGCGGATCACGCTCGACGGGGTCGACGTCGCCACGATGTCCCGCGACGAACTGCGGGCCTCCATCGGCATGGTGCTCCAGGACACCTGGCTGTTCGGCGGGACCATCGCGGAGAACATCGCGTACGGGGCCTCCGGCGAGGTCACCCGCGGGGAGATCGAGGAGGCGGCCCGGGCCGCCCACGCCGACCGGTTCGTGCGGACGCTGCCCGACGGGTACGACACCGTCATCGACGACGAGGGGTCCGGGGTGAGCGCGGGCGAGAAGCAGCTCATCACGATCGCGCGGGCGTTCCTGTCCGATCCGGTGATCCTGGTCCTCGACGAGGCGACGAGTTCCGTGGACACGCGGACCGAGGTGCTCATCCAGAAGGCGATGGCGAAGCTCGCGCACGGGCGGACGTCGTTCGTCATCGCGCATCGTCTGTCGACGATCCGCGATGCCGACACCATTCTGGTGATGGAGGACGGGGCGATCGTGGAGCAGGGGGCGCATGCCGAGCTGCTCGCGGCGGGCGGGGCGTACGCGCGCCTGTACAAGGCCCAGTTCGCCCAGGCGGTGGTGGAGATGGACTGAGGGGTCCGGCAGGATTCCTCCGCCCCCGCGATCGCGCTTCGCGCTCGTGGGGGCGGGCAAGGCCCTCAGTCCAGGTAGCCCCGCAGCTGGTCCGCGAACGCGTGGTCGCGGAGTTTGTTCAGGGTCTTGGACTCGATCTGGCGGATCCGTTCGCGGGTGACGCCGAAGATCCGCCCGATCTCCTCCAGCGTGCGGGGACGCCCGTCCGCCAGGCCGTAGCGCAGCTGGACCACCTTGCGTTCACGCTCCCCGAGCGTGGACAGGACCGCCTCCAGGTGCTCCCGCAGCAGCATGAACGCCGCCGACTCCACCGGACTCGTCGCGTCCCCGTCCTCGATGAGGTCACCGAGGGCGACGTCGTCCTCCTCCCCCACCGGCGCGTGCAGGGACACCGGCTCCTGGGCCAGCCGCAGCACCTCGCTGACCCGCTCCCCGGTCAGGTCGAGGTGCGCGGCGACCTCCTCGGGCGTCGGCTCGTACCCCCGCTCCTGGAGCATCCGCCGCTGCACCCGGACGACCCGGTTGATCAGTTCGACGACGTGGACGGGCACCCGGATCGTGCGGGCCTGGTCGGCGAGGGCGCGGGACATGGCCTGGCGGATCCACCAGGTCGCGTACGTCGAGAACTTGTACCCGCGGGCGTAGTCGAACTTCTCGACGGCCCGGATCAGCCCGAGGTTCCCCTCCTGGACCAGGTCGAGCATGGTCAGTCCGCGCCCCACGTACCGCTTGGCGACCGAGACGACGAGCCGCAGGTTGGCCTCGATGAGACGGCGCTTGGCCATCCGCCCCATGACGACCAACTTGTCCAGGTCGAGGGCGAGCTGGCTGTCGAGGTCCGACGCGAGCCGGAGCTTCTCCTCGGCGAAGAGGCCCGCCTCCACCCTGCGGGCGAGCTCCACCTCCTCCACCGCGGTGAGGAGCGGGATCCGGCCGATCTCCCGCAGGTACTGGCGGAACAGGTCGGACGAGGGCCCGCCGGTGTCCGCGCGTCCACGGGGCAGTTCCACCGGCTCCGGCGTCTCCGTCTCGCTCTCCACCAGGACCGCGACGGGCGGCTCCGGCGCGCTCTCCGGCTCCTCGGCGGTCCCGGACGCCGCGGTCTCGGGGTGGAGCGCGGCGCGGTTCTGCGGTGGTACGGCGCCGAGGGTGCCGGCGTCCGTGGTCGTGCCGTTGTCGGTCAGGGTCTGGGTCTGCACGGGGGCGACCTCCAGGAATGTCGCTGCTGGGGCGTGCGGCAGCGGTACGTCAGGGATGGGGTCGACGGCCTCGCCGCTGTCCATCCCGAAGTCATTGAGCGGAACCGCGGGGACTTCGGACCCGTCGCGTTCGGGTCGGCCGCGCTCCGAGGACTCAGGCACCGGAACCCAGTGTGGAGTACGACACATCGTCGCCACGAGGGGCGTGCGGTGACTTTTTGAGTCCGGTCCGTGACCACGCGGTTACCCTCACGGGACGATGCCGTGCTCGCCGGTGCCCTGATCTGGCACGTTCCCCGCGCGTCCGGTTCCCGATGCGGAACCCGTCCGGTGGCCCGGACCGGCGGGCCGGACGCGGCGCGGTGCCGCCGGCGCGCTCAGAGCGCGGCCGCGCCCTTCTCCCGCAGCGCCTGGTCGTACTGCTGGAGCACCCACAGCTCGTTCTGCACGGCGGCCAGCCGGGCGGGGTCGCCCTGTGCGGTGGCGCGCGCGAGGGCGCCCTGGACGTCGCGCACCCGGCGCTCGACGGCGCGCCTGCGGACGGTCACCAACTGCTCGCCCGCATAGGCCTCGTCGACGGTCTTGCGCATGATCGCCTCGACGGCCAGCTCCGTGACCATGGCGCGGATCGTGTCGTCCGCAGCGGCCTCGCGCACCCGGACCAGGTACTCCTGCGGGTCCTGCGCCCCGTACTCCGCGCCGCCCGCCTCCATGATCGTCTCCCGGACGGCCGCGTACGGCGGGGCGGTGAACTCGTCCGTCCCGTACGCGTCGAAGGCCGGGGAGACCAGCTCGGGACGCTGGAGGGCCAGTTTGAGGAGCTCGCGCTCGGTGGCGAAGACCGGGTTGCGCAGGGTCAGGGCCGGGCCGGAGGGGGGCCGCGGACCGCTGTTCTCGTACTGCTGCGGGGCGCGGCCGCCGTTCACCGGCGCGGGGCCCTTGCCGCCGCGGTCGCGGGCCCAGCGGGCCAGCTGGGCGACCCGCTTGACGACGAACTGGGTGTCGAGGATGCCGAGCATGCCCGCGAGCTGGACGGCGACCTCGTGCTGGGCGCCGCTGTTCTTGATGCGGGCCACGACGGGCGCGGACTCGTCGAGTGCGGCGGCGCGGCCGGCGGGGGTCTCCAGGTCGTAGCGGGCGACGATCTGGCGCAGGGCGAACTCGAAGAGCGGGGTGCGCGGTTCGACCAGGTCGGCGACGGCCGCGTCGCCCTTGGCCAGGCGCAGCTCGCAGGGGTCCATGCCGTCCGGGGCGATCGCGATGTACGTCTCGGCGGCGAACTTCTGGTCGTCCTCGAAGGCGCGCAGGGCGGCCTTCTGGCCGGCCGCGTCGCCGTCGAAGGTGAAGATCACCCGCGCCGAGCCGTTGTCCATCAGGAGTCTGCGCAGGATCTTGATGTGGTCGTTGCCGAAGGCCGTGCCGCAGGTCGCGATGGCGGTGGTGATGCCGGCGAGGTGGCAGGCCATGACGTCGGTGTAGCCCTCGACCACGACGGCGCGGCTGCTCTTGGCGATGTCCTTCTTGGCGAGGTCGATGCCGTAGAGGACCTGGGACTTGCGGTAGATCGGCGTGTCGGGCGTGTTGAGGTACTTGGGCCCGTTGTCCGACTCGTAGAGCTTGCGGGCGCCGAAGCCGACGACCTCGCCGCCGATGTCGCGGATCGGCCACATCAGGCGGCCGCGGAAGCGGTCGATGGGGCCGCGGCGGCCCTCCTGGGCGAGCCCGGAGAGCTGCAGCTCCTTGTCGGTGAAGCCCTTGCCGCGCAGGTGGCGCACGAGGTGGTCCCAGCCCTGGGGGCTGTAGCCGACGCCGAAGTGCGTGGCGGCCGACTGGTCGAAGCCCCGCTCGGCGAGGAACTTGCGGCCGGTGTCGGCCTCGGAGCTGGTGTCGAGCTGCTCGATGTAGAACCTGGCGGCGGCCTGGTGGGCCTCGACCAGCCGGATCCGCTCGCCGCGCTGGTGGGAGGGGTTGTAGCCGCCCTCCTCGTAACGGAGGGTGATGCCCGCCTGTCCGGCGAGGCGCTCGACGGCCTCGGAGAAGGTGAGGTGGTCGACCTTCATCACGAACGTGATGGTGTCGCCGCCCTCCTGGCAGCCGAAGCAGTGGAAGAGCCCCTTGCTCGGGCTGACCTGGAAGGAGGGCGACTTCTCGTCGTGGAAGGGGCACAGGCCCTTGAGGTTCCCGCCGCCCGCGTTGCGCAGCTGGAGGTATTCGGACACCACGGCGTCGATCGGGACCCCGTCCCGAACCGCCTTCACGTCCTCGTCGTTGATCCTGCCTGCCACGCGCAGAGTCTACGGGGACGGTGTGACAGCGCAGTCCCCCCGTCGGTCATGGGACCAGGTCGGCCAGCGGAACGCGCGGGTCCGCGAGCGCCTCGGTGTCCACCCGCACCCCTGTCCTGATCAGCTGCTGGACGGTTTCTGTGACGTCCCACACATTGACGTTCATCCCGGCCAGCACACGTCCCTCCTTCACCCAGAAGGCGATGAACTCGCGCTTGCCCGCGTCTCCCCGGATCACCACGTGGTCGTACGTCCCCGGGGGCGCCCAGCCCGAGTACTCGAGCCCCACGTCGTACTGGTCGGAGAAGAAATAGGGCACCCGGTCGTACGTCGTTGCGTGGCCCAGCATCGCGCGGGCCGCCGCCGGGCCGCCGTTCAGCGCGTTCGCCCAGTGCTCGACGCGCAGCCGGGTGCCGAACAGGGTGTGGTGGAAGGCGGCCACGTCACCGGCGGCGTGGATGTCGGGGTCGGAGGTGCGCAGCTGCCCGTCGACCGCGATGCCGCCGCCGTGGGCGCGGTCGGCGAGCTCCAGGCCCGCGGCCTCGGCGAGGCCGGTGCGCGGGGCGGCGCCGATCGCGGCCAGGACGTCGTGCGCGGGGTGCTCCTCGCCGTCGTCGGTGCGGGCCGCCAGGACCATGCCGTCCTGGCCGGTGATCTCGGTGAGCCGGGCGCCGAAGTGGAAGCGGACGCCGTGCTCGCGGTGCAGCTCGGTGAAGAGCTCGCCCAGCTCGGGACCGAGCACGCCGTGCAGCGGGGTCGGCTCCGGCTCGACGACGGTGACCTCGGCCCCGTACTCGCGGGCGGCCGCGGCGATCTCCAGGCCGATCCAGCCGGCGCCGGCGATGACCAGGTGCCCGTTGTCCCGGCCGAGGGCGGCCAGTACCTGCTTGAGGCGCTCGGAGTGGGCGAGGCGCCGCAGGTGGTGGACCCCGACGAGGTCCGTGCCGGGGATGTCCAGGCGGCGCGGCTCGGCGCCGGTCACGAGCAGCAGCTTGTCGTAGTGGACGAGCGTGCCGTCGTCACCGAAGCGGACGGTCTTCGCGGTCCGGTCGATGGCGTCGACGGTCTGGCCGAGGTGCAGCTCGACGTCGTTGCTCGCGTACCAGGCGGGCTCGTGGACGAAGACGCTGTCGCGCTCCTCCTTGCCGAGCAGGTAGCCCTTGGACAGCGGCGGGCGCTCGTACGGGTGGTCCCGCTCGTCGCAGATCAGTATCACGCGCCCGGTGAAGCCCTCCGTCCGGAGGGTCTCGGCCGCCTTGGCGCCGGCCAGGCCTCCTCCGACGATGACGAATGTCTGATCTGCGTCGACCACTTGATGCCTCCTCGTAACGGTGTCGCCACCTGCGAGCGTCCCGCACGCAGCGTGATGGGGGAAGAGGGGGTGGGCCGATCAGGCCATCAGGGCTCCCTGGGGTCACGTCCCCCTCCGGACGTCACACCCGCGCCCTGAGTCTCGCGTGCAGGGAGCGCGCGGCGGCGTCCGTGAGCGACGCGATCTGGTCGACGATCACCCGCTTGCGGGCGCGGTCGTCGGGCGACCGGTCGAACAGGGCGCGGAACTGCGGGTCCAGGCCCTCCGGCGCCCGCTCGGTGAGTGCCTCGGCCAGCTCGGCGACGACGATCCGCTGGTCGACGCGGAGCAGCTCCTGCTCGGCGCGCTGCATGACGTACCGGTCGGCGACGGCCTTGAGGACTGCGCACTCCAGGCGGGCCGCGCGCGGTACGACCAGCTCGGCGCCGTAGCGCGTGAGCCGGTCCGTCCCGTACGCGGCCCGGGTGGCGCCCTCCGCGGCGAGGCAGAACCGGCCGATGAGCTGACTGGTGGCGTCCTTCAGCCTGGCCTGGGCGATCGCCGAGCCGTCGTAGCCGTGCGGCCACCACTCCTGTTCCAGGAGCCGGTCCAGGGCCGCCGCCAGCTCGGCGGGGTCGGTGTCCGCCGCCACGTACCGCCCCACGGCGACCCGGAAGACCTCCTGCCGCTCGGGCTCGGCCTGCAGGCAGCCGGGGTCGATGTGGCCCGCGTGCAGGCCGTCCTCGACGTCGTGCACCGAGTACGCCACGTCGTCGGCCCAGTCCATGACCTGTGCCTCGAAGGTCGTACGGGTGCCGGGGGCGCCCGCGCGGATCCAGTCGAAGACGGGGCGGTCGTCCTCGTAGACCCCGAACTTCGGGGAGTGCGGGTCGGTGGGGTGGGCGCCGCGCGGCCAGGGGTACTTCGTGGCGGCGTCGAGGGTGGCGCGGGTGAGGTTGAGGCCGACGCTGACGAGGTCGTCGCCGGCCACGACGGCCGCCGACGGGACGGTCTCGCCGCGCACGAAGCGCTTGGGCTCGATGCGGGTGAGGAGTCTGAGCGACTGGGCGTTGCCCTCGAAGCCGCCGCAGTCCTCGGCGAACTCGTTCAGCGCCTGTTCCCCGTTGTGCCCGAAGGGCGGGTGGCCGAGGTCGTGGGAGAGACAGGCGGCCTCGACCAGGTCGGGGTCGCACCCGAGGGCGGCGCCGAGCTCGCGGCCGACCTGGGCGCACTCCAGGGAGTGGGTCAGCCGGGTGCGGGGGGTGGCGTCCCAGGCCTGACTGCGGGCTCCGGGGGTGACGACCTGGGTCTTGCCCGCCAGACGGCGCAGCGCGGAGGAGTGCAGGACGCGGGCGCGGTCGCGCTGGAAGGCGGTGCGGCCGGGGCGCTTGTCCGGTTCGGTGGCCCAGCGGGCCACCGCCGTGGGGTCGTAGGAGGGGGGCGGGGTCCGGTGCTCGTACGCGAGTGGGGGGTGGGTGGTGTCGGTGCTGGTGCCTTCCATGTCTCGACAGTAAGCGGAGCCACCGACAATCGGGGCGCGGGTGCGCCGTGGCCGAACGCCCCGGTCCGAGCGGAGCGCTTACGCCGGGGCCAGTGCCCGCAGCGTGCTCGCCGGGGCCGCGAGCGCCTGCTCGTAGCGGTGCAGGACGAGGCGGGCCATCGCCGGGTGGGCCCCCAGGGGGGCGGCGGCGAGCCGGGGAGCGGCTGCCGCGCACTCGGTCGAGAAGCGGCCCGGGGCCGTGAAGTAGGAGGCCACGGCAACGCGGTGGCGGCCCCGGGCGGCCAGGTCCCGTACGGCCTGCGGGACCGTGGGGGCGGCGGCGGAGGCGTACGCGGGCACGACCGGGACGCCGAGGCGGTCCGCGAGCAGCCCGGCGGTACGGCGGGTGTCGACGGCCGCGTCGGGGTCGCGCGAGCCGGCCGCGGCGAGCACGACGCCGCTCGTCCGGCGCTCGGCGTCGCCCGGCGTGCGCCACCCGGCCTCCACGAGCCGCGCGTGCAGCGTCTCGACGAGCAGCGGGTGCGGGCCGAGCGGCGCGGCGATCCGGGTGCGCGCCGGCGAGGCGGCCGCGGCCTCGGGGATGTCCTGCTTGACGTGGTGACCGCGGCTCAGCAGCAGCGGTACGAGGACCGCGTCACCGGTGCCGAGGGCGGCGAGCGTGTCGGGCAGCAGGGGCGCGTTCAGCTCGATGTGCCCGAGGTGCACGGGCAGGCCGGGGCGCAGCTCGCGGATCCGCTCCATGAGGGTCCTGATGGTGCTCAGGGCCCGCGGGTCGCGGCTGCCGTGCCCCACCAGGACGAGCGCGGGCGGGGCGGGGAGCCGGTTGCTGATGCGGTTCGTGCGGTGCGCCGTCATGCCTCAAGGGTGCCGGTACGAGGTTGCCTCGCCGTTGCGCCGCAGTGACGGAGCTTTTCCGGGGCTTCACGGCGGGGTGCGCGCAGGTGTGAGGCGCCGTGGGCGGGGCGCGTGACCTGTGCGGAGTGAACCGGATCACCGTGGGCGGCGTCTCCCGGGGGGAGGCCACCCGGGGAGGGACCGTCCATGCGTCGTCCGAGACTGCCGAAGCCGCCGCAGGCGCCGAAGCTGCCGCAGGCGCTGCGGTCGATGAGGGTGTCCGGGTTGCTGCGGCTGCCGCGTACCCGGACCGGACGGCGGCGCGCCGTGCAGGCCGTGATGGCCGGGTGCGTGCTCGGGCTGCTCCCGGCGACCTGGATGTACACGGCCGCGGGCGACCGGCTGAGGACGACGGCGGACGTGCCGCGCACCGAGGTCGCGGTCGTCTTCGGGGCGGGCCTGTGGCAGGGCGAGCCCTCGCCGTACCTCGCGCACCGGCTGGACGCGGCGGCCGGGCTGTACCGGTCCGGCCGTGTCAAGGTGGTGCTGGTCACCGGCGACAACAGCCGCGAGGACTACGACGAGCCGGACGCGATGCGCACCTACCTCACGGAGCGCGGGGTGCCGGACGGGCGCATCGTCAGCGACTACGCCGGCTTCGACACCTGGGACTCCTGCGTACGCGCCAAGAAGATCTTCGGCGTGGACGAGGCCGTACTGATCAGCCAGGGCTTCCACATCCGGCGCGCGGTCGCCCTCTGCCAGGAGGCGGGCGTCGAGTCGTACGGGGTCGGCGTGGACGACGTGCACGACGTGACCTGGTACTACGGCGGTGCGCGCGAGGTGGTCGCGGCCGGGAAGGCGCTCCTGGACGTGGTGTTCGAGCCGGATCCGATGTTCCTGGGCCCCGAGGAGCCGGGCGTGGAACGGGCGCTGGCGGCGGCCGCCGCACGGTAGCCGGCGGAAAGCGGACGGTGGGCGGCGGGCGGCGGGGAGCGGGGAGCGGACCCGCGGGCGGGACGCCCTCACGGCCGGCCGGTCCGTGCGGGGAGGTCTCCGTGCCTGCCGCGTAACGGGGTGCGCGCCGCCGCGTAACACGTGCGACGCACGCTGGGCCGTATGCAGACCTCCGTGACGCCCACCCACTGCCCGTACTGCGCGCTGCAGTGCGGCATGAACCTGACGCCCGTGCCGGACGGCGTGGGCGGCACCGTGGTCGAGGTGACGGAGCGCGCCGACTTCCCGGTGAACCGCGGCGCCCTGTGCGGCAAGGGCAGGACCGCGCCCGCGCTGCTGTCGTCCCGGGTGCGGCTGACCACCCCGCTGGTCCGGACGGACGGCGTGCTGCGGCCGGCCGGCTGGGACGAGGCGCTCGACCGGATCGCCGAGGGGCTGTCCCGTACGCGTACGGAGCACGGTCCGGACGCGTGCGGGGTCTTCGGCGGGGGCGGGCTGACCAACGAGAAGGCGTACACGCTCGGCAAGTTCGCCCGGGTCGTGCTCGGCACCTCGCAGATCGACTACAACGGACGCTTCTGCATGTCGTCCGCGGCGGCCGGCGGTCTCAAGGCCTTCGGCCTGGACCGGGGACTGCCCTTCCCGCTGGAGGACATCCCGAAGGCGGGGTGCGTCGTCCTGGTCGGCTCGAACCTCGCCGAGACCATGCCGCCCGCTCTGCGCTACCTCACGGAACTGCGGGAGAACGGCGGCAGACTGATCGTCGTCGACCCGCGCCGCACCCGCACCGCCGAACAGGCCGACCTGCACCTGGCACCCCGCCCGGGTACGGACCTCGCCCTGGCGCTGGGGCTGTTGCACCTCGTGGTGGCGGAGGGGCGTACGGACGAGGCGTACATCCGGGAGCGCACGAGCGGCTGGGAGGAGGCGCGGGCCGCGGCGATGGCGCACTGGCCGGAGTACGTGGAACGGATCACGGGGGTGTCCGTTCCCGAACTCCGCGAGACGGTGCGGATGTTCTGCGAGCCGGAATCCGCGATGGTGCTCACCGCGCGCGGACCCGAGCAGCACTCCAAGGGGACGGACACGGTCGGCGCGTGGATCAACCTGTGCCTGGCGACCGGGCGGCCGGGGCGGCCCTTCTCCGGGTACGGCTGCCTCACCGGGCAGGGCAACGGGCAGGGCGGGCGCGAACACGGCCAGAAGGCCGACCAGCTGCCCGGCTACCGCAAGCTCGACGACCCGGCGGCGCGGCGGCACGTGGCCGAGGTGTGGGGCGTCGACCCGGACTCGCTGCCGGGTCCCGGCCGCAGCGCGTACGAGCTGCTCGACGCGATGGGCACCGACATCCACGCGCTGCTGCTGATGGCGTCGAACCCGGTGGTGTCCGCGCCCCGGGCCGCCCACATCGAGGAACGGCTGCGCTCGCTCGACTTCCTGGCCGTCGCCGACGTGGTGCTCTCCGAGACGGCGGAGCTCGCGGACGTCGTGCTGCCCGTCACCCAGTGGGCCGAGGAGACGGGCACGACGACCAACCTGGAGGGCCGGGTCCTGCTGCGCCGGCAGGCGATCACGCCGCCGGACGGCATCCGCAGCGATCTGCACGTGATGCACGAACTGGCCGACCGGCTGGGCGTGGAGAAGGGCTTCCCCACGGACCCGGAGGAGGTCTTCGAGGAACTGCGCCGGGCCAGCGCGGGCGGCCCCGCCGACTACTCGGGCATCACGTACCGGCGCCTGGCGGAGGAGCAGGGGGTGTTCTGGCCCTGCCCGGCGGAGGGCTCCGCGGGTTCCGCCGGTTCCGCCGGTGAAGGGGGCGAGGGGGGCGAAGTGCCTGCGGTCCACCCCGGAACGCCCCGCCTGTTCCTCGACCGGTTCGCCACCGCCGACGGGCGCGCCCGTTTCGTGGCCGTGCACCACCGGCCGCTGGCGGAGGAGCCCGACGAGGCGTACCCGGTGCTGCTGACCACGGGCCGGGTGGTCTCCCAGTACCAGTCCGGCGCCCAGACCCGCCGCGTCGACGAGCTGAACGCCGCCGCGCCCGGCCCCTTCGTGGAACTGCATCCCCGGCTGGCCGAGCGGCTGGGGGCCGTGGAGGGGGAGCCCCTGGCGATCGTGTCCCGGCGCGGGCGGGCGGTGGCGCCCGCGCGGATCACCACCGCGATCCGGCCCGACACGGTGTTCATGCCGTTCCACTGGCCGGGCGAGGGCCGCGCCAACACCCTGACCAACCCGGCCCTCGACCCGACGTCCCGCATGCCGGAGTTCAAGGCGTGCGCGGTGCGGCTGGAACGGGTGCCGACGGCGGCGGAGAGGGCGACGGGCTGAGGTGGCCGGGCCGCCGCGGGCCGAGCGCGCGGTTCCCCGCGCCCCGTACGGGGCCCCGGCAGCTGCCTGCGCGGAAAAGCCGTGGTGGCTCGGCCGTCCGTCCCGTTACGCTCCGGCAGCCCTTGTCTTTCAGGGGCGCGGGGAACCGCGCGGCCGGCCACGACGCGCCCGCGCCCGCAGTCGACGTCCCGGCCCACGGAGCCCCATGCCGCCGCCCTCCCCCGCCCCGAAGATGCACCCCGACGAGCTCGACATCGACGCGGCACTGGTGGAGCGGCTCGTCGCGGGGCAGTTTCCCGCGTGGGCCGGGCTGCCGGTGAAGCGGGTGGTGTCGGCCGGGACCGACAACGCCATGTACCGGCTCGGCGACGACATGGTCGTACGGCTGCCCCGGCTGCCCGGCGGAGCGGGGCAGGTGGCGAAGGAGCAGCGGTGGCTGCCCCGGCTCGCACCCCACCTCCCGCTGGCCGTGCCCGAGCCGCTGGCCGAAGGAGCACCCGGGGAGGGGTACCCGCTGCCGTGGGGCGTGTTCCGCTGGCTGGACGGCGACAACGTCCACGACGCGCCGTTCACCGACGGCACCCGGCTCGCCGACGCCGCCGTGTCGTTGGGCCGGTTCGTGGCGGCGCTGCGCGCGGTCGACGCCGTCGGCGGGCCGCCGTCCTGGCGCGGCGGCCCGCTCACCGACGACGACCGCGTCCGCGCGGCCATCCGCGACCTGGGCGCGGACGGCCGCGCGGACGCGGCCGGCGCGACCGCCGCCTGGGAGGACGCCCTGCGGGTCCCCCGGTGGGACGGCGCCCCCGTGTGGCTGCACGGTGACCTCCTGCCCGGCAACCTGCTGGCCCGGCAGGGCCGGCTCAGCGCGGTCATCGACTTCGGCGGGCTCGGCACCGGCGACCCGGCGGCCGACGTGCTCGCCGCCTGGGCCGTCCTCACCCCCGGGACACGGCGCCTGTTCCGGGACGCCGCCGGGGCCGACGACGCGACCTGGGCCCGCGGGCGCGGCTGGGCCCTGTACTTCGGGCTCACGGCGGAGCACCACTACCGGGTCACCAATCCCGTCCTCGCGGCGGTGGGGCACCGGGCGGTCGCGGAAGCCCTCGCCGACACCGAATAGAGCGGGCGTCGGCCTCAGCTCCCGTACGGGCGCACCGCCTTGGCGGCCCGCAGCGCCGACGCCCACCACGCCAGCTGGTCCAGCATCGCCTTCGCCGCCGCGTCCGGGGCCGCCGGGTCCCGGTGCCGGCCCGCGTCGTCGAAGGACGCGCCCGCGTGGTGGAAGGACACCGTGTCGCGGACGGTGACGGCGTGCAGCTCGGCAAAGACCTGGCGGAGCTGCTCGACGGCACGCAGGCCGCCCGAGACCCCGCCGTACGAGACGAAACCGACGGGCTTGGCGTGCCACTCCTCGTGGTGCCAGTCGATGAGGGCCTTGAGCGAGGCGGGGAACGAGTGGTTGTACTCGGGGGTCAGGACGACGAAGGCGTCCGCCCCGGCGAGCCTGGGGGTGACCTTCGCCAGTTCGGCGGCCACCTCCGGGGACGGGGAGGAGGACAGGGCCGTCGGCAGCCGCGCGTCGGCCGTGTCGACCACCTCGGCCACGAGGTCGTCACGGCCGCGGAACCGGCCGAGCAGCCAGTCGGCGACGACGGGACCGAAGCGGCCCTCCCGGTTGCTGCCGAGGATGACGGCGACCTTCAGGGGTTCGGCGGAGGGGGCGGGAACGTCCGTGGTGGGGTTCATGGAGCGAGCCTCACACCTCGACCAAACTTGAGGTCAAGCCCGAACCTGAGTCGCGCAGGCCCCGGTCACCCGTTCACACGTGCCGCCCGCCGCCTCCTGGTTCTTTCTGCCCTTACACCCCGGACACGGCGGTGACCTGGCGAAACGTCACCGGCCGATGCGCGCGGGACGGCCGGACGACACCCGTTCACCGCACTTCCGACGTGACATCAGGAGGCGGGTGCCCCCGACTGCCACTTACCTCGGTAGGGCAAGGGCGTGACCGACGCAGCGGCGCACGAGGGTCGCGGGTCCGCCCCCTCGACAGGAGCAAGCACGATGCGCACAGCCCGTCTGCTGACCGGTACCGCGCTCGCCGTCGCCACGGCGGGCCTCTGCGCGGCGTCCGCGTACGGGGCGGCCGGCGCGGGGTCCGTCGAGCTGTACCCGGCCACCGTCGTGCCCGGCGCCGAGGTCACGGTGAACACGGCGGCGTGCGGGGCGCGCGACGCGGTGTCCGGGGACGCCGGCGCCGTCGGCGCGGGCAGGTTCACGCTGATCCCCAGCGCGCACGAGGGCGACGCGGTCGGCCACTTCGAGGTGCCGCCGTCCGCGCAGCCGGGCACGTACGAGATCGTCGCGCGCTGTTCGAGCGGCCCGCCGATGACGGCGGACCTGGTGGTCACGCTCACCTCCACCCAGGAGAGCAGGCCGCAGGAGAGCAGTCCGCAGCGGGCCGACCCGCAGGGGAACCCGCAAGGCGATCCGCAGGGCGATCCGCGGACCGACCCACGGGTCGATCCGCGGGTCGATCCGCGGGGGAGTGTGAAGACGGGGGTCGGCGGCGCACTCGGCCCCGACCCCGTGCAGACCGCGGCGGGAGTGGCGGCCCTGGCCGTCGCCGCCGCGGGCGGTACCTGGCTCCTGCATCGCCGGGCGAGAGGCGACGGGATCTGACGGACACCCTCCGCTGTCCACTGGTACCGCCGTCCCCGCCCCCTCCCGGCCCGACGCCCCTCGCGGCCCGGAGGGGGACGCGGGACATCCGCACCGTTCCAGGGGTCTCCGGGCCGCCGGGAGTCCCCGGTCGCCGAATCACCGAATCACCGAATCACCGAGAGGGGCCGACGTGCGCCGGTTCAGCAATGTCTCCATAGCCGCCGTCACCCTCGTCGCCCTGCTGTGCGGGACCTGGCTGCTGCACCGGGGCGCCGGGGCGCACGCGCCGCCCCAGCCGACGCCCGCCCAGGCCCGCGCGGGCGGCCATGTGGACCGGCCCGCCGCCGCCGCGCTGCCGCGCTCGGCGCCCGCCCGCGTCCGGATCCCCTCGATCCGGGTGGACGCCCCCCTCATGGGTCTCGGCCTCACCCCGCAGGGCAGCCTCGACGTGCCGCCCGCCGCCAGGAAGAACCTCGCCGGCTGGTACGAGGCCGGCACCGCGCCCGGCGAGAGGGGCACCGCGATCGTCGCCGGCCACGTCGACAACGCCGAGGGCCCCGCCGTCTTCTTCCACCTCGGAGCCCTGAAGAGGGGCGGCACGATCGAGGTCGGGCGCCGGGACGGCAGCGTCGCGCTCTTCTCGGTCGACGCGGTCGAGGTGTACGACGCCCGCGACTTCCCGGACGAGAAGGTGTACGGGGCCGCGGGGCGCCCGGAGCTGCGTGTGATCACCTGCGGGGGCGGCTGGTCGGCGGGCACCGGCTACCAGGGCAACGTGGTCGTCTTCGCCCACCTCACGGGCAGCCGCCCGGCGGCGGCCCGGGGCTGACGCGCCCTCACCGCCGGAACCACAGCCGGAACTACAGCCGGAACTACAGCCGGAACTACAGCCAGAAGTCGTACGCCAGCTTCGCCACCAGCGCGAACACCACCGTCAGCAGCACGACCCGGACGAATCCGCTGCCCTTCTTGAGCGCGGTGTGCGCCCCGACCATCCCGCCGGCCAGGTTGAAGACGGCCATCAGCGCGGCGAGCTGCCAGAAGACCGTGCCCTTCCAGGCGAACGTGGCGAGGGCGCCGGCGTTGGTGCAGCAGTTGACGATCTTCGCGGTGGCGGAGGCCCGTACGAGGTCGAGGTGCAGCAGCGCGGTCAGCGCGAGCACGAGGAACGTACCCGTGCCGGGGCCGACGAGCCCGTCGTAGAAGCCGATGCCCAGGCCCGCGAGCCCGATCGCGGCCAGCACGCGGCGCGGGGGGACGGGCTCGGCGGAGGGTGCCGTGCCGAAGGCGGGCTTCATGATCACGAAGGCGCCGACGCCGAGCAGGACGACCATCACGACCGGTTTCAGGATCTCGGTGCTCATCCCGGTGGCGACGAACGCCCCCGCGGTGGAGCCGACGAGCGCCGCGAGCCCGATCCGGACCGCCGTGCCGACGTCCACGGGCGCCTTGCGCGCGTAGGTCACCGCCGCGCCCGTCGTCCCGACGATCGCCACGGCCTTGTTGGTGCCGAGCGCGTACTGGGCCACCGAGCCCGTGTTGGGCAGTCCGAGCAGCAGCGCGGGGAGGAGGAGCAGCCCGCCGCCGCCCACGACCGCGTCGATCCAGCCGGCCGCGAGTGCGGCGAGGCACAGGACGACGACCGTGGTCAGTGAGATGTCGGGCATGATCGTGAGCCTAGGGACGAGGTAGATGCGCCGTCCATCGATCCCGGGAACCTTGAGGGTCTTCTGAGCTTCCCGGACCGGGCCCATCCCCGGAGACCAGGAGGCCAGGAGACCCGGAGGCCCGAAGACCAAAAGGCCCGGAGACCAGGAGATCAGGAGGCCGGAAGGCCAGGAGGGTCGGCCCGGGGCGGGGCCCTCACATCCGGGTCCGGGTGCCGCTGAGGGCAGCGTTCCCCGCGGGAAACAGTCGTGATGCGGACGGGTAACACCGGCACCGCACGCTGCGGTACATGACCTCGAATACGCGTGTGGTGGTGATCGGCGCCGGCCTCGCGGGCGTACGTCTCGCCCGCAGGCTCGGAGAGCTCGGTGTGTCCGCCGTCCTCGTCGGTGAGGAGGAGCACACCCCGTACAACCGGGTCCTGCTCGCGGAGGTCCTGGCCGGGCGGTACGCCCCCGAGGTCATCGCCCTCCCGGCGCCCGAGCGGCTGACCCGCGGCCGGGTGGTGCGCATCGACCGCGCGGAGCGGCGGGTGCACCTCGCCGACGGTGCGGTGATCGCATACGACACGCTGGTCCTGGCCACCGGCTCGAACCCGGTGCTCCCGCCCCTGCGCGGGCTGTTCGGCCCCGGCCGGCCCGAACTGCCGGAGGGCGTCCACGCGTTCCGCACCATGGACGACTGCCTGGGCCTGTCCGGCGCCGTCCGGCGGGACACCCGGGCCGTCGTCATCGGCGGCGGACTGCTCGGCGTCTCGGCCGCCCGCGCGCTCGCCGAACGCGGCGCGCAGGTGGTGCTGGCCCAGCAGGGCGAGCGCCTCATGGAACGCCAGCTCGACCCGGCCGCGTCCCGGCTGGTGCTGCGCCACCTCACGGAGCTCGGCGTCGAGGTGCACACCGAGACCCGGGTGCGCGGTGTGCGCTGCGTCGAGGGCGCGGTCCGCTCGGTCGAGATGGCCGACGGGTACGCCCTCGACGCCGACCTGGTGGTGCTGGCCTGCGGAGTGCATCCGCGGGTGGGCCTCGCCCGGGACGCGGGGCTCGCCGTGCACAAGGGCGTCATCGTCGACGACGAACTGCGCACCTCCGACCCGCAGGTGCGGGCCATCGGCGACTGCGCGCAGCACGACGGCCAGGTGTACGGACTGGCCGCCCCCGCGCTCGAACAGGCGGGTGTCCTGGCCGAGTTGCTGGCCGGGGCGCGGACCGGGTCACCGGCCGGATCACCGGCGGGGTCGTCTGCCGGGTCCTCCGCGGAGTCGTCCGCGGGGGCCGCGTCCGCGGACGTCGCCGCTGTCGGCTACCGCGGCACCCGCGCCCTCACCCGGCTGACCCTCTCCCCCGGCAGTCCCCTCGGCTCCGTCGACCGCCCCGGCTCCGGTGACCGCCCCGGCACCGGCGGTCCTCTCGACCTCGCCGTCTTCGGGGAGCAGACCCCGCTCCCCGGTGACGACGTCGTCCAGCTCACCGACGCGACCCGCGGCACCTACCGCAAGGTCGTCGTCCGCGACGACCGCCTGGTGGGCGGGGTGCTCGTCGGCGAACTCGGCACCGTCGGCGCGCTCGCCCGCGCCTGGGAGGGAGCGGAGCCGCTCCCCGCGGACGGCGCCCCGCTGCTCCACCTGCTCACCAACGATGGAGGCTCCTGATGTCCACGACCGCACCTGTGGGGACCGGGCCCCGGCCCACGATCGTGCTCGTCGGCCACGGCATGGTCGGCCAGCGCTTCCTGGAAGCACTCGTCGAGCGCGGCCTGACCGCCACGCACCGCGTGGTCGTGCTGTGCGAGGAGCCGCGTCCCGCGTACGACCGCGTACAGCTGACCTCGTACTTCTCGGGCCGCACGCCCGAGGAACTGTCCATGACGGACAGGGGGTTCATCGAGGACCACGGGATCGAGCTGCACCTCGGGGACCCGGCGGAGACCGTCGACCGGGCCGCCCGCAAGGTCACCGCCCGCTCGGGTCTGGTCGTCGGCTACGACACGCTGGTCCTCGCCACCGGCTCGTTCCCCTTCGTGCCGCCCGTGCCGGGCAAGGACGCCGAGGGCTGCTTCGTCTACCGCACCATCGAGGACCTGCTCGCCATCGAGGAGTACGCGAAGGCGCGGGCGACGACCGGCGCCGTGGTGGGCGGCGGACTGCTCGGCCTGGAGGCCGCCGGTGCGCTGAAGGGGCTCGGACTCGCCACCCACATCGTGGAGTTCGCGCCGCGGCTGATGCCCGTCCAGGTCGACGAGGGCGGCGGCGCCGCACTGCTGCGCACCATCGAGGACATGGGCCTGACGGTCCACACCGGCACGGGCACGCAGGAGGTCGTCACCGGTGACGACGGCGCCGTGACCGGCATGAAGCTCTCCGACGGCTCCACGGTCGCCACCGACCTGGTGGTGTTCTCGGCCGGCGTACGCCCCCGTGACCAGCTCGCCCGCGACAGCGGGCTCACCGTGGGCGAGCGCGGCGGCATCAGCGTCGACGAGCAGTGCCGTACGGTCTGCGATCCGCACGTCTTCGCGATCGGCGAGTGCGCGCTGGCCTCGGACGGCCGGGTCTACGGCCTGGTGGCCCCCGGCTACGAGATGGCGCAGACGGCGGCCGCCACGATCGCCGCCGACGCGGCCCCCTCCACCGGCGCCGCCGTCGCCGCCTCCTTCACCGGCGCCGACCTCTCGACCAAGCTGAAGCTGCTCGGCGTCGACGTCGCCTCCTTCGGCGACGCGCACGGCGCCGCCGCCGACTGCCTCGACGTCGTCTACTCGGACTCCCGCTCGGGCACGTACAAGAAGCTGGTCATCGGACGGGGCGGGGAGCTGCTCGGCGGCATCCTGGTCGGCGACGCGGAGGCGTACGGCACCCTGCGCGCCTTCACCGGCTCGGTGCCGCCGATCGCCCCGGAGCAGCTGGTCCTCCCCGCCGGGGCCGGCGCGCCCGTCCAGCTCGGCCCGTCCGCCCTGCCGGACGAGGCGATCATCTGCTCCTGCCACAACGTCACCAAGGGCACGATCCGCGGCGCCGTCACCGAGCACTCCTGCACGACGGTCCCCGAGGTCAAGAAGTGCACCAAGGCCGGTACCGGGTGCGGCAGTTGCGTCAAGGTGCTGGGCCAGCTCGTCACCTCCGAGCTGGAGGCGAGCGGCGTCGAGGTCGACAAGGGCCTGTGCGGCTGCTTCTCGCAGACCCGCGAGGAGCTGTACGAGATCGTCCTCGCCCTGCGCATCTCCTCCTACCAGCAGCTGCTCGACCGCTACGGCCGCGAGGGCGCGCGGGGCGGCGACGGCTGCGAGGTCTGCAAGCCCACGGTCGGCTCGGTCATCGCCTCGCTCGCGCCCACGATCGGCGCCGAGGGCTACGTCCTGGGCGGTGAGCAGGCCGCCCTCCAGGACACCAACGACCACTTCCTCGCGAACCTGCAGAAGAACGGCTCGTACTCGATCGTGCCGCGCATCCCCGGCGGCGAGATCACCCCCGAGAAGCTCATCGTGATCGGCGAGGTGGCCCGCGACTTCGGCCTCTACACGAAGATCACCGGCGGCCAGCGGATCGACATGTTCGGGGCGCGCGTCGAGCAACTGCCCGTCATCTGGACCCGGTTGGTGGACGCCGGCTTCGAGTCCGGGCACGCGTACGGAAAGTCGCTGCGGACGGTCAAGTCGTGCGTCGGGCAGACCTGGTGCCGCTACGGCGTCCAGGACTCGGTGCGCATGGCCATCGACCTGGAGCTGCGCTACCGGGGCCTGCGCTCCCCGCACAAGCTCAAGTCGGCGGTCTCCGGGTGCGCCCGCGAGTGCGCGGAGGCCCAGTCGAAGGACTTCGGCATCATCGCCACCGCCGGCGGCTGGAACCTGTACGTCGGCGGCAACGGCGGCGCCACCCCGCGCCACGCGGACCTGCTCGCCCAGGACCTCTCCGACGCCGGACTGATCCGCCTCATCGACCGGTTCCTGATGTTCTACATCCGCACGGCCGACCGCCTGGAGCGCACCTCGACCTGGCTGGAGCGGATCGACGGCGGCCTGGACCACGTCCGCGACGTCGTCGTGGACGACTCGCTGGGCATCTGCGAGGAACTGGAGTCGCTGATGGCGGCCCACGTCGCGAACTACCGCGACGAGTGGGCCGAGACCATCAACGACCCGGAGAAGCTGTCCCGCTTCGTCTCCTTCGTCAACGCGCCGGACACCCCCGACCCGGTGGTGGGGTTCGTCCCCGAGCGCGACCAGATCAAGCCCGATCTGCCGCTGCTGACCATCGGCACCCGCCCCCTGGAAGGAAGCGCCCAGCGATGACGCTCGCACCCGAGACGACCACGACGCTCACGGTCCGGCTCCGGCCGGCCGGACCGGACGGCACGGCCGCCGACGCCGACGCCGACTGGTTCGCCGTGTGCGACCTGTCCGTGCTGATCCCCGGCCGCGGGGTGGCCGCCCTGCTCCCGGACGGCCGTCAGGTGGCGCTCTTCATGGACCGTACGGGCCGGATGTACGGGATCGACAACCGCGATCCGTTCTCCGGCGCGGCCGTCCTCTCCCGCGGCCTCACCGGCTCCCACCAGGGCCGTCCCTTCGTGGCTTCCCCGCTCCTGAAGCAGCGCTTCGACCTGGAGTCGGGCCGCTGCCTGGACGACGAGTCGGTGGCGGTGACCACGTACGAGGTGCGGGCGGGGTAGGGCCGGCACCGGCACCGGCACCGGCACCGGCACCGGCGAGAAGACCGCCGACCTGGCGGAGACCGGCGGCAGCGGCGCCACCGCGTACCTCGCGGCCGGCGGCGCGGCCGTCCTGCCGGCACGCGCCGCGGGGGCGGCACCCCGCACAAGGTGCCGCCCCCGCGGTTTCTTTCGTGCGCCGGGGCCGTGATCCGTCGGTGAGGGTGGGACGGTGGATCACGGCCCCGGGGTCTCGCGGACCGGGGCCACCGGTGGTCGCCGCCGGTCGGCTACCGGTGGTCGCTGCCGGTCGAGGACGAGGCCGCCCGGCCCGCCTCCAGCCGTGCCACCGGGATGCGGAACGGTGAGCAGGAGACGTAGTCGAGTCCCACCTCGTGGAAGAAGTGGACCGACTCCGGGTCGCCGCCGTGCTCACCGCAGACACCGAGCTTCAGGTCGGGCCGGGTCTTCCGGCCGGCCGTCACGGCGTCGCGTACGAGCTTGCCGACGCCGTCCCGGTCGATCGTCTCGAACGGGGAGACCCCGAAGATGCCCTTCTCCAGGTAGGCCGTGAAGAAGCTGGCCTCCACGTCGTCGCGGCTGAAGCCCCACACCGTCTGGGTCAGGTCGTTGGTGCCGAAGGAGAAGAACTCGGCCGCCTCCGCGATCTGACCGGCGGTCAGCGCGGCCCGCGGCAGCTCGATCATCGTGCCGAGCGCCAGTTTCAGGTCCACGCCGGTGTGCTCCCGCACCTCGGCGATGACCTGCTCGGCCTCGTCCCGCACGATCTCCAGCTCCTGGACCGTGCCGACGAGCGGAATCATGATCTCGGCGCGCGGGTCGCCCTTGGCGTTCCTGCGCTCGGCCGCGGCCTCGGCGATCGCCCGTACCTGCATGGTGAACAGGCCCGGGATGACGAGCCCGAGGCGTACGCCGCGCAGGCCGAGCATCGGGTTCTGCTCGTGCAGCCGGTGGACGGCCTGGAGCAGCCGCAGCTCGTTCTCGTGCGGGTCTTGGCGGGCCTCCGCGAGGGCCACGCGCACCGACAGTTCGGTGATGTCGGGCAGGAACTCGTGCAGCGGCGGGTCGAGGAGGCGGACGGTGACCGGCAGGCCGTCCATCGCCTCGAAGAGCTGCACGAAGTCCTGCTTCTGCAGCGGCAGCAGCTCCTTCAGCGACTCCTCGCGCTCGGCGTCCGTGTCGGCGAGGATCAGCCGCTCGACCAGTTCGCGCCGGTCGCCGAGGAACATGTGCTCGGTGCGGCACAGGCCGATGCCCTGGGCGCCGAAGCGGCGGGCGCGCAGCGCGTCCTCGGCGTTGTCCGCGTTGGCGCGTACGCGCAGACGGCGCTTGCGGTCGGCGAAGGCCATGATCCGGTGGACCGCCTCGACCAGTTCGTCGGCGTCGTCGGCGCCGGCGTGCATGCGGCCCTCGAAGTACTCCACGACGGGCGACGGGACGACCGGGACCTCGCCCAGGTAGACCTTGCCGGACGAGCCGTCGATGGAGATGACGTCGCCCTCCTCGACGACGTGCCCGCCGGGGACGGTCATCCGGCGCCGCTTGGTGTCGACCTCCAGCTCCTCGGCGCCGCACACACAGGTCTTGCCCATGCCGCGCGCGACGACGGCCGCGTGGGAGGTCTTGCCGCCGCGCGAGGTGAGGATGCCCTCGGCCGCGATCATGCCGTCGAGGTCGTCGGGGTTGGTCTCCCGGCGGACCAGGATGACCTGCTCGCCCGAACGGGACCACTTCACGGCCGTGTACGAGTCGAAGACCGCCTTGCCGACCGCGGCGCCCGGCGAGGCGGCGATGCCCCGGCCGATCTTCGCCGCCTTCTCGCCGCCGGCTGCCGAATCGTCGAACCGCGGGAACATCAGCTGGGCCAGCTGGGCGCCGTTGACGCGCTGCAGCGCCTCGGCCTCGTCGATGAGGCCCTGGTCGACGAGCTGGGTGGCGATGCGGAAGGCGGCGCCGGCCGTCCGCTTGCCGACGCGGGTCTGGAGCATCCACAACTGCCCGCGCTCGATGGTGAACTCGATGTCGCACAGGTCCCGGTAGTGGTTCTCCAGCGTCTTCATGATCTGCATCAGCTGGTCGTACGACGTCTTGTCGATCTGTTCCAGGTCGGCGAGCGCGACGGTGTTGCGGATGCCCGCGACGACGTCCTCGCCCTGCGCGTTCTGCAGGTAGTCGCCGTACACGCCCTGGTGTCCCGAGGCCGGGTCGCGGGTGAAGGCGACGCCCGTGCCCGAGTCGGGGCCCAGGTTGCCGAAGACCATGGAGCAGACGTTGACGGCCGTGCCCAGGTCGTGCGGGATGCGTTCCTGGCGGCGGTAGAGCTTGGCGCGCTCGGTGTTCCAGGAGTCGAAGACCGCGTGGATGGCGAGGTCCATCTGCTCGCGCGGGTCCTGCGGGAAGTCCCGGCCCGCCTCGGTCTTGACGATCTTCTTGAACTTGGTGACGAGCTTCTTCAGGTCGGCCGCCTCGAGGTCGGTGTCGACCGCGACCTTCTTGGCGTGCTTGGCCGCCTCCAGCGCGTCCTCGAAGAGGTCGCCGTCGACGCCGAGGACCGTCTTGCCGAACATCTGGATCAGCCTGCGGTACGAGTCCCACGCGAAGCGGTCGTCCCCGGCCTGCTGGGCCAGGCCCTGCACGGACCGGTCGGAGAGGCCGATGTTCAGGACGGTGTCCATCATGCCGGGCATGGAGAACTTGGCACCGGAGCGGACCGAGACGAGGAGGGGGTCGTCGGCCTGGCCGAGCTTCTTGCCCGTCTTCGCCTCGAGGGCGTCGAGGTGCGCACTCACCTCGTCACGCAGTGCCGCGGGCTCCTCGCCGCTGTCGAGGTAGGTCTTGCAGGCCTCGGTGGTGATGGTGAAGCCCGGCGGGACGGGAAGGCCCAGGTTGGTCATCTCGGCGAGGTTGGCACCCTTGCCGCCGAGGAGGTCCTTCAGGTCCTTGTTGCCCTCCGTGAAGTCGTAGACGAACTTCACGGGCTTCACGTTCTCGACGCCGCTGTCGCCGTCGTCGTCGCCGCTCGCAACTACGTGGGGATCTTTGTTTTCCGACACGGGTCTCGACTCCTCGAGGACGCGGTGGCTGCCCTGACGACGGGGAACATACCCAGATCGAAGGTGCCTGGGTACGTCCACTTGCGCGTCATACGGCTGTAACCACCCGTCCGCCACCGGATCGAAAGTCAAGAGAGAGTAAGGCGCCGGGGCCCGCAGCCTTCACCTCTTGAACGGGCTCGCGCGCACAGCCCGGAAAAGCCGCTCAGATGAGCAGCTATCGGCACGCTTGAGTTCATGCCGTAAATGATCAAAGGGTGGCACTGAGTGCCACCCTTTGAGAAGTGCAGCCGTTCAAGATCCGCTCATCTGAGCGAAACCTCGATCAGACGTGGCGAGAATCACGCCGTCGGCAATGCCGGGATTTCACCATGCGGACCCCTCGCGCGGACCCCTCCCCGGCCGGAGACACCACCGTCACACCGGCTCAGACGCCCCGGGCGAGCAGCCGCTCCTCGATCCGCTCGGGCGCGTACAGGTGCTCCACGACCAGCGCGCCCGCCCCGACCAGGGCCGCCCGGTCGCCGAGCCGCGAGGTGACCACGTCCAGGTGGGCGGTGGAGCGGGGCAGGGCCCGCTGGTAGAGCAGTTCGCGCACGCCGGTCAGGAACGGGGTTCCGGCCAGATCCCCGGCGATCATCAGGACGCCGGGGTTGAGCAGGGTCACCACGGTCGCCAGGACGTCACCGACGTGCCGCCCCGCCTCCCGCGCGAACGCCGCCGCGCCGGGGTGCCCCGACCGGAGCAGGTCCCGTACGTCCGAGCCCGAGGCCGCCGGCACCCCCGACTCCGCGAGCCTGCGCGCCACGGCGCCGCCGCCGGCGACGGCGGCGAGGCAGCCGTACGACCCGCACCTGCACAGCGCGTCGGCGCCCGCCGGGACCCGGATGTGCCCGAGGTCCCCGGCCCCGCCGTCGATGCCCCGGTAGAGCGAGCCGTCGACGACCACACCCGCGCCGATGCCGGTGGACACCTTCACCAGGACGAAGGCCGAGCAGTCGGGGTGAGCGGTGCGCTGCTCCCCGTACGCCATCAGGTTGGCGTCGTTGTCGACCAGGACCGGGACGGCCCCCGCGCCGGTGTGCTCGGTGAAGGCGCGGGTGAGGCGGCCCCTTATGTCGTAGCCGTCCCAGCCCGGCATGATCGGCGGCTGGACGACCCGGCCGGTGTCGGTGTCGACGGGGCCCGGCACGGCGAGGCCGATGCCGCACACCTCGTGCGCCGAGTGCCCTGTCTTGACCAGCAGTTCGGCGAACCGGCGGGCCAGCTCGCCGAGCACCGCGTCCGGGCCGTCCTCCACGAGCAGCTGACCCGCGTGCTCGGCCAGCGGCTCGCCGGTCAGCGACAGCACGGCCGTGCGCGCGTGCCGGGTGTCGAGGTCGGCGGCGAGGACGACCGCGTGGGAGTCGTCGAACTCCAGGCGGACCGAAGGACGTCCGCCCAGCGGCGAGTCGACCGGGCCCGCGGCGCCCTCGCGCAGCCAGCCGGCCCGGAACAACCGGTCCAAGCGCTGGCCGACCGTGGCCCGGGACAGGCCCGTGACCTGCTGCAACTCGCTCCGGGTGGTGGCACGTCCGCTGCGCACCAGCTCCAGCAGGTCGCCGGAGCCGGTCCGGCCCCCGGTCCTGACCGCCATGGCGCTGCTCCCTCCGGTCCCGGCCATCCACACCCCTTGCGTTTACCAACTCTGCATTACATATTGAGTTGTGCGTGTTAAATAGACGTAACTCTACGGCAGTTCACGCCGAACCGGCCGGCCGCATGTCTTCGGGGAGACCTGAGTGAACCGCACATCCCAGCTCACCGCACCACGCACCGCGCACCACGGCCACGGCCGGGCCGGAACAGCCGTGCACGCCCCGGTCCGCCCGGCGGGATCGCTGCACCGCCGGGCGGCCGAGGTGCTGCACGGCAACTGGACGGGCGCCTCCACGGTCCCCTCCCGCAGCCTGTATCCCCACCAGTGGTCCTGGGACTCGGCGTTCATCGCCGTCGGGCTGCGCCACCTGTCGCCGCTGCGGGCCCAGACGGAGCTGGAGACACTGCTCGGCGCGCAGTGGGGCGACGGCCGGATCCCGCACATCGTGTTCAACCCTTCCGTCCCCCTCGACGCGTACTTCCCGAGCCCCGACTTCTGGCGCTCCTCGACCGCGGGGCACGCCGCGGGCGCCCCGGGAACGGTACAGACCTCGGGCATCGTGCAGCCACCGGTGCACGCGCTCGCCGCCTGGCTGGTGCACACCGCGGACCCCGGTCTGTCCCGGTCGCGGTCCTTCCTGTCCCGCGTCTACCCGCGCCTGGCCGCCTGGCACCGCTATCTGCTGCACCGCCGGGACCTGGGCGGCGGGGGGCTCGCCTCGGTGGTCCACCCCTGGGAGCAGGGCATGGACAACGCGCCGAGCTGGGACGCGCCGCTGGCCCGGGTGACGCCAGCCCCGGCGCGCTCCTTCCGCCGCGCGGACCTGGACCACGGCGCCGCCGAGGACCGGCCCACCGACCTGGACTACGGCCGGTACGTACGCCTGGCGGCGGACTACCGGGACGGCGGGTACGAGGACGGCGGGTACGGGAACGGCGGGCGCCGCGGCAGCGGTGGCGGCAGTGGCGGCGGCGGTACCGGCGGCTTCGCGGTGGAGGACCCGGCGTTCAACGCCCTGCTGATCGCCTCCGAGCACGCGCTGGCCCGTATCGCACGGGAGTTGGGGGCCACCGGTACGGCCCGGCACGCCCGCGCGCAGCGGCTGACGGCGGCGCTGGTGGACCGGCTGTGGGACCCGGCGGAGGGCATGTTCTTCTGCCGGGACGTACGCACGGACGAACTCGTCCCCGAGCGCGGGGTGTCCGGCCTCGTCCCGCTGATCCTGCCCACGCTGCCCCGCGAGACCGCCGCGACACTCGTACGCACCCTGCGGGGACCGCACTTCGGGCTGGGCGGCGCGACCCGGCTGGTGCCGAGCTACGACCTCACCGGACACGCCTTCGACCCGCACCGGTACTGGCGCGGCCCGGCCTGGTTCAACACCAACTGGCTGGTGGAGCGCGGGCTGCGGCTGCACGGGGAGCACGCCCGCGCGCGGCAACTGCGCGACGCCCTGCTGGAGACGGCGGACACCTCCGGGTTCGCCGAGTACGTGGACCCGTACACCGGGGAGGCCTGCGGGGCGCTCGGCTTCAGCTGGACCGCGGCGCTGACGCTGGACCTGCTGCACGACGAGGGAGCCGACGCGCCCGGCGCGGCGCACGGCACCACCGAGGAGTTCGGCGAAGGTGCCTTGGAAGGGGACCTGCGATGACGGACCGGCATCATCTGCTCGTACACGGCGGGACGTTCGCGGCCGTGGACGACGGCGGAGACATCAGCGGTGTGCGGGGCGGCAGTTCGCACGCCGCCCCCGACGGACTGTTCGTGCGCGACGCCCGGCACCTGAGCCGCTGGCAGCTGACCGTCGACGGGGCGGTGCCCGAGACCCTGTCACCGGTCGCGGACGGCGACGTCGCCCGCTGCGTGCTCGTGCCGCGCGGTGGCCGGCAGGAGCCGCCCGCCCACACGGTCTTCCGCGAACAGGCGGTCGCGGAGGGCTCGTTCGTCGAGACGCTGCGGATCACGAGCAACCGCCCGGTGCCGACGACGGTCCGGATCGCGGTCACCGCGGACGCCGACTTCACGGACCAGTTCGAGCTGCGCTCCGACCACCGCACGTACGCCAAGACGGGCGCCGTCCGCTCCCGCCGGATCCTGGACGACGGCGTGGAGTTCGGCTACCGGCGCGGGGAGTGGCGGTCCTGTACGACCGTCACCGGCGAGCCCGCGCCCGACGGTGTGGAGGAGACCGGCACGGGCGCGCGGCGCCTGGTCTGGTCCCTCGGCCTGGAACCGCACGGGTCGGCCGGACTGACCCTGCGGGTGGCGGCGCGCCCGCACGGCGCGGCGCCTCCGGAGGTACCCCTCACCCCGGCCGCCGCGAACGCCCGGCTCGAAGCGCTGGAGGGGGAGTTCGCGCGGGGTGTGCCCTTCCCGACGGGCTGGCCCGAGCTGGCGGCGGCGTGCGCGCGGGGCGTGTCCGACCTGGCGGTGCTCCAGGTGCCGGCGAAGGGCCCCGACGGCGAGGACCTGCGCGTCCCCGCGGCGGGGGTCCCCTGGTTCCTGACGCTCCTGGGCCGCGACGCCCTCCTCACCTCCCTCTTCGCGCTCCCCTACCGCCCCCAGCTGGCGGCCGCCACGCTGCCCGCGCTCGCGGCGGTCCAGGCGACCGAGGTCGGCGTGGGCGCGGTGGCCCAGCCGGGCAAGATCGTGCACGAGGTGCGGCACGGGGAGCTGGCGCACTTCGGGCAGGTGCCGTACGGCCGTTACTACGGTTCGGTCGACGCCACCCCGCTCTTCCTGGTCCTCCTCGGCGCGTACGTGGAGCAGACCGGGGACGCGGTGCTCGCCCGCCGCCTGGAACCGCACGCCCGCGCGGCGGTCGGCTGGATGCTGGACCACGGCGGGCTGACCTCGCGCGGCTACCTCGTCTACCGCGCGGACGAGGGCGGGCTCGCCAACCAGAACTGGAAGGACTCGCCCGGCGCGATCTGCTCGGGCGACGGCAGCCGGCCGAGCGGTCCGGTGATGGCGGCGGGGGCGCAGGGGTACGCCTACGACGCCCTGCGGCGCACGGCGCACCTGTCGCGGACGGTGTGGGGCGACGAGGTGTACGCGGCGCTGCTGGAGCAGGCCGCGGGGGATCTGCGGGACCGGTTCCAGCGGGACTTCTGGATGGCGGACCGCTCCTTCCCGGCGCTCGCGCTGGACGGCGACGGGAACCAGGTCGACGCGCTGGCGTCCGACGCGGGGCACCTGCTGTGGTCCGGGCTGCTGGACAAGGAGTACGGGGAGGTGGTGGGGCGGCGCCTGCTGGAGCCGGACTTCTTCTCGGGGTGGGGTGTACGGACGCTCGCCGCGGGCCAGCCCGCCTACCATCCGCTGTCGTACCACCGCGGTTCGGTGTGGCCGCACGACAACGCGCTGATCACGTTGGGGCTGGCGCGGTACGGGCTGCACGACGAGGCCCGTACGGTCGCCCACGGGCTGGTGGACGCGGCGACGGCCGCGGGGCACCGGCTGCCCGAGGTCCTCGCGGGGTACGGCCGCGGGACGCATGCAGAGCCGGTCCCGTATCCGCACGCGTGCGTCCGGGAGTCCCGGTCCGCGGCCGCGCCGCTGGCGCTGCTCACGGCGGTGGGCGGCGCGTAGCGCCTGCCGGCGGGGGCTCCAATTTCGGCTGCGGGTCCGTGGGGGCTGGTCGCGCCGTTCCCCGCGCCCCTGAAAAGCAGGGCCTCGGCCCGAGCCCTCAAAGGGCGGCGCGGGGAACGGCGCCGCCGACCCGCACCGGACGGACAACCGCAAGCCGGCATCCTTCAGGGGCGCGGGAACGGCGCGATCGGTCGTCGACGGGTCCGCCGCCGCCGGAGCCGGCCGTCAGCCCCCCGACGTGTCCAGCTCCGCGTCCTCGCTGATGCCCGCGCAGTCGTAGGGGTCCTTCAGCCAACCGTCCGGCAGGACGACCCGGTTGTTGCCGGACGTCCGTCCGCGGGGGCCGTCCGCGCCCACCGGCCACGGCTGGTCGAGGTCCAGCTCCTCCAGCCCTTCGGAGAGCGCCGCCAGCGACGAGGTGACCGCGAGCCGCCCGCGCATCTGCGACCCGACCGCGAACCCCTTCAGGTACCAGGCCACGTGCTTGCGGAAGTCGATGACCCCGCGGGCCTCGTCCCCGAGCCACTCCCCGAGCAGCGTCGCGTGCCGCACCATCACGGCCGCCACCTCCCGGAGGGCCGGACGGGCGAAGTCACCGGGCCGCCCCTCGAACGCCGCCACCAGGTCCGCGAACAGCCAGGGCCGCCCGAGGCAGCCCCGCCCGACCACCACCCCGTCGCACCCGGTCTCCCGAACCATCCGCAGCGCGTCGTCCGCCGACCAGATGTCGCCGTTGCCGAGGACGGGGATCTCCGGAACATGCTCCTTCAGCCGGGCGATCGCGTCCCAGTCGGCCGTCCCGCCGTAGTGCTGGGCCGCGGTGCGCCCGTGCAGCGCGATCGCCGTCACGCCCTCCTCGACCGCGATCCGCCCGGCGTCGAGGAAGGTGATGTGGTCGTCGTCGATGCCCTTGCGCATCTTCATGGTGACCGGCAGGTCCCCCGCCCCGGACACCGCCTCGCGCAGGATCGCCCGCAGCAGGTGCCGCTTGTACGGGAGGGCCGAACCGCCGCCCTTGCGGGTCACCTTGGGGACCGGGCAGCCGAAGTTCAGGTCGATGTGGTCGGCCAGCCCCTCCTGCGCGATCATGCGGACGGCCTTGCCGACGGTCGCGGGGTCGACGCCGTACAGCTGGATCGACCGCGGCGTCTCCGACGCGTCGAACCGGATCAGCTGCATCGTCTTCTCGTTGCGCTCGACCAACGCCCGCGTAGTGATCATCTCGCTGACGAACAGCCCCTTGCCCCCGCTGAACTCCCTGCACAGGGTGCGGAACGGCGCGTTCGTGATGCCCGCCATGGGGGCGAGCACGACGGGCGGCCGGACGGTGTGCGGACCGATCTGCAGCGCGGTGTTCACCGCGGGCGCGGGCATGGATGTGAGCGTGGGCATGGCCCCATTGTCACGTACGCCGGCCCGTGACGGTAGTCGTTAGTTAGGGACACTACCGACATGGGCGTACCCTGGTGCCATGCCTGAGCTCAGCCCCCGCCGGCGCATGCTGGTGCTCGCGATCTGCTGCATGAGCCTGCTGATCGTGAGTCTCGACAACACCGTTCTCAACGTCGCGCTGCCCTCCATGCAGAAGGATCTGCACGCGAGCCTGTCGGGCATGCAGTGGACGATCGACGCGTACACGCTCGTGCTCGCCGCCCTGCTGATGCTCGCGGGCTCGACCGCCGACCGCATCGGCCGCCGGAAGGTCTTCATGGCGGGGCTGGTGGTCTTCACCATCGGCTCGGTCCTGTGCTCGCTCGCGCCCGACCTGGAGTCGCTCGTCGCCTTCCGCATGATCCAGGCGGTCGGCGGCTCGATGCTCAACCCGGTCGCCATGTCGATCATCACCAACACCTTCACGGACCCGCGTGAGCGGGCCCGCGCGATCGGTGTCTGGGGCGCCGTGGTCGGCATATCCATGGCCGCCGGCCCGCTGGTCGGCGGCCTCCTGGTGGACTCGGTCGGCTGGCGCTCGATCTTCTGGGTCAACCTGCCGGTGGGCCTGGCCGCGCTCCTGCTCACCCTGCGGTACGTGCCCGAGTCCCGCGCCCCGAAGGCCCGCCGCCCCGATCCCGTCGGCCAGCTCCTGGTGATCGCGCTGCTCGGCTCCCTGACGTACGCGATCATCGAGGCGCCCGACTCGGGCGCCGCCGAGACCGTCGTCTTCGGCGCGGTCGCGCTCGCCGCGCTGACCGCTCTGCTCTGGTACGAGCCGAGGCGCGACGAACCCCTCATCGACCTGCGCTTCTTCCGGTCGGCGCCGTTCAGCGGGGCGACGGTGGTGGCGGTCAGCGCGTTCTCGGCGCTGGGCGGGTTCCTCTTCCTGTCGACGCTGTACCTGCAGAACGTGCGGGGCCTGAGCGCGCTGCACGCGGGACTGTGGATGCTGCCGATGGCGGCGATGACGTTCGTCTGCGCGCCGCTGTCGGGCCGCCTGGTCGGCAACCGCGGTCCGCGGCTGTCCCTGCTGGTGGCCGGTACGGCGATGACGGCGAGCGGGGTGCTGTTCGCGGCGTTCGAGGCGGAGACGGCGAACGTGACGCTTGTCATCGGGTACGTGCTGTTCGGGCTGGGCTTCGGTTTCGTGAACGCGCCCATCACGAACACGGCGGTCTCGGGGATGCCCCGGGCGCAGGCGGGGGTGGCGGCGGCGGTCGCCTCCACCAGCCGTCAGATCGGCCAGACGCTGGGCGTCGCGGTGATAGGCGCGGTCCTGGCCTCGGGGGTCGGCACGGCCTCCTACCGGGGCGCGTTCGTCCCGGCGGCGCGGCCCGCATGGTGGATCATCGCGGCCTGCGGCCTCGTGGTCCTGGTGGTGGGAGCGGCGACGAGCGGCCCCCGGGCCCGCCGCTCCGCCGAGCGCACGGCCCACGCACTGGAAGCGCCGGAAATCAAGGAGTCGGCAAGCATCCACTGACCCCGCCCCGCCTCCCCAGGGGCGCGGGGAACTGCGCGACCAACCCCCACCGGCCCGCACGTGCGGGCCGGTCCCCCCACGGCTCAGGCCCGCCCCGCAGCGCCCCGCAACCGTTCGAGCCGCTCGCGCGACTCCCCGTCCGCCGGCGCGTACGTCACCATCCGCGCCCCCTGCGCCGGCCCGAGCCACAGATCGGTGTGGACGAGCGTCAGCCGCCCCACGTACCGGTTGTCGAACAGCTTCGTCTTGCTCCGCGCCCCCACCACCTCGTGCCGCCCCCACACCTCCCGGAACTCCTCCGACTCGGCGCACAACCGCTTGAGCAGCATCTTCCAGGCGGGATCGGCGAGATGCCCGGCCATGGCCGCCCGGAACTTCGCGGCCATCAGCCGCACCGTCTCGTCGAGCAGCACGATCGAGGACCGCCACTGCTCGTTGGTCGTGATGAGGAGCATGCAGTTGCGGTCCTCCGGCGCCACCTCGTCGAGGTCGCACAGCAGCCGGCCGTACGTGCGGTTGTACGCGAGGATGTCGTACCGGCTGTTCTGGATGCAGGCGGGCAGCGGCTCCAGCTGCTCCAGCATCTGCAGCAGCGCCGGTGTGATCGTCGGACACCGCCACGCCGGAGTCGGGTCGACGGCGCCGGCCAGCTGGAAGAGATGGGCCCGCTCGTTCGAGTCCAGCATCAGGCTGCGGGCGAGCGCGTCGAGGACCTGCACGGAGACCTGGATGTCCCGGGCCTGCTCCAGCCACGTGTACCAGGTGACGCCCACCGAGGAGAGCTGGGCGACCTCCTCCCGCCGCAGCCCCGGCGTGCGGCGGCGGCTGCCCCGCGGCAGGCCCACCTGCTCGGGCGTGATGTGCTCCCGCCGGTGCCGCAGGAACGCGGCGAGCTCGTGCCGCCGTACCTCCGACTCCCCCGCGGGCCGCCCGTCCGGCCCGCGCAGGGGCACACCGGCGGCCGACGGCTCCCGTACGCCCACCAGGCCCCCTGCGACCACCCCCACCCCCGCCCCCGCCGTTGCGGCTGCCGCCGTACCCACCCCTGATTCCCCGGCCGTGATCGTCATGTCTCCAGCCTGCCGTCCCGCGGACCCTGTTGCCAGGTACTCCTCCTACCAGGATAAGAAGACTCTGGTACCCGGCTGGGAACGGGCGGACGATCGGTTCCGTGACCGAAACCCTGGCTCCCCGCACCACCCGCCCGCCGGCCGGCCCACCCCTGCTCGGCGCGCTCGGACTGTTCACCGTGCTGCTCGGCGCGGCCCTGCCCCTCGTCGACTTCTTCATCGTGAACGTCGCCCTGCCCACGATCGGCCACGACCTGGCCGCGGGCGACGCGGTCCTGGAACTCGTCGTCTCCGGCTACGGAGTCGCGTACGCCGTGCTCCTCGTCCTCGGCGGCCGGCTCGGCGACATGTTCGGCCGGCGCCGGCTCTTCCTCGGCGGCATGGTGGCCTTCGGGCTGACCTCGCTGGCGTGCGGCCTCGCCCCGACGGCCTGGACGCTCGTCGCGGCGCGCGCCGCCCAGGGCGCGGCCTCCGCGGCGATGCTCCCGCAGGTCCTCGCCACCATCCAGGCGGCGACCCGGGGACCGCGCCGCGCCAGGGCGATGGGCCTGTACGGCGCCACGGCCGGCCTCTCCATGGTGGCCGGGCAGATACTCGGCGGCGTCCTCGTCGCGGCGGACATCGCGGGCACCGGCTGGCGCGCGGTCTTCCTGGTGAACGTACCCGTCGTGCTGCTGGGCCTGTTCCTGGCCGCGCGGGCCGTCCCCGAGACGCGCTCGCAGCACCCGCAGCCGGTGGACGTCCCCGGCACGGTCCTGCTCGCCGTGACCCTCGTCTCCCTGCTCGCCCCGCTCACCGAGGGCCGGGCGGCGGGCTGGCCCCTGTGGACGTGGCTGTCGCTCGCCCTGTCCCCCGTCGCGGCGACCGCCTTCTACCTGGTCGAGCGCCGGGCGGAACGCCGGGGCCGCACCCCGCTGGTCCCGCCGGGGCTCTTCTCGAACCTGCCCCTGCGCCGCGGCCTGGTGATGATGGTCCCCTTCTCCATCGGCTTCAGCGGCTTCATGTTCGTCATCGCGGTGGCGCTCCAGCAGGGCGTGGGCCTGAGCCCGGTCCGGGCCGGCCTCACCCTCGCGCCGATGGCGCTCTCCTTCTTCGTGATGTCGCTGCTGGGCCCCCGCCTCGTGACCCGCTGGGGTACGCGCGTGGTGACGGCGGGCGGCCTGCTCCAGGCGGTCGGCGTGGGCGTCCTCGCCCTCACGGTGTGGGGCTCCTGGCCCCACGTCGGCGGTCTCGAACTCTGGCCGGGGGTGATCGTCGCGGGCGCGGGACAGGCCCTGCAGCTCCCCGTCCTGTTCCGCGTCGTCCTCTCCGAGGTGCCGGCGGACCGCGCCGGGGTGGGCGGCGGTGTCATGATCACCGTCCAGCAGTCCGCGCTGGCCCTGGGCGTCGCCACCCTCGGCACCCTGTTCCTGAGTCTCGTCCCGGGCCACGGCATGGGCGACGCCCTGGCGGTGACCCTGCTCGTGCAGCTCGCCGGTGTCGTCCTCACCACCGCCCTGAGCCTGCGGCTGCCCCGCGAGATCACCTGAGCCGCCCGCCCCGGGGCCGGTCAGCTGGGGAACATCCCGGCGGTCGCGTTGACCCAGGTGCCGGTGAGACCGGTCGCCGCGTCGGAGGCGAGGAACGTCGCGAGGGCCGCGATGTCCGCGATCCGGGGCGAGCGCCTCGTCATCCGCAGGCTGTCGAGGTGCGCGCGGATGCCCTCGACGGCCGCCTCGTCCGGGGCGGGCGCACCGGCGGCGCTCAGCTTCTCGGGGGTGAGGGTGTCGACCACGCCCGCGGTCCAGATGCCGAGCGCGCGGACGCCCGCCGGACCGGCCTCCTGGGCGAACTGGCGGATCAGCGCGTCGAGCGCGCCGTCGGCCGCCCCGGTGCCGCCCAGCATCGGACTGCCGTTGTGGGAACCGCTGTTGAGGGCGAGGACCACACCCGACCCCTGTGCGGACATCCGGCGGACGGCGGCCCGGGCGGTGATGAACTGGCAGGTGATGCCCTGCGTGACCGGCCGGGTGTAGTCCGCCACCGACATGTCGGTCAGGGGGACGCCCTGGAAGTCGCCGCGCGGCACCAGGTTGAACGAGATGTCGATGCGGCCGGCCCGTTCGACGACCGAGGCGGCGTGCGCCTCGACGGCCTCCTCGTCACCGGCGTCGAGCACGTCGTACGCGGCCCCGGTCGCGTCGGCGACCTCGCGCAGCGTCTTCTCCGTCCGGCCGGCGAGGAACACCCGCGCCCCGGCCTCCGCGTACGCCTCGGCGACACCCGCGCCCAGGGAACCCGCTCCGCCGTAGACGACCGCGACCTTGTTCTGCAGCATGGCTCTTCGACCCTTCGGTGGGGGCGCGTGGTGCGCCCGTCGTCCTGTATGACGTGCCCGCCGCGGAAACTCATCGCTCCCGGCGCCACCGGTACGGCCCCGTACGGACTTCACCGACCGTACAGGTCGCGTACGGGCTCAACGGGGCTCAGAGCGTCATGGGCAGTCCGAAGGCCGCGAACAGGTGGGGTTCGAAGGTGGTGATCTGGGCAATCAGGCCGTCCTCGACCCGCAGGACGTCGATGAGCTGGGCCCGGAAGACGCTGGTCCCGGGCCGTCGCAGATAACCGGCGACCGCCGGCTGGCCGTTGGCCCGCACCGGAAGGTGCCGCCAGTGGCCGGCGAACATCGGCGAGGCCGGATCGAGGTTCGGCCGCACGAACGCGAAGAGCGCGTCGCGCGAGGTGAACCAGAACGGGTTGGGCGGCATGGTGAGCACGGCGTCCTCCCGCACCAGCTCGACCATGGCGTCGATGTCGGCCCGGGCCACGACCTCCATGTAGCGGCGCAGGAGTTCCTGGTCGCCGGCGGTGGGCGGACGCGCCGACCAGTCCTCACGGCGGCCCGGCAGCGCCTCCCGCAGGGCCGACCTGCCGCGCTGCAGGGCGCTGTTGGCCGAGGCCTGGCTGGAGCCGAGCAGGTCGGCGGTCTCCCGGGCCGACCAGCCGGCGACGTCGCGCAGGATCACCGCGGCCCGCTGGCGGGGCGGCAGGTGCTGGATGGCGGTGAGGAAGACCAGCTCCAGGGTCTCGCCGGCCACCGCCTCCTCGTCCGGCTCGGGCCGGGGCCCGACGGCCCCGGGCAGCTGGTCGTCGGGGAACGGCTGGAGCCACGGCACGCTCGGGGGCGGCGGGCCGTCACCGGAGTCCATGCCCGGCACCGGCTCGTAGGGGGCGGGCCGCCGGTTGTGCCCGCGCAGGAAGTCCAGGCACACACGGGTGGCGATCGTGTAGAGCCAGGCCCGCGGGTTGCCGACGTCCGCCAGGCCGTCCCGGGCCCGCCAGGCCCGCAGGAACGCCTCCTGGGTGAGGTCCTCGGCCTCGTCGTACGAACCGAGCATCCGGTAGCAGTGCACCCGCAGCTCTTTGCGGTGCGCCTCGACGAGGGCGTCGAAGTCGCCCTCCCCGGCCCGCTCTCCCGCCGCCCGCACGACACCGGATTCCGTCACACGCGAACCCGTGACACCGGGGACCGCGGTACCGGAGTCCGGCACACCGGGGACCGCGGTACCGGAGTCCGGCACACCGGGGGCCGCGGCGCCGGCACTCGTCACGGCGGCGGGCGTGACGGATTCCCCGTCCGCGGTGGCGGCGACCCCTTCCGTCCCACCGGCCTCTTCGGCCCCACCGGCCTCTTCGGCCCCGTGGGTCTCACGCGCTGCCCGGGCGAGCCGGCGCAACTGGGCGAAACGCGCCGACACGGCCTCCACATCGGCGTGGAAGGCGGGCGCGGGTTCCAGCCGCAGGCGCCGCAGCCGGTCGCCCAGGTCGGCGACCAGTTCCCCGGCGGGCGCGGCGGCCGGCCGCCGCCGCTCCCGGTAGGCGCGCTGACGGCACGCCTGCGAGCAGTACGAGGCCGTCCGGCCCGGGCCCCCGCCGCCCTCGATCGGGCGCCCGCAGGTCTGGCACTTCCCTGTCATACCTGCACGCTAGAACCTGCACCACGAGCCCCGCAACGCGCGGAACGCGCACAGAACTCACTTCACACGGACCCCTGTTGATGTTGTTCTTGCTGCACACTCCATAGCGCGCCGGAACCGGAGCGCGACGACCAGGAGGCGCACGGTGCAGACGAACACCAGCAAGGTGAGCCGCTGGGACCAGCACGGCCGCGAGCACGTCGTACGGGTGCAGCGCTCGGGCATGCAGCGGACGATCAGATGCGATACGTGCGGCTGGCGCAGGGCGGCCCAGTTCCTGCCCTGGCTGAAGGCCGAGGAACACCTCACACAGGCGCACCAGGCGACGGTGGACCCGGCGCGCACCTGAAAAACCGCACCTCGCCGGGCCCGCGGCCGGATCAGGCGCGCAGCCCCCGCAGCACCAGCTCCACGACCGCCGCGAACTCGTCCTCGACGGCGGGCTGTTCCCACGCACCGGCATGGCACGGGTCGTGGAAGCGGTCCGTGGCGTGGAAGAGGGCGAGGGCTCCGGCGGCGGGGTCGGCGACGGCGAAGGCGCCCGAGTCGACACCGGACCGGATGATCGTCGTCAGCTGGCCGGTCAGGGTGGCTATGTGCTCGCCGACCACCTCGCCGCTCTCCCCGGTGAGCACCATGTACGTGGCGAACAGTTCGGGGTCGTCGCCCGCCTTGCGGCGCTTGGCGGTGAACAGGGCGGCGAGCCAGTCCCGCAGGCGGGCCTCGGGGTCACGGTCCTGCGCGACGATGGCGTCGAGCATCTCCGACGTACGGTCCAGCCACCGCTTGGTGACCGCCTCCCGCAGCGCCGCCTTCGTACGGAAGTGCCGGTAGACGCTGCCGTGGCTGACGCCGAGCGCGCGGGCCACGTCCACCACGGTGGCCTTCGCGGGCCCGTGGCGGCGCAGCACCTCCTCGGTCGCCTCGAGGATGCGCTCGGCGGTCAGGATCTCGGTGGTCCCCATGGTGACGACCGTACCGGCGGCGCGGTCAGCGCTCGCTGTCGAGGTGTGCCATCTGCGCGGACGGGTAGCGGTCGCCCGCGGCGGCCCCGGCCGGCACCGCGTCCTCGATCGCGGTGAGGTCGGCGGTGTCGAGGACGACGTCGAGCGCCCCGAGGGCCTCCGTCAGCCGCTCCCGGGTGCGGGCGCCCACCAGCGGCACGATGTCCTCGCCGCGGGACAGCGCCCAGGCGATGGCGATCTGCGCGACGGACACGCCCTTCCGCTCGGCGATCTTCCGCAGCGCCTCGACGAGGTTCAGGTTGTGCTGGAGGTTCTCGCCCTGGAAGCGGGGGCTGAACGCCCGGAAGTCGTTCGCGGCGAGCTGCCGGTCGCGCGTGAAGTGCCCGGAGATCAGGCCGCGCGACAGCACGCCGTACGCGGTGATGCCGATGCCCAGTTCACGGGTGGTGGGCAGGATCTCGTCCTCGATGCCGCGCGAGACGAGGGAGTACTCGATCTGCAGGTCCGCGATCGGGGCGGTGGCCGCCGCCCGGCGCACGGTCTGCGCGCCCACCTCGCTCAGCCCGATGTGCCGTACGTACCCCTTCTCGACGAGTTCGGCGATGGCGCCGACGGTCTCCTCGATGGGGACGTCCGGGTCGACGCGCGCGATGCGGTAGACGTCGATGTGGTCGACGCCGAGCCGCTGCAGCGAGTACGCCGCGAAGTTGTGCACCGCGGCGGGCCGCCCGTCGTAGCCGGACCAGGCGCCCCGAGGATCGCGCAGGGCCCCGAACTTCACGCTGACCAGGGCCTGTTCACGCCGGGCTGCCGGGGCGCTCCGCAGCGCCTCGCCGATCAGCATCTCGTTGTGCCCCATGCCGTAGAAGTCGCCGGTGTCGAGCAGCGTGACGCCGGCCTCCAGGGCGGCGTGGATCGTGGCGACGGCCTCGCCCCGGTCGGCGTCCCCGTACAGCGCGGACATCCCCATGCATCCGAGTCCGAGGGCGGAGACCTGGGGACCGGTGGTTCCGAGGGTCCGGTGGATCATCTGGCACTCCTTGTACGTCCGTGACGAAGCGATGCCCCCACCTTGGCATGACAGCTGACAGATTTCAATATCTGTCAGCTGTCACCATCCCGGCAACCGAAAAGCCCTCGGCCCCCTCACGTACGTGAGGGGGCCGAGGGCCACTTACCCAGGGGCGCGGGGAACTGCGCGGCCGGCCGCGACGCACCCGTGGACGAACGACTGCCGCGCCGTCCGCGAGCGGCTAGCAGCCGACGAGGCGGCTCGCCAGGTACCCCTCGATCTGGTCGAGGGAGACCCGCTCCTGCTTCATCGAGTCCCGCTCGCGCACGGTCACCGCGTTGTCCTCGAGCGTGTCGAAGTCGACGGTCACGCAGAACGGCGTACCGATCTCGTCCTGCCGGCGGTAGCGGCGGCCGATCGCGCCGGCGTCGTCGAAGTCGATGTTCCAGTGCTGCCGCAGGGCGGTCGCGAGGCCCTTGGCCTTCGGCGACAGCTCCGGGTTGCGGGACAGCGGCAGCACCGCGACCTTCACCGGCGCGAGCCGCGGGTCGAGCCGCAGCACGGTCCGCTTCTCCATCTTGCCCTTGGCGTTGGGCGCCTCGTCCTCGACGTAGGCGTCCAGCAGGAACGCCAGCATCGCGCGGCCGACACCGGCCGCCGGCTCGATGACGTACGGCGTCCAGCGCTCGCCGGCCTCCTGGTCGAAGTAGGAGAGGTCCTGGCCGGAGGCCTTGGAGTGCGCGGAGAGGTCGTAGTCCGTGCGGTTGGCGACGCCCTCCAGCTCACCCCACTCGTTGCCGCCGAACTGGAAGCGGTACTCGATGTCGGCGGTGCGCTTGGAGTAGTGCGAGAGCTTCTCGGCCGGGTGGTCGTACCAGCGCATGTTCTCCTCGCGCAGGCCCAGGCCGGTGTACCAGTTCCAGCGCTCCTGCATCCAGAACTCCTGCCACTTCTCGTCCTCGCCCGGCTTGACGAAGAACTCCATCTCCATCTGCTCGAACTCGCGGGTGCGGAAGATGAAGTTGCCGGGCGTGATCTCGTTGCGGAAGGACTTGCCCATCTGCGCGATGCCGAACGGCGGCTTCTTGCGCGAGGTCTGCTGGACCTGGGCGAAGTTGGTGAAGATGCCCTGCGCGGTCTCGGGGCGCAGGTAGGCGACGGAGCCGCTGTCCTGCGTCGGGCCGAGGTGCGTGGAGAGCAGGCCGGAGAACTGCTTGGGCTCCGTGAAGGTGCCCTTGTTGCCGCAGTTGGGGCAGTTGAGGTCGGCCAGGCCCTTCTCGGGGAGGCGGCCGTGCTTGGCCTCGTAGGCCTCTTCGAGGTGGTCGGCGCGGTACCGCTTGTGACAGGAGGTGCACTCGGTGAGCGGGTCGGAGAACGTGGCGACGTGACCGGAGGCCACCCAGACCTCGGTCGCCAGGATCACGGAGGAGTCGAGGCCGACGACGTCCTCGCGCGACGTCACCATGTAGCGCCACCACTGACGCTTGATGTTCTCCTTGAGCTCGACACCCAGCGGTCCGTAGTCCCAGGCGGCCCGCTGGCCGCCGTAGATCTCACTGCACGGATAGACGAAGCCACGGCGCTTGCTCAGGCTGACGATGGAGTCGATCTTGTCGGCGGCCACGGTGCTCTCTTCATTACGACGACGGGCGAAAATTGACTGGTGCGGCGCGAAGCGCCTCGATGGGGGGTGGCGGTCGGGTGACGGGCGGGCGGTTGCTTCACAGCGATTGCTTCAGAGCGAATGCCTCAGATTACCGGCGGCCCCGCCCTCCGGATCAAATCGGTTCCAGGTCACGGCCGCCCCCGGCGGTCGCACCGTCGCATACCGGGATGAAGCCCAGGTCACAACTCCGGTTATTGACAATCGTTTCCAGAATCATTGAAAATGACTGTCATGAACGTACGACGACGCCACATGTCCGCGACCGTGATCGCGGCGGTCACCGCCCTCGGTCTCGGCACCCTCTCCGCCTGCTCGTCCGACTCCGAGGCCGCCGGCTCCGGCAGCGGCGGGAAGCTCGACGTCGTGGCGTCGTTCTATCCGATGCAGTTCCTCGCCGAGCGGATAGGCGGGGACCACGTCGACGTCACCGGCCTGACCGAGCCCGGTCAGGAGCCGCACGACCTGGAGATCAGCGCCAAGCAGACGGCGCAGCTCCAGGAGTCGGACGTGGTCCTGTACCTGAAGAACCTCCAGCCCTCCGTCGACGAGGCGGTCGCCCAGTCCGGCATCGGGACCAAGGTCGACGCGGCGACCCTGACCGAACTCGAGAACCACGGCGGCGCGGGCCACTCCCACGAGGGCGAGGACGAGCACGCCGAGGAGGAGGGCGAGGGGTCCGGCCCCGACCCGCACATCTGGCTCGACCCGGTGAAGTACTCCCAGGTCGCCGAGGGCGTGGGCAAGGCCCTGGAGAAGGCCGACCCGGACAACGCGGCGGACTACAGGAAGAACACCGAGGCGCTGACGAAGAAGCTCGGCGACCTCGACACCGAGTTCGAGGACGGGCTGAAGGACACCGACTCCAAGGTCTTCTTCACCAACCACTCCGCTTTCGGTTACCTCGCCGAGCGCTACGGCCTGACCCAGGAGTCCATCTCCGGCCTCGACCCCGAGAGCGAGCCGAGCGCCGCCCGGATCAAGGAACTCCAGCAGGAGGCCGAGGCGGACGGCGTCACCACCGTCTTCTACGAAACACTGGTCTCGGACAAGACCGCGAAGACCCTGGCCGACGACGCGGGGCTGAGGACTGATGTACTCGACCCCCTCGAGGGCATCACCGACAAGTCCAGGGGCGACGACTACATCGAGGTCATGCGGTCGAACTTGAAGGCTCTGGAAAAGGCCCTCGGCGCGAAGTGACGCGAAGTGACGTAACGCGGTACGCACACCACGGAAGGCATGAGTCATGACGGCTGACCAGCATCGGGACCCTGTCATATCCCTGCGCTCAGTGACCGCCGAACTCGGCTCGCGCCCCGTCCTGCGCGGCATCGACCTCACCGTGCACCGCGGTGAGGTCGTCGCGCTGCTCGGCGCCAACGGTTCCGGCAAGTCGACGGCCGTCCGCACGGTCATCGGCCAGGTCCCGGTCACCGGCGGCGAGGTCGAGCTGTTCGGCACGCCCCGGCGCCGGTTCCGCGACTGGGCGCGCGTGGGATACGTACCGCAGCGCACGACCGCCGCGGGCGGGGTGCCAGCCACGGTGACCGAGGTGGTGTCCTCCGGGCGGCTGTCCCGCGCCCGCTTCGGCGTCCTGCGCAAGGAGGACCGCGAGGCCGTACGGCACGCCCTGGAGCTGGTGGGTCTCGCCGACCGCGCCAGGGACTCCGTGGACGCCCTCTCCGGCGGACAGCACCAGCGCGTCCTCATCGCCCGCGCCCTGGCCTCCGCACCCGAACTGCTGATCATGGACGAGCCGATGGCGGGGGTGGACCTGGCCAGCCAGGAGGTGCTCGCGCGGACCCTGCGGGAGCAGGTCGCGGCCGGTACCTCCGTCCTCCTGGTCCTGCACGAGCTGGGCCCGCTCGAACCGCTGATCGACCGCGCGGTCGTCCTGCGCGACGGCTGCGTCCTGCACGACGGCCCGCCCCCGCGGGCGGTCGGCCAGCACGCCCTGCCCGGCCACGACCACGTACACCCCCACGCGGCCCACGACGCCGGACCGATCCGGACCGGACTGCTGAGCTGACCGCCATGAACATCGCCACGGACCCCCTACGGACCTCGCCATGAACCTCGAAATCCTCGACTACGCCTTCATGCAGCGGGCCCTGCTCGCGGCCGTCCTCGTCGGCGTCACCGCGCCCGCCGTCGGCATCTACCTGGTCCAGCGCCGCCAGGCCCTGCTGGGCGACGGCATCGGCCACGTCGCCATGACGGGGGTCGGCCTCGGCTTCCTCCTGTCCTGGTCCCCGGTGTGGATGGCGACCGCCGTCTCCGTGCTCGGTGCGGTCCTGATGGAGCTGATCCGCTGGTACGGCAGGACGCGCGGCGACATCGCGCTGGCGATGCTCTTCTACGGGGGCATGGCGGGCGGCGTGATGTTCATCAACCTCGCGCCGGGCGGCTCCAACGCCAACCTGACCTCGTACCTCTTCGGCTCGCTCTCGACGGTGTCGGAGTCGGACGTGACGGCGATCTGCCTCCTGGCCGCCTTCGTGGTCCTCGTGACGGTCGGGCTGCGCCGGCAGCTGTTCGCGGTCAGCCAGGACGAGGAGTTCGCGCGGGTGACGGGGCTGCCCGTGCGCGCCCTCAACCTCCTGACGGCGGTCACGGCCGCCGTCACGGTCACGGTCGCCATGCGGGTGGTCGGCCTGCTGCTGGTCTCCGCGCTGATGGTGGTCCCGGTGGCCGCCGCGCAGCAGCTCAGCCGGAGTTTCGCGGCCACCTTCGCGCTCTCGGTGGCGATCGGGGTCAGCGTGACCATCGGCGGCACGGTGACCTCGTACTACCAGGACGTGCCGCCCGGGGCGACGATCGTGCTGCTGACCATCGGCGCGTTCGCGCTGCTCACGGTGGTGGCGACGCCGCTGGCCCGGCGACGGGCGCGGGCCGCGGCCAAGGCCGCGGCGCAGGAGGGCGGCGACCCGGCGGAGTGCGTCGTCCCGGCGGGCCGCAGGCCGCCCGGGAAGGTCGGCGTCTGACCGCGCCCGGCCGGGGCTGGCACAATGGCCCGGCAAGCCGCAGACGTTTGGAGGCAACGGTGACGACCGCTGGACCGCCCGTTCGGGGCCGTTCCACCCGCCAGCGCACCGCCGTGGCGGCGGCGCTGGACGAGGTCGACGAGTTCCGCAGCGCGCAGGACCTGCACGACATGCTCAAGCACAAGGGGGACTCCGTCGGGCTGACGACGGTGTATCGCACGCTGCAGTCGCTCGCGGACGCGGGCGAGGTCGACGTGCTGCGCACCTCCGACGGGGAGTCGGTGTACCGCCGCTGCGCGAGCGGGGACCACCACCATCACCTGGTGTGCCGGGTCTGCGGGAAGGCCGTGGAGGTCGAGGGGCCCGCGGTGGAGAAGTGGGCGGAGGCGATCGCCTCGGAGCACGGCTATGTGAACGTGGCCCACACGGTGGAGATCTTCGGCACCTGCGCGGAGTGCGCTGCGCGCGGCCAGGCGGAGAACTGACCGTCCGCTGTCGGCTGCGGCCCGGTGGGGGTCAAACCAGAAGATTGCGCAGTTCCCCGCGCCCCTGAATACCCAGGGGCGCGGGGAGCTTTTTTAGGGGCGCGGGGAACTGCGCGATCTTTTACACCTGCGGGCCGGAGGGGGCTCAGGTTCCTTCGGGGCGACCACGCATGTCGGCCTCCATGGCGAGCAGGTCCTCGTTGGGGACGGCCCCGCCGAAGCGCCGGTCCCGCGACGCGTACTCCACGCACGCCCGCCACAGATCACGCCGGTCGAAGTCGGGCCACAGCACGTCCTGGAACACCATCTCGGCGTAACTCGACTGCCAGATCAGGTAGTTCGACGTGCGCTGCTCACCGCTGGGCCGCAGGAAGAGATCGACGTCCGGCATGTCCGGGTAGTACAGGTACTTCTGGATGGTCTTCTCGTTGACCTTGTCCGGGTCGAGCCTCCCGGCGGCCACGTCCAGAGCCATCGCCTTCGCCGCGTCGGCCAGCTCCGCACGGCCTCCGTAGTTCACGCAGAAGTACAGGGTCAGCAGGTCGTTCCCGCGCGTCTGCTCCTGGGCGACCTGCAACTCCTGGACGACGGACTTCCACAGCTTGGGCATCCGGCCGACCCAGCGGATCCGGATGCCGAGATCGTTCATCTCGTCCCGCCGGCGCCGGATGACGTCCTTGTTGAAGTTCATCAGGAAGCGGACCTCCTCGGGCGACCGCTTCCAGTTCTCCGTGGAGAAGGCGTACAGCGAGAGGTTCTTGACGCCCAGCTCCAGGCACCCCTTGAGGACGTCCATCACGACGCCCTCGCCGACCCGGTGCCCCTCGGTGCGCGGCAGTCCACGCTCCTTGGCCCAGCGGCCGTTCCCGTCCATCACGCACGCCACATGGTTCGGGATCAGCTCTCCGGGGAGCTTGGGCGCCCGCGCACCGGACGGGTGCGGCTCCGGCGTCTTGTACTCGCGGCGCTGGCGCCCCAGGATCCCGCGTACCACCATCTGCTTCTCGTCTCCCTCGGATCAGGTCAGGTACAGCTGTTCGGTCAGGTGCTCTTCTCGACGTACCGCAGGGACCGCAGTCCACGCTCCAGGTGCCAGTGCAGGTACGCCGACACCAGGCCGCTGCCCTCCCTGACGAACCGCGGCTCGCACGCGTCCGCGACCGCCCAGTCCCCCGTCAGCAGCGCGCCGAGCAGCTCCAGAGCCCCCGCCGAGGGTACGACGCTGCCGGGCACCCGGCAGTCGGCGCAGACGGAACCTCCCGCGGCGACCGAGAAGAACCGGTTCGGGCCGGGCATCCCGCAGCGCGCGCAGTCGCTGAAGCTGGGGGCGTAGCCGTTCACGGCGAGCGAGCGCAGCAGGAACGCGTCGAGGATGAGGTGCGGCTCGTGCTCGCCCTGGGCGAGGGTGCGCAGCCCGCCCACGAGCAGGAGGTACTGCTGGACGGCGGGCTCGCCCTCGTGGTCGGTGAACCGCTCGGCGGTCTCCAGCATGGCCGTGCCGGCGGTGTAGCGGGCGTAGTCGGTGACGATGCCGCCGCCGTACGGGGCGATCGTCTCGCTCTGCGTGCACAGCGGCAGCCCGCGGCCGATCAGTTCGCTCCCGCGCGCGAAGAACTGCACGTCCACGTGCGAGAACGGTTCGAGGCGGGCGCCGAACTTCGACTTGGTCCGGCGCACGCCCCGTGCCACGGCCCGTACGCGCCCGTGACCGCGCGTGAGCAGGGTGATGATCCGGTCCGCTTCACCCAGCTTCTGGGTGCGCAGCACGATGCCGTCGTCGCGGAACAGGCTCATGCGCCCATTCTCCCGTACGCGGCCGGCGGGTGCGGCCGGGGTGCCCGATCACCTTCGCGGCCCGGGCCCCGGGGACCTCCTCCGGCTGCGCGCGGTCGGCGTACGCGGTCGGCGTACGCGGTCGCCGTACCGAACCGTTCCGCCACGGTGGCTCCCCGGACGGCATCCGGTACGCGGTCCCGTTCCCGGCCGGTTCCACGAGGGGTGGCCTGTGGCCCCGGGTCCGGCCTCAGCGGGCGGCGGGGACGTCCGGGGTGCCCGGACCCGCCGCCGTGGGAGGTGCGGCCCGCCGGGCGGTGAGGTCGCGCAGCCGGTGCCGGGGCGCGCTCTGGCGGGGCGGCCGGGTCATCGTGATCTGGCGGACGAGCTGCTGGAAGCAGGCCAGGGCGGCAAGGGCCGGCAGGGCGGCCGTGGCGATGCTCGTGAAGGAGCGGTGGGCCTGAGCCGCGCAGAGCGCCATCGCGACGGACGAGAACAGCAGGACGACGACCCACGAGTGCACGGCGCGGCGCCGGTGCAGTGCGGCCCGCAGGATGGACAGCGAGGCCATCATCCACGGGCCGTAGACCAGCAGGGGCCACCAGACCGCCGTGCTGCCCTGCGTGCGGGAGGCGACATGGCGCAGGGGGACGTAGGACACCATCCCGCCGAAGACGCTCACCATCGAGACGATGACGGCGGCGACCGCGGCGATCAGGAAGCTGACGGTCTGCAGCCAGGTGAAGCGCGAGGTGCGGACCCGCGTCCTGCGGTGCCCGTGCCGGGAGGAGGACGGCCGGATGGCCGGCAGTTCGGCGGTGATGCGTGCCAGGTTGTCCATCGGGTCGTCGGTGGGGCCGGCGTCGGGCGCCGCCTCGCTGCGGGGCGGCGGGACCACGGCGAGCCGCTCCCCGGAGACGGCGTCCTGCAGGAGGTGGGTGAGCTCCTCGACCGGGTCCCAGGCCGGGTGGAGGGGATCCGGGCGGAAGTCCCCATGCCGCGTGTCGACGGGACCGCGATGCCGTCCGGCACCCGGCGCGGCGTTGTGCGCGCGGTCGTCCGGAGCGAACAGATGGGCGTAGTCGTCGTTCACGGAAAACGCTCTTCCCCTCATGCGCAAGCCACATTGCCGCCGGGCCGCCCCTGGGCGCCCCAGCGTTGATCCAGCTCGTCCTGAGCACTGTTCAGTGAGTCCAGAAGGTCGCCCAACAGCGTTTCGGTGACGCTCAGTTCGACCGATGCGCCGTCACCGTGCAAGCTGCCGCGGGCACCCGGCGCGGAATAGGCGGAGGCGGGCGTATAGGTGTACCGGCCCATCTCCACTTCAAGGGCCGCGGGCAGTTTTCCCACACCCGCCCGGGCCTGGACCGGAGTGCCGAGGATCCTTGCTTTCGTCATATCTCGCTAACGCCGTCACGCTTACTCGGATGCGCGGCAAATGAGTGAGGGCAACGCCGCGGAAACAATTGACGAAGGCGTTTGTAGGTCAAGAACCGATAAACACGGAAGAGAAGTTTTTGTTACCGGAGATCCACCCGTACGGGCCGAAGGGGTTCCCGCCTGCGCCGCCTACGCGAACCTGCGTACGTACGACCGCTGCCACGGCGTCTCCACGGCGCGGCGGTCGTAGTGCCGCCGGACGAACTCCACGGCCTCCCCGGCCGGCACGCCGTCCAGGACGGCGAGACAGGACAGAGCCGTGCCCGTGCGCCCCCGGCCTCCCCAGCAGGCGACCTCGACGCGTTCGGCGGGGTCCGCGGCCCGCTCCCAGGCCTCCGCCAGGACCCTCCGCGCCCGGGCCCGGTCGCCGGGCAGCCGGAAGTCGGGCCACTTCACCCACCGCGCCTCCCAGGGGACTCCGGGCGGCTCATGGCCGAGGAGGTAGACGCCGTACGTCGGGCGGACCTCCTCGGGATCCGGTGCACCGCGCAGCCCCCGGCCCCGTACCAGCCGCCCGGACGGCAGCCGGAGCACACCCGGCGCCCGCTCGTCCCAGCCCGCGCCGCCCTGCTCCCCGCTCATCCGGCACCCCTCGGTTCCCAGGCGGTCCCCGACCCGGTTCCGCCGCTGACGGCGGAGCGCGTCAGCGACCGGGGGTTTCCGGGGTCGCCGGATGCGCGCCACCCGGACATGCGCCGAACCGTACGCGGCGGGAGCCGTCCGCGTCCCGCCGCCGGCCGGGATCCGCGTCGGTCGGCGACGGGTGCGGCCACGGCGCCTCCCGCGGGCAACCGGAGACTCCCGCCCCGAACGGCCAATCGTTACCCATCCGAAACATGAAGCGACCCGCCTCCCCCTGGGGGCATTGGTTACCTTTGCACTTCTGAGCAGTCAACTAGCCGAATATTTACGGAAGTTGAGATTCCGGTAGTTGCTGCGACGGCAGCCGTACAGCGAACACTCGGGGGAGGTGCTGTGCCGAAAATCCTGCTGACCTACTGGTGGAACGGGCATGAGCCCGGCGATGTGGTCGAGGTGAGCGACGAGACCGCACGAGAGGCGCTCGGGGTGATCGCCCGGCCCGCGGAGGAGGCGGACCCCGAGCCGGAGTCCGGCGATGACTGAGCCGTACATCACCTTCCCGGACGTGGAGCGGCTGGTCGTCGATCTCCTCAAGGACAGGAGCGAGCTGGCGGGGGTCGTCGTGGACGTCCAGCCGCCCGCCGGATTCGACGGCTCGCAGCGCGCCGTGCTGGTCTCCCGGGTCGGCGGGGCCTGGGCGGAGGACCCGCGGCTCGACAACCCGCTGGTCGATCTGGAGGTGTACGGCCCCTCGAAGGCCGTGGCCCACACCGTCTCCCTGGTCGCCCGCGCCCTGATGCTCCAGCTCCGGGGAGCCGTGCACGGCGCGGCGACCGTCGTCGACGTGGTCGAGGAGGACGGTCCGCGCTGGCTGCCCGACTACCGGCACGCCACCGCCAACCGTTACGTCTCGACCACCCGCCTGGTGGTCCGCCCGGCCTGAGCCGCCGGCCTCCACCCACTTCAGCACGTCGTGTCCCTCTCCCAACCAAGGAGCAGTGATGGCCGGAACGAACGCCAAGGAGATCCGGGTCGCGGGCAGTGGCCGTGTGCTCATCGCCCCGCTCGCCACCGCACCGCCCGCCGACACCGGCGCCGCGTGGGGAGCCGGCTGGAAGGACCTCGGCTACACCACCACCGACGGGATCAAGATCTCCAAGAAGGACAAGCTGGACCCGGTGGACACCTGGCAGAGCGTCAGTGCGGCCCGGTTCGTCTACTCCGACCGCGACCTCAGCTTCAAGTTCCAGCTCCTCCAGCTGAACGAGGACACCCTGCCGTTCTTCTTCGGCGGCGGGCAGGTCAAGGAGACCGCGGCCGGGTCCGGCCTCTACAAGTACGACCTGGAGGCCGAGCCGAAGTTCGACGAGCGGATGCTCGGACTGGAGTTCGCCGACGGCGGTGACGTGACGTACCGGCTGATCGTCGGCCGGGGTCAGGTGACCGAGACGGAGGAGATCTCCCTCGTCCGTACGGCGCCCGTGAAACTGGGCGTCACGTTCACGGCACTGGCCACGGTGAACGGTGCCCCGCTGGCGACGTTCCTGATGAAGGATCCGAGCCTCAGCGCAGCCTGAGGACCCGCCCGCCCGTTCGTCCACCGCGAGGAGCCGCCCGTCATGGCCCGTTTCAACGTCAATGCCGCCCGCGCCCAGCGTCTCGAAACCGTCGGGAAGGACTGGGAGTTCGAGGTGGACGAGGACGTGTTCCGTCTGCCCACCGAGTTCTCGCGCAACGTCGCCAAGCAGATCGCCACGCTGGAGGACAACGATATCGACGGGCTGCTGGCCCTGCTGCTCGGTCCCGAGCAGTTCGAGCGCTTCTGCAAGTACGACACCAGCGTTCAGGACGTCTCCGCGATCCTGGAGGCCTACGGCAGCGAGACGGGCATGACGCTGGGGGAAGGCTGAGCCTCGGTGCGCTGGTCGAGGAGCACGCCGAGGCGCTGGAGGCGGATCTGCTCCGCCACTACGGGGTCGACCTCCTCGACTGGTACCGGGGCCGCCTCTCCTCCCGCCGCCTGCGTGTCCTGACCGAACACCTTCCCGCCGACTCGTCCTTCGCCCGGGCGGTCCACGGCGAGCAGGCGGACTGGACGGTCACCGACCACCTCCTCGCCGCGGTCGTCGACCACCTGGCCGTCGCCAACTGGATGTTCGCGACGGTCAACCGGGACGAGGACACGGCGCCGGCGCCCTACCCGGACCCACTGCCGCGACCGGACGGCCGTCCGGCCCGGACCGGACCGGAGGCCGAGGCGGCGGCCGGCACGCCCCGCCCCGCCGCGAGCCCGACCGAGATTCTGGCGTTCCTCAGTTCCCCGTGATGACAGGACACCGATGGCGACTCCACCTCCGGAAAACAAAATCCCCGGCTGGGTCACTGAATTCGTCGGATCACAGCTCTTCACCCATGCCGTCGACAACCGGGTCGACCTCCTCAGAACCTCCGTCGACTCCCACTTCGCAGGTCTGCGGACCACGGTCCAGGAGCTCCAGAAGGCCCGGACGGAGTCCGAAGAAGCCATCCAGCGCGCCTGGATGGCGCAGACGCCGATCAGCGGTCTCAAGTCGGAACTCGCGGGTCTCAACCTCGCGGTCAACGGGCTCAAGGCCGAATTCAACGTCTTCGACCCGGTCAAGATCTTCGGTATCCAGGACCGCTACGACGCAATGCTCCAGAACCTGTTCCGCTCGGACGGGAGGAAGAAGGAACTCAAGGAGCAGGAGCCCGAGAACCTCCTGAAGGAGATCCGGGCGGTCAAGGGGGCGGTGGCACGCCTGAAGCAGGACCTGACCACCGTCGAGTCCGGCATCCGCCGGACCCAGCAGACCGGGAACCAGCAACTGCGACGTGAGATCAGCGACTTCCGGGCCAAGGTCGAAAACATCAGGCAGAAGCTCCTGGGCGACAACCAGCAACTGCACCGGCGCATCACCACCCTCGACACCAGGGTCGGCAGGGTGAGCCAGGTCGCGCACAGCGCGGACGACCGCAGCAGGGCCGTGCGCACCAGGACCGACGAGGCTCTCGGGAAGGTCCGCGCCCTGGACCGCGAGATCGACAGAGGCCGCAAGCAGGTCGGCAGGCTGGACAAGGAAGTCGGAACCGGTATGCAGCGGGTCGGCGCCCTGGAACGCGGCGCGACAAGTGCGAGCCGGTCCATCGAGAGCCTGCGCAACCAGATGAACGGACTCGAACAGGCCCTGCGGCGATGACGGTTCGTTTCATGACGATCATCACGGCGACAGCGACGGAGCCCATCCCTCATGCAGACGTCACTCGTATCGGTCAGCCGGGCGCTGAACCAGATGCGCACCGCGGCCACCGGCACCGGCAGTGCCGTCACCCGCATGCGGACCGCGGTGACCGGTGCCGCCGGTTCGGTCGACCGGCTCAGGAGCGCCGCGACGCAGGCCGGTACCGCCACCGGCCGGCTGCGGAGCGCCGCCACGCAGGCGAGCGGCGGGCTCAACCAGATGCGGACCGCCGCCACCCGGGCCTCCGCCGACGTCCAGCGGGCGGGGCGCAGCGCGGCGTCGGGCGGCGGGCTGTTCTCCCGGTTCAGCCAGGGGCTGCGCACCGCCACCACCGCCCAGCGCGGCCTCAACACCGCCATGAAGGCCAACATCCTCGGCGCGATCCTCGCCCTCGTCATGCCCCTCATCACCAAGCTCGTCGACATGGCGATGCAGTCCAAGACCGTGCAGGCCGTCATGCAGGCGGCGTTCAAGGTGATCGGGCAGGTGGTGGGGACGGTCATGAAGGGGGCGTCGGTCGCCGTCAACTGGCTGATCGACGCCGGGAAGAACGTCGTCAACTGGCTGAAGGCCAACTGGCCGTTGCTCGTCGCCATCCTCACCGGACCCGTCGGGATCGCCGTGCTGGCGATCGTGAAGCACTGGGACCGGATCAAGGAGGCCGTCGCAACGGTGCGGGACTGGATCGTCGACAAGTGGAACGCTGCCGTCGATTTCCTGCGGGGGATTCCCGGGAAGATCTGGGGCTTCTTCGCCGAACTGCCCGGCCGGCTCACGGGCCTGGGCGGTGACCTCGTCATGGGACTCGTCAACGGCATCAGGAACTCGGCCTCGGCCCTGCTCCAGACCGTCAAGAGGTTCATCGTCGACACCATCCCCGGCCCCATCCGCAGCATCCTCGGCATCTCCAGTCCGTCCAAGGTGATGATGGGCTTCGGCGGCAACATCGGCGAAGGCCTGGCCCTCGGCATGGAGGGCGCCGGGAACCGGGTGGCGGGGGCCGCCGGACGGCTCGCCACCGCCACCGCGCGCAGTGTGATCGGACCCGGGTACGCCCTCGCCGGTACCGCCGCCCGGCCGGCGGGCCACGGCGCCGGCAGCGGCGCGGCCTCCCCCGTCACCGTCAACGTCCACCCCCGCCCCGGGCAGTCCGAGTACGAGATCGGCCGGATCACCGCCCGCGAACTCGCCTGGGCGGCCAAGCGATGACCGCGCGGCAGCTCCAGCAGCCGGTGTTCGAGGTCGACGGCTGGGCCGGCAACACCGTCGACGACGACGAGGTCGAGTGGTGGGTCACCGCTGAGCAGGGCTGGGCCGCCACCCCGCCGGTCCGGCTCACCCTGACCGACCGCCCCGAGCGGCACGGCGCCTTCGACGCCCCCTCCTACCGGGGCCCCCGCGTGATCACCCTGGAAGGCATGGCCATCGCCCCCGAACGGGCCGCACGGGAAGCGGCCAAGGACCGCCTGGCCGCCGTACTCGCCGACGGGAGCACGCTGCTGCCGCTCGTCGTCACCGAACCGCACCGGACCCGCAGGGCGCTGGTCCGGCTCACCGCGGAGACGAAGATCGTCGACCGGAGGTCCGGGGCCTTCGAGTTCTCCCTGACCATGACGGCGCCGGACCCGCTGCGGTACTCGTACGGACTGAACGTCAGCGCCTGCCCGCTGCCCTCCTCCAGCGGCGGGATCGCCTTCCCGCTCACCTTCCCGCTGGACTTCGGCAGCGGCTCCTCCGGCGGCCGGCTGCTGCTGGAGAACAAGGGCACCGTCCCGACCTGGCCGGTCTGGCGGATCGCCGGGCCCTGCGTCCAGCCGGTGATCAGCAACACGGGGACCGGTGAGGAACTGGCCTTCGACCTGAGCCTCGAGGACGGCGAGTTCCTGCTCGTCGACACCGACGCGCGCTCGGTCCTGCTCCAGGGCACCGCCTCGCGCCGCGCCACCCTGCTGCCCGGCTCGGACTGGTTCCCGCTCCGGCCGGGCGCAACGCCCGTGCTCTTCCGTGCCCGCGACCACACCCCGGCCGCCCGGCTGACCGCCGAGTGGCGCGACGCCTGGCTCTGAAATCCTCTCCCCCGGCCCCACAGACAGAAGGAACGCCCGCATGGCTGACTTCGAGCGCGACTCCGGATGGCTCTCCGGCAGCGTCGTCGACGCCGAGGACGCCCGGCTCGCCACCGGCGTGCTCGCCTCGGCGGCGGCCGACCCCGGCAACCCGATCGCGGCCCGCACGGGCATCAGACCCGGCCCCGGCAGTCCCGGCCAGGTCGAGGCGGCGTCCACGCCCTCGCGCAACGTGACGGTCCGGCCCTTCCAGGGGGTCGTCCAGGGCACCCGTACGACCGCCGCGGGCGCGTATCTGATCACGCTCGCCCGGCAGAAGACCCTCGACGTGCTGACCGCGGCCCCGGCCGACCCCTCCAACCCGCGCATCGCCCTCGTCGTCGCCCAGCAGACCGACCGGCAGTACGGCGACGAGAGCGACGGCATGGTCGTCCGGGTGGTGGCGGGCAAGGCCGCGGTGACCCCGGTCGCGCCCACGGTCACCGGCGACCACCTTCCGCTCGCCGCGATCACCGTCCGGGCGAACGCGGGATCCGTCACCAAGGACGACATCAAGGACCTGCGGGTCTCCACGGTCGCCGCGGGCGGGGTGCTCCCCCTCCAGGTCCACGAGTCGCTGCCTGCCGACGGCTACGGGGGGCAGCGGCTGTACGACCTCGAAACCGGGCTCGACCTCGTCCGGGCCGGCACCGCCTGGCGTCCGGCGGCCACGGGCGCGCTCCAGTTCTTCGGCCCGGCCGACGCGGGCTGGCCGCTGACCAACGGATCGGCGGGAGCCACCGGGTACACCTTCAACCAGGTGACCGTGGCGGCGGCGCCCTACCCCCGGATGCTCCTGGTGACGGCGCAGCTGACCGCGCAGACCTCGGGTCCCAACGAGCGGTGGGACCACGTGGTGCGCGAGCAGGACGGCACGGCCACGGCCCTGGCCTGCTTCCACGGCGGTCCCACGGGGATCACCACCAGCGTGGCCAGCGGCCACCGGCTGCTCCCCGCGGCCACGCAGCTGGTGCTGACGCAGTACGTCGCCCGGGGCGGCGGCATGACGACCGGTACCGCGGCCGTGTTCTCGCCCGCCGCGCACTACACCGGCCTGCGCGTGCTGGCCCTCCCCGTTCCGTGACACCCCGACCGGAAGAGGCATTCTCATGAGCACGCCCACTCCAGAACGCGACTCCGGCTGGGTCTCCGGCGGGTTCGTCGACGCCGAGGACGCCCGGCTCGCCACCGGCGCGCTCGCCGCGCCCGGGGCCGGCCCGGTCCAGGCCCGCAGCGGCCTCCGGCCGGCCACCGGGGACCCCGGCCGGGTCCAGGCCACCGCCACCGTCTCCGGCAAGGTCACCGTCACTCCGTTCCAGGGCGTGATCCAGGGGACCCGGGCCAGTGCGGCCGGCGCCTACCTCGTCACCCTCGGCCAGCAGAAGACCCTCGACGTCCTCGGCACGAACCCCGCCGACACCGCCAACCCGCGCAACGACCTCGTCGTCGCCCGGCAGCGCGACGCGCAGTACGGCGACGCCACGACCGCCATGACGGTCGAGCTCGTCAAGGGAACCGCCGCCGCCACCCCCACCGATCCGGCGGTGAGCGGCGACCTCGTCCCGCTCGCCCGGATCAGGGTCGCGAGGAACGCCTCGTCCGTCGCCGCCGCCGACATCGACGACCTGCGCCCCTGGGTCGCCGCGGCCGGCGGCATCCTGCGGGTCTCGGGCGAGAGCGGCCGGCCCACGTACCCCTACTCCGGGATGTACATCCACCGCTGGGACACCAACCACCTGGAGTGGTACGACAGTTCGGTGGGCTGGCAGGCGGTCAACGACGACACCGGCTGGGCTCCCGTCACCCTGCTCGCCAACTGGGCCGTGTACAACAACGAGACACCGGGGGTCCGCCGGATCGGATCCGTCGTCCACCTGCGGGGCGCCATCCGGACCTCGGTCGCCGTCCCGACCAACGGCGCCGTCGTCGTCAACGTCCCGGCGGGCTTCCGTCCGGTGATGGGGCACCACTGGTACACCGCGCTGGGCGGCGTGACCCGGGGCCTGGAATGCATGCTCCGCACCAACGGAGCCGTGGCGGTGTTCCCCCAGGACATCCCGCTCCCCGTCAACCAAATAGTCTACCTCGACACCAATTGGCTGGTCGGCTGATGACCCGCGCCCCGACCCGCTACACCTACTACACGGCCGACCTCGCCACCGGCGCCGTCACCGACGAACTCCCTTTGTACGACGCCACGTTCAGCACCGAGCTCAACGAAGCCGGTGAGTTCCGCGCCCGGTTGGCCCTGGGGGATCCGCGGGTCACCGTCCACCGCCCCCGTGAACTCACCGAGCCCGGCCGCGCCGCCCTCTACGTCGAACGGGACGGCGTGCTCGTGTGGGGCGGGGTGGTGTGGACCCTCAAGTACACCTCCGCCGACCAGCACCTGGAGATCGGGGCGGCCGGATTCCTGTCCTACTTCGACCACCGCCGCGTCCTGCCCGCCGACTTCGATCCCGCCGCCCCCGACCTGGCCTCCGTCACCGTCCCCTTCACCGACCGCGACCAGAGCGACATCGCCCGCGACCTCGTCGCCATCGCCCAGGCGCATCCCGGCGGCGACATCCGGATACGCCCCGAGTCCACGGCCCCGTCCGGCATCACCCGCACCCTGGTGTACCCCGGCAGCGACCTCAGGAGCACCGGCGAGGCACTGCGCGAACTGGCCAGTCTGGAGGACGGCCCCGACTTCGTCTTCGACATGGCGTACGGCAGCGACGGCCGTCCCGTACGCAGACTCCGCGTCGGCACCCCGCACCTCGGCCAGCAGGGCACCCCGCACGTGTGGGAGTACGGCGCCAACCTCATCGGCTACACCTGGCCGGCCGACGGCGCCTCCACCGCGAGCCGGGTCTTCGCCCTGGGGGAACAGGGCGAGGGCAGCCAGCTCGTCGCGGTCGTCGAGGACCCCTCCACCGGGCGCCCGCTCACCGAGACCGAGGTCAGTTACGTCCATCTCACCGACGCGGCCCTCCTGCGCTCCCAGGCCCGGTCGGCCCTGGCCGCCGTCTCGGCCCCCGTCGTCCTGCCCGAGCTGACCGTGCGCGCCGACCTGGAACCCGTACTCGGCTCCTACCAGGTCGGCGACGACGCCCTCGTCGTCATCAAGGACATGTTCTTTCCCGAGGGCACCCGGTTCGGCGTACGCATCACCGGGATCGAGGTCACTCCGGGCAACGACGCGGGCGAGGAGCAGGTCCAGCTGACCGTCGTACCCGCCCCCAGTACCCCATGAACCGAAGGAGCACCCCGTGACCAGGATCAACCGCCCCGACACCCTCCTCACCGAGCTCCGCGACATCAGACGCCGCCTGCACGCCCTGGAGACCGCGCAGCACGCGACGGCGGCCACGGCCCGGCCGGCCGACGCGCCCCGGAGCCCGGCCGAGGAACCGACCGGGACCGGCACGTCCGACTCCGACTCCGCCTCCGAGTCCGGGGCCGACTCCGGGGCCGACTCCGGGTCGCAGTAACCGTTTCGCGGCGCGGCCCCGGAGCGTCACCGATCGCGCGTGCGGCGAGCACGGGCTTCGTGCGTGTTCCCTTGACCGCTCCCACGGGTCCTCCTATCGTCACGCTGCACCTGGACGTAGGACGTCGTATCTCCCACTCCTTGCTGGAGGAACCGTGCGCGACGCGACCCCCGCACCGGCGCTGCGCCGCCGGTCGTTCCTGAAGTACTCCGGCGCGCTGGGCGCGGCCGCCACGATCGCCTCGTCCCTCTCCGCGTGCTCGTCCGGGCCGGAGTCCACGACCGAGGCGGACGGCGGGGGCGAGGGTGCCGACCGGACGCTCACCGCGGTGATCGGCTACGGCAACGACCAGAGCTGGGACCCCCTGATGACGGCCTCCGCGTTCGCGATGGCCGGCAACCACCACGTCTACGAGGGGCTGCTGGACACCGACCCGATCAGCCGTGAGCCGTACGCGGCCCTGGCGACCGAGGTGCCGGCGGACCTGCGGGCGACCACATGGAGGTTCACGCTGCGGGCGGGCGCCACGTGGCACGACGGGCGGCCGGTGACCGCCGACGACGTGGTCTTCACCTACGGGCGCGTACTCGATCCGGGGACGACGACCCTCGCCGGGAACTTCTTCGTGTCCTGGCTGAAGGAGGTGAGGAAGGTCGACGACACCACCGTCGAACTCGTTCTCAAGTTCCCCTTCCCGGACGGGGCGCAGCGGCTCACGCTCGCGAAGATCATGCCCCGGCACGTGTTCGGCGCAGCGGGCGCCCTCGACGAGGCGACCACGGGAAAGGCGGTCGGCTCCGGCCCGTACCGGCAGACCGCGCACCACCCGAAATCCAACACCACCTTCGAGGCGTTCGCGGACTACAACGGGCCGCGAAAAGCGGCCTTCAAGAAGATGAACTGGCTGACCATGGTGGACGCCGCGCCGCGGGTCGCGAAGATCTCGGGGTCCAGCGCGGGCGCGCAGATCTCCGACAACATCCCGTACGCCCATATCTCCCAGCTGGAGAAGGGCGGTCTGAAGGTCGAGGGCGGGGCGGGGATGAACCATCTCTTCCTCCTCTTCAACACCGCCCACAAACCGTTCGACGACGTACGGGTACGGCAGGCGCTGCATTACGCGATCGACACCGGGAAGATGATCCAGGCCGCACTGCGCGGCCACGGGAAGGCCGCTTCGTCGTACCTGAACGAGGGGAATCCGACGTACCGGAAGGCGGCGGCCGTCTACGGCCACGACCCGGCGAGGGCCAGGGCGCTCCTGAAGGAGGCCGGGGCCGGCGGGCTGAAGGTCACGCTGATGGCGGTCAACGTGAGCTGGATCGTGGACTGCCTGCCGACGATCAAGGCGTCCTGGGACGCCATCGGGGTCGAGACGACGCTGGAACCGCAGGAGACGGCCGCCCTCTTCACGAAGCTCGACCAGAAGAAGGACTTCCAGGTCGTCGCCGCCGCCTCCAACCCGAATCAGTTCGGGCTCGACGCGGACCTGATCATGCACTACAACTACGGGCCCGGAAACACCTGGATGCGGTATGCGCGCTGGGAGAACGATTCCGTGGCGAAGGACCTCTTCACACGGATGGACCGGGCCACGCGGGAGCCGGATCCCGCGAAGAAGAAGACGATGACCCAGGACTACATCGACATCGTCGCCGAGAACGCGGTGATCTATCCGGTGGTGCACAACGAGCTGATCACCGCCTGGGATCCCGAGGACCTCACCGGTGTCCGGGCACAGCCCTATCCCGGGATAAACGTGCTGCAGGCGAAATGGGCCTGACGGGGCGAACCGGCGACAGCGAGGAGAAAGAGTAGCTGTGGCGGCGGTCGTACGGATCCTGGTTCGGCGCATCGTTCTGCTCGTGCCGCTCATGCTCGGGATCATTCTGTTCGTGTTCGTCGTCATGCGGTTCTCGGACAGCGATCCGGCGTCCGCGTATTTCCAGGGGGCGAACCCGACCGAGCGGCAGCTGCACGACTTCAGGGAGCGCAACGGGCTGCTGGACCCGTTCCTCGTGCGGTACTTCGACTTCGTCGGGGACGTGCTCCGGGGCGACCTGGGGGTCAGTGCGCTGACCCGGGCGCCGGTCGCCGACCAGGTCACCACCGCGCTGCCGCTCACGATGCAGCTGACCTTCCTGGGACTCGGCATCGCGGTGGCGCTCGCCCTGCTCGGCGGGATCACCGCCGCGATCCACCGGGACCGCCTCCTCGACCAGCTGATCCGGGTCGTGTCCCTGACCGGGGTCGCGGCGCCCGGCTTCTGGCTGGCGCTGCTGATGATCCAGTACCTCGCCGTGGACCTCGGCCGGTTCCCGACCGGCGGGTACGTCAATCCGGCCGACTCGTTCACCGGCTGGCTGAAGACCATGACGCTGCCCGCGCTGGCCCTGTCGCTGCCGGTCGCCGCCCAGCTCACCCGGATCGTCCGTACGGCGGTGGTCGAGGAGCTGGACAAGGACTACGTACGGACCGCGATCGGCAGCGGGCTGCCCCCGGTGGTCGTGGTCGGCCGGAACGTGCTGCGCAACGCCCTGATGAACCCGCTGACCGTCCTGGGCCTGCGCGTCGGCTACCTGCTCGGCGGCGCCGTCGTCATCGAGACGATCTTCAACCTGCCGGGGATGGGGAAGCTCATGATCGACGCCGTGAAGAACGGTGATCCGGCCGTCGTCCAGGGCGGCGTCCTCACCATCGCCTTCGGGTTCGTCGTCGTGAACCTGGTCATCGACATCCTCTATCTGCTGGTCAACCCGCGTCTGAGGGGTGCCGGGGCATGATGCCGATGTACCGGAGGCGGCTCACCGACGCCCTGTCCCTGCCCGGCGTCCGCCTCAAGGGGTTCACCCGGCTCCCCCTGGCCTCGCGGATCGCCGTCGTCGTCATCGGGGTGGTCGTCCTCACCGCGCTGCTGGCCCCGCTCGTCGCCCCGCACGACCCGCTCGAACAGTTCCCGCTGACCGACGGCGGCCACGGCGAGGGCGCGCCGTCGGGCGAGCACTGGATGGGGCAGGACAGCCTGGGCCGGGACATCCTGAGCCGGCTGATGTACGGGGCCCGCTGGTCCCTGGCCATCGGCCTGGGCGCGACGGCGCTCGCGCTGGTCGTGGGCGCGGTCGTCGGCGCGGTCGCGGCGACCTCGCGCAAGGCGCTCGACGAGACGCTGATGCGCTGCCTCGACATCGTCATGGCCTTCCCCGGCATCGCGCTCGCGGCCGTCTTCGTCGCCGTGTCCGGCGGCGGCATCCCGATCCTCATCGGCGCGATCGCGTTCCTCTACATGCCGCCGACGGCCCGGGTCGTACGGGCCAACGTGATGGCCCAGTACGGCGAGGACTACGTGACGGCCGAGCGGGTCGTCGGAGCGCGCACCCCGCACATCGTGTGGCGGCACGTGGCCGTCAACTGCGCCGCTCCGGTCCTGGTGTTCTGCACCGTGCAGGTCGCCGAGGCGATCGTCTTCGAGGCGTCGCTGTCCTTCGTCGGGGCGGGCGTGCGGCCGCCGGACCCGTCCTGGGGCAGTGTCATCGCGGACGGCAAGAACATGGTGCTGACCGGCGGCTGGTGGGCGACCGTGTTCCCGGGGCTGCTGATGCTGGTCACCGTGCTGTCCCTGAACATCCTCGCCGAGGGCGTCTCGGACGCGTGGGCAGCGCCCGCGCCCCGCGATGTGCGGGCGCGCGAGGAGGAGGACCGGTTCGAGGCGCCCGAGCCGGGCAGCGGGAAGGTCCTGGAGCTGCCGGGCCTCCCCGAGGCGGCCCGGCGGCTGCGCGGCCGGGCCCGGCCCCTGCCCGCGGGACGACAGCCGGTACTGAGCGTCGAGAACCTGGCGATCGGCTTCGACGCCCGCCACGGGGGCGTCGACATCGTCGACGGCATCAGTTTCGACGTACAGCCCGGTGAGGTGCTGGGCCTGGTGGGCGAGTCCGGCTGCGGCAAGTCGCTGACGGCCCTGGCGGTGATGGGCCTGGAGCCGAAGGGCGCCCGGGTGCGCGGCCGGGTGCGGTTCGGGCAGCGGCAGCTGGCCGGCGAACCGATGAGCGTACGGCGCCGGCTCCTCGGCCACGAGATGGCGATGGTCCACCAGGACGCGCTCTCCTCCCTGAACCCGGCGATGTCGATCCGCGCCCAGCTGAAGCAGGTGGTCAGGCGGGGCGGCACCCGCACGGGCGCCGAACTCCTCGAACTGGTCGGCCTCGACCCGGAGCGCACCCTGCGCAGCTACCCGCACGAACTGTCCGGCGGCCAGCGCCAGCGCGTACTGATCGCGATGGCGCTCTCCCGTGCCCCCCGGCTCATCGTCGCCGACGAGCCGACGACGGCCCTCGACGTCACCGTGCAGGCGCAGATCATGGAGCTGCTGCTGCGGCTGCGCGCCGAGCTGGACTTCGCGCTCGTCCTCGTCTCGCACGACCTGGCGCTCGTCGCGGACGTCACCGACCGGGTGGCCGTGATGTACGGCGGCCGGATCGTGGAGTCGGGCGTGACGGCGGACCTGGTGGAGTCGCCCTCGCACCACTACACGCGCGGCCTCCTCGGCAGCGTCCTGTCGCTGGAGTCGGCGGCCGAGCGCATGACGCAGATCAAGGGGACCGTGCCCTCTCCCGCCGACTTCCCGGCGGGCTGCCGTTTCGCCGACCGCTGCCCGCTGGCGACGCAGGTGTGCCGTACGACGGTTCCGCGCCTCACCGGCCCGCCCGGCCGCCACGAGGTCGCCTGCCACCACCCGGCGGTCGCACCCGGCCGCACCGACGGAATCGAGGCCGTGACATGAGCCGCGACACGAGCGGGCCGGCCGCCCCCCTCGTACGGCTGTCGGACGTGCACGTCGTGCACAGGGCGCGCACCGGCGGCCTGTTCGCCCGCGACCGCGTGTACGCCCTGACCGGCGCCGACCTCACCGTCGCGCCCGGCGAGACGGTGGGCGTCGTCGGCGAGTCCGGCTGCGGCAAGTCGACGCTCGCCAAGGTCCTGGTGGGGGTGCAGCGGCCGACGTCCGGGAGGGTGTCCCTGCGCGGCACCGACCTGTGGACGATGGCCCCGGCCGAGCGGCGGACCACGGTGGGCGCCGGCACCGGCATGATCTTCCAGGACCCGTCGACGGCCCTGAACCGCCGCCTGACGGTACGCCGGATCCTGCGCGACCCGCTCGACGTGCACCGCCGGGGCACAGGCCCTGAGCGTGACGACCGGGTACGTGAGCTGATGTCCCTCGTGGGCCTTCCCGAGGCGCTGGCCGACGGCCTCCCGGGCCAGCTGTCGGGCGGCCAGCGGCAGCGGGTCGCCATCGCGCGGGCGCTGGCCCTCGACCCGGACCTGGTGGTCGCCGACGAGCCGACGAGCGCGCTGGACGTCTCGGTCCGCGCCCAGATCCTCAACCTCCTCCTCGACCTGAAGGAGCGGTTCGGCCTGGCGCTGGTGTTCGTCTCGCACGACATCCAGACCGTACGCAGGATGAGCGACCGGGTCGTCACGATGTACCTCGGCCGGATCGTCGAGGAGTCCCCGGCCGGCGAGGTGACGGACCGCTCCCGGCACCCGTACACCCGCGCCCTCTTCTCGGCGACGCCCGGTCTGCTGGACCCCATCGACCCGATCCCGCTCGTGGGCCCGGTCCCCTCGGCCACCCGCCCGCCGAGCGGATGCCCCTTCCGGACCCGTTGCTGGCGGGCGGACGCGGTGTGCGCGCAGGACATGCCGGACTTCGCGGCCGCGTCGGCCCCCGGGCACCGCTTCCGCTGCCACCATCCTGTGGAGGACGGCCTGTCGACCCGCGACCTGGTCGCCGAGGCCGTCACCGCCGTACCGGAGGCCACCGCCATGACCGACATCCGCGCCGACGTCCCGAGGGAGCCCCGATGACCCTTCCCGCCCCGCTGACCGGTGTCGTACCGCCCGTCTGCACGCCCCTGACACCGGACCGCGAGGTGGACGTCCCCTCGTTGACCAGGCTGGTCGACCACCTGCTGGAGGCCGGGGTGGCCGGCCTGTTCGTCCTCGGGACGTCGTCCGAGGCCGCGTACCTGCCGGACCGGCACCGGCGGCTGGTCGTCGAGACGGTGGCGGGCCATGTCTCGGGCCAGGTCCCCGTCCTGGCCGGCGCCATCGACATGACGACCCCGCGCGTCCTGGACCACGTCCGGTACGTCACACGGGCGGGCGCCGACGCCGTGGTCGTGACGGCCCCCTTCTACACCCGTACGCACCCGGTGGAGATCGCCCGCCACTACCGGCTCGTCGCCGCCCGCTCGCCCGTGCCGGTGTTCGCGTACGACCTGCCCGCCGGCGTCCACTCCAAGCTCGGCGCGGAGCTGGTGCTGGAGCTGGCCGCGGCGGGGGTGCTGGCCGGGCTGAAGGACTCCAGCGGGGACGAGGGCGGTTTCCGGGCTGTCGTGACCGGGGCCCGGGCGCACCCCGCCGTCACCGGTTTCAGCGTGCTGACCGGGTCCGAGCTGGTCGTCGACTCGGCGCTGGCGATGGGGGCGGACGGGGCGGTGCCGGGGCTGGCGAACGTGGATCCCGCGGGGTACGTGCGCCTGTACCGCCTGTGCCGGGCGGGCGAGTGGGAGGCGGCGCGGGCCGAGCAGGAGCGGTTGTGCGCGCTGTTCGGGATGGTGCGGGTGGGCGATGCCGGGCGGATGGGCGGCAGCTCGTCGGCCCTCGGCGCCTTCAAGGCGGCGCTGCACCTGCGGGGCGTCATCGCCTGCCCCGCCACGGCGGAACCACAGATCCCCCTGTCGGCGGAGGAGACCGAGAGGGTGGGCAAGTTCCTGGCGGGCGCGGGCCTGTTGTAGGGACCCTTCAGGGGCGCGGGGAACTGCGCGGTCTTTTCAGGGGCGCGGGGGAACTGCGCGACCAGCCCCCGCCGGACCCGCACATGCCCGCCCGCCCCCGCCGGGACGGCACAGCGTTCAGGACGGCGTGCGCGCCGCCGTGAGCAGGCGCGTCACATCGTCCGCGCAGATCGTCAGCGCCGCGCCCACCGTCGTGAGCGCCTCCCGCTCGGCCGGTGTGTACGGCCCGTCCGCGAGGGCGATCCGCGCGCCCTGGAGCAGGATCGCCTCCCGCCCCGGGGGCGCGAGATGCGGCGCCAGCGGGTCCAGCGCCTCGTGCAGCTCTATCGTCAGCCCGGGCCCGCACGGCTCACCGTCGCCGAAGAGACGCCCCGTGTCGGCGGCCAGCGCCTCCACGAGCGCGGCGAGCTGTTCCTCCGTGCAGTCGTCGAACCCGGCCGCGCGCACCGCGCCCGCCGCCGTCTCCAGCGACGTACGCGCGCACGTCCCCCCGGCGGCGAGCACGGCGAGGGCGACGGTGTGGACGGCGTCCCGGAGCATCGCCGAGAAACGGGTGGTGGTCGGGTGGTCGAGGACGTCCGCGCTGTAGTGGCTGCCGCAGGCCGCGCACTCCACGACGGGCCCCGTCTCGCCGCGCGGCACGACCGGGACGCCGAAGCAGGTGAGGCGACGGCGGCCGGTGAGGCGCTGGTAGTTGCGGTCGCCTCCGCAGCCCGGGCAGAAGAACTCGCCGTCGCCGACGGTGGTCCACGCCGTCCTGATGCCGAGGATGCGGGAAACGCCTAACGTGCCGACGCGGACAAACCGGCCGTTTCGTCCCCATACTGGCAGCACGTTCGCACCTCCGTAACCCCACGGCAACATCGCCGCGTTGGCGTGATGTTAGCCACATTGTGGACGCGGAGTCAGTACCCCGTACGGGGCCACTCGCCGACATGGCCGGATAGACGCAGCGGTCCCGCCCGCCGGTGAGGCGGACGGGACCGGAGAAACGCAGGTGAACAGCCCTATCGCGTGGCGCGGTTGACGGCGGAGACGACCGCCTTCAGCGACGCGCGTGTCGTATTCGCGTCGATGCCGATCCCCCACAGCACCTTGTCGCCGATCGCGACCTCGATGTACGAGGCGGCCACCGCGGAGGCGCCCTCGCTCATCGTGTGCTCCTGGTAGTCCAGCAGCCGGGCGTCGACGCCGATGCCCTGCAGGGCGTGGAAGAACGCGGAGATCGGGCCGTTGCCGGTGCCGACCAGGGTGGTCTCGACGCCGTCCACCTCGGCCTCGACGGTGAGCGTGTCCACACCGTCCTTGTCCGTCGTGGACTGGCCGTTGCGGACCTGGACACGGCCCCAGGGGTTGCCCGGGTTGGGCAGGTACTCGTCCTGGAAGGCCGCCCAGATGTCCTTCGGGGTGACCTCGCCGCCCTCGGCGTCCGTCTTCGCCTGGATGATCCTCGAGAACTCGATCTGCATCCGGCGCGGCAGGTCCAGCTTGTGGTCGTTCTTCAGGACGTACGCGATACCGCCCTTGCCGGACTGCGAGTTGACCCGGATGACGGCCTCGTACGAGCGGCCGACGTCCTTGGGGTCGATCGGCAGGTACGGGACGGCCCACTCGATGTCGTCGACCGTGACGCCCTTGGCGGCCGCGTCGGCCTCCATCGCGTCGAAGCCCTTCTTGATGGCGTCCTGGTGGGAGCCGGAGAAGGAGGTGTAGACGAGGTCGCCGACGTACGGGTGGCGGGCGTGGACCTCCATCTGGTTGCAGTACTCGGCGGTGCGCCGGATCTCGTCGATCTCCGAGAAGTCGATCTGCGGGTCGACGCCCTGCGAGAACAGGTTCATGCCCAGGGTGACCAGGTCGACGTTGCCGGTGCGCTCGCCCTGGCCGAACAGGCAGCCCTCGACGCGGTCGGCGCCGGCCATCAGCGCCAGCTCGGCGGCCGCGACCGCCGTACCGCGGTCGTTGTGCGGGTGGACGGACAGGCAGACGTACTCACGGCGGGACAGGTTGCGCGACATCCACTCGAAGCGGTCCGCGTGCGTGGAGGGGGTCGAGCGCTCCACGGTGGCGGGCAGGTTCAGGATGATCTCGCGGTCCGGGCCGGGCTGCCAGACGTCCATGACGGCCTCGCAGACCTCCAGCGCGAAGTCCAGCTCGGTGTCGGTGAAGATCTCGGGGCTGTACTGGTAGCCGAAGACCGTCTCGGGACCCAGCAGCTTGCGCGCGTACTCGACCACCAGGCGGGTGCCGTCGACGGCGATGTGCTTGATGTCGTCCCTGGAGCCGCGGAAGACCACGCGGCGGAAGACGGGCGCGGTGGCGTTGTACAGGTGGAGCGTGGCGCGCCTGGCGCCCTTCAGCGACTCGACGGTCCGCTCGATCAGGTCCTCGCGGGCCTGGGTCAGTACGGAGATCGTGACGTCGTCCGGGATCGCGCCCTCTTCCTCGATGATCGAGCGAACGAAGTCGAAGTCGGTCTGGCCGGAGGCCGGGAAACCGACCTCGATCTCCTTGTAGCCCATCTTGACCAGCAGGTCGAACATCTCGCGCTTGCGCGCGGGCGACATGGGGTCGATCAGTGCCTGGTTGCCGTCGCGCAGGTCCGTGGAGAGCCAGCGGGGGGCGACGGTGATCCGGTTGTCCGGCCACGTGCGGTCGGGGATGTCGACCTGGTCGTACGGGCGGTACTTGTGGATCGGCATGGAGGTGGGCTGCTGTCGGTTCACCATGATGCGAGGGGCTCCTCTGGTCCGCTTGATCCTCGGAACCGGTCGGTTCTCGATCCGAGGGACGGCCGACGGCGCAACGCCGAACTCCGCGGGGAGGGGGTCGGCCTCGACTACAGGCCCTCGCCGCGGCAGCTAAGGAGAAGCAGCCCGATACGCATGATGCTCCGCATGCTAGCCGACCCCCGTCACGGGTGAGCCCGCGTATCACCATGCGGGACGCCACCCCCGCCCGCACGGGACGGCGCGACCCGTCACGGCGAGCTCGCATCCGTACAGGAAACCGGACCCGACCGCCCCCCTTATCCCATCATTTCACCAATCATGGTTGCCGCTAGTGACAGTGGCATCACGGAGTGCGATGGTGCCGGGCATGACGACACACGGGGGCTTCGAGCCCGTCTTCTGCACCATCGTCCCGCCCCACGTCCTGGACACCCTGGCCCGGGCGCAGAACCCGGCGATCGCCGCCAAGGCGCGCCGCACCCTCCAGCAGGACGCCTACGAGCGCACCAGCCGCCGGCTGACCACCGTGCTGGGCGCCCCCGCCCTGGCCCCGCCCGCCGGCGCCGCCGAGGACAGGCCCACCCGCACGATCCACGACGCACGGCACAAGCAGGACCTCCCCGGCCGGAAGGTCCGCGGCGAGGGCGACAGGCCCGGCAAGGACGCCACCGTCAACCGTGCGTACGCCGGCCTGGGCGCCACCTTCGACCTGTTCTCGAAGACGTACCACCGCAACTCGGTCAACGGCGAGGGCCTGCCGCTGAACGCCACCGTCCACTTCGGCGAGGACTACAACAACGCCTTCTGGAACGGCGAGCAGATGGTGTTCGGCGACGGTGACGGCGAGATCTTCCTCGACTTCACGATCCCGGTCGACGTCATCGGCCACGAACTCGCGCACGGCGTCACCCAGTACACGGCGAACCTCACCTACTTCGGCCAGCCGGGCGCTCTCAACGAGCACTTCTCGGACGTCTTCGGCTCGCTCATCAAGCAGTACACGCTGGGCCAGACCGCCGCCGACGCCGACTGGCTGATCGGCGCGGGCCTGCTCGCCCCGAGCGTCACGGGCACGGCCCTGCGGTCGATGAAGGCCCCCGGGACGGCGTACGACGACGACGTGCTCGGCAAGGACCCGCAGCCCGCAACGATGGACGACTACGTCCGCACCGGCCGCGACAACGGCGGCGTGCACATCAACTCCGGCATCCCCAACCACGCCTTCTACCTGGCCGCGAGCGCGCTCGCCGGGCACGCCTGGGAGCGGGCCGGGCAGATCTGGTACGACGTGCTGACCGGCGGCGAGCTGGGCTCGGAGGCGAGTTTCACGGACTTCGCGGCGCTCACCCTGGCGCAGGCCCGCACCTCGTACGGCGAGGGCGAGGAACTCCAGGCCGTCACGAAGGCCTGGGAACAGGTGAAGGTGCCGACCCGGTGACCGCAGCGCCGGTTCCGTACTAGACAAGGACCCATGCGTATTCAGGTGAGCCGCACAGGCGGCTTCGCGGGCATCGGGCGGCACGCCGAGATCGACACCTCGGGCCGCCCCGACGCCCAGGAATGGCACGCCCTGGCCGAGCGGGCGGTCGCCGCCGGCCGGGGCACGCCCCCCATGGGCGTCCCGGACGGCTTCAGCTACGAGATCACGGTCGACGGAAGGACGGCCTACTGCACGGACCCGCACCTGACGGAGGAGCAGCGGAAACTGATCACGAGGGTCCTGAAGGAGGGCGCGTAGAGGGACCGCCGGGAGAGGCGCGAAGACCGTCGGGAGGGGCGCGGGGCCGTCAGGGACGCGGCCACGGCCCCGTTGACTTCCGTCACCGGCGGTACGCATGATCGCGCCCATGGCCACGAACGCGACGCCCGTTCCCCCGTTCCCGCCCGGCTTCCTCTGGGGGGTCTCCACCTCGGCCCACCAGATCGAGGGCGCGGCGGACCGGCGGGCCCCTTCCGTGTGGGACGCCTTCACGGCCGAACCCGGCCGGGTGAAGGACGGCTCGACGGCCGAGGTGGCCTGCGACCACTACCACCGCTATCCCGAGGACGTGGCGCTCCTGCACGACCTCGGCGTGGACGCGTACCGCTTCTCCGTCTCCTGGCCCCGGGTGGACTCGCCCGGCGGCCTGGACTTCTACGACCGGCTGGTCGACGAGCTGTGCGCGGCGGACGTACGCCCGGTCCCGACCCTCTTCCACTGGGACCTGCCCCTGGCGCTCCAGGAGGCGGGCGGCTGGCTGCGGCGGGACACGGCCGGGCGGTTCGCCGAGTACGCGGCCCGGGTGGCCGCCCGGCTCGGCGACCGGGTCACCAAGTGGATCACCCTCAACGAGCCCGCCGAGCACACCCTGCTGGGCCACGCCCTGGGCGCGCACGCACCGGGCGGCCGGCTCCTCTTCGACGCCCTGCCGGTGGCCCACCACCAGCTGCTGGCCCACGGCCTCGCCGTACGGGCGCTGCGCGCGGCCGGGGCCGGGGACATCGGCATCGCCAACTCGCACGGCCCGACCTGGCCCGCCTCCCAGGACCCCGCGGACCTGGAGGCGGCCGATTTCTACGACCTGCTCCTCAACCGGCTGTTCGCGGACCCGGTGCTGCTGGGGCGGTACCCGGAGGGCATCGTCGAACTGATGCCGGGCAGCCCCGAGGAGGTCGCCGCCGACCTGGAGATCATCGGGGAGCCGGTCGACTGGTACGGAATCAACTACTACGCGCCGACCAGGGTGGGCGCGCCGCAGGGTTCGCAGATCGAGTTCGGCGGACTGACCATGCCCGCCGAACTCCCTTTCTCCGTACGGGAGATAGCGGGCTACCCGGTCACGGACTTCGGCTGGCCGGTGGTGCCGGAGGCCCTCACCGAACTGCTGGTGGACTTCCGCGGACGGTACGGCGACCGGCTCCCGCCCGTCGTGATCACGGAGAACGGCTGCTCGTACGAGGGACTGGACGACCAGGACCGGATCACGTACCTGGACGGGCACCTGCGGGCCCTGCACCGGGCGTCGGAGCAGGGCGTGGATGTCCGCGGGTACTTCGTGTGGTCGCTCCTCGACAACTTCGAGTGGGCCGAGGGGTACGCACGCCGCTTCGGCCTGGTGCACGTCGACTTCGGGACACTGGAACGGACCCCGAAGGCGTCCTACCACTGGCTGCGGGACGTGCTGCGAGCTCAGCGGTGACGACGGCGAAGGGTTCTCCGCGCCCCTGTCAGGGGCGCGGGGAACCGCGCGGGAACGCGCAGCGCGACAGGGGGGTCTGAGGGCACAGCCCCCAGAGGCACCCTCAGGGACACCCTCAAGGGCACCCTCAGAAACCGAGCTTGCGCAGCTGGCGGGGGTCCCGCTGCCAGTCCTTCGCCACCTTCACATGCAGGTCCAGGAAGACCGGAGTCCCCAGCAGCGCCTCGATCTGCTTGCGCGACTTGATCCCGACCTCCTTCAGCCGCTTGCCCTTGGGGCCGATGACGATGCCCTTCTGGCTGGGCCGCTCGATGTAGACGAAGGCGTGGATGTCGAGCAGCGGCCGGTCCGCGGGCCGGTCCTCGCGCGGCAGCATCTCCTCGACGACGACGGCGATGGAGTGCGGCAGCTCGTCCCGCACGCCCTCCAGCGCGGCCTCCCGGATCAGCTCGGCCACCATGACCTGCTCGGGCTCGTCCGTGAGGTCGCCCTCGGGGTAGAGGGCCGGGCCCTCGGGGATGAGCGGCACGAGCAGGTCCGCCAGCAGGTCCACCTGCTCGTCGGCGACCGCCGACACGGGCACGATCTCGGCCCACTCGAAGCCGAGCTCCTTGCCGAGCTGGTCGATGGCGATGAGCTGCTCGGCGAGCGTCTTGCTGTCCACCAGGTCGGTCTTCGTGACGATCGCGATCTTCGGCGTCTTCTTGATGGACGCCAGTTCCTTCGCGATGAAGCGGTCGCCGGGACCGAGCTTCTCGTTCGCGGGCAGGCAGAAACCGATCACGTCGACCTCGGCCCACGTCGTGCGGACGACGTCGTTGAGCCGCTCGCCGAGGAGCGTGCGCGGTTTGTGCAGCCCCGGGGTGTCCACCAGGATCAGTTGGGCGTCGGCCCGGTGCACGATGCCGCGCACCGTGTGCCGCGTGGTCTGCGGCTGGTTCGCGGTGATCGCCACCTTCTGGCCGACCAGAGCATTCGTGAGGGTGGACTTGCCCGCGTTGGGGCGGCCCACGAAGCAGGCGAAGCCGGCGCGGTGGGGTGCCCCCGAGGATGATTCCGAGGATTCCGGCGGCTCGGGTGACTGGGTACGAACGCTCATGGCGCCCATTGTCCCTGATCGTCGAGCCCCTGCCGTACCAGGATTCGGCCTCCGCCGTTCCGTACCCCCGGCGGGGCGCCCCGCCGGGGGCGCGGGGAACCGTGCGGCGGGGTCCGGCCCGCACCTTACGCCGCACGCCGCGACCGCCTACGATCACCTGCGTCGTCCCCGCCGCGCAGTCCGTCGCCCTGCTTCCCCGCTGCGCAGTCCGTCGTCCCCACCGCGCAGAAGGCCAGGTCCCGGGCATGAAGCTCATCACCGCGATCGTCAAGCCGCACCGCCTCGACGAGGTCAAGACCGTACTGCGGGAGATCGGTGTGCACGGGCTGACCGTCACCGAGGCCAGCGGTTACGGGCGCCAGCGCGGCCACACCGAGGTGTACCGGGGCGCCGAGTACCAGGTCGACCTCGTACCGAAGGTCCGTATCGAGGTCGTCGTCGGGGACGCGGACGCCGAATCCGTCACCGAGGCGATCGTGCGGGCCGCGCGGACGGGGAAGATCGGCGACGGGAAGGTGTGGACCGTGCCGGTGGAGACGGTGGTCCGGGTACGGACCGGTGAGCGCGGCCCCGACGCCCTCTGACCCGGGCCCGGCCCGGACCCGGCGGTCACTCGAACACGAACGGGCCCGGTGACTGCGGTCCCTGCGCCGTGCACGTCACGGTGATCCCGAAGATCACCATCTGCAGGGAGCCGCCGAAGGCCTCCAGGCTGTCGCCGGCCGCGACGGTGCCGTCCAGCGGGCCGACCGTGACGCTGTCGCCCGCGGCCATCGCGGGGTTCTCGGTGCCCGTGAAGGCGGTCGTCCCGCCGTCCGCCTTCACCAGGGTGAGGGTGGAGGCGATCGAGTCCTCGGCGAGGGCGAGCGGGGCGGTGATCGACGAGGCGACGCGGACGGTCGCGGCGGTGCCGTCCTGGGTGGCCGTGAGGGTGGCCGTACCGCCGCCGTAGACACCGCAGTCGGCGACGATGGTGGCGTCCTGGGGGACGACGGCCGCGGCTCCCGGAGCGAGTGCGATGCCTGCGGCGAGGGTGCCGGCGGCCAACGCCGCGCTGATTGCCGTTCGCTTGCGGATCATTGGATTCCCTTCCCTGGTACGGGAGTTGCCGTATGGGGACGGCCGAATCTGACGGCCCGTCGGGAGAACTGGCGTCCATTGATGCGCGAGGGGGCAGGGATTGCAAGAGAAGCGGGGGTGATTCTTCCGGTAGGCGGGTTCTCGCCCGTCGCCACCGCCCGCCCTCGGAGGGAACCGCGGACGGAACCGTTCAGCCCGCGGTCACCACGGACCGCACCGCACCGTCCACGCCCGCGAGCAGCACCGGCGTCGCGGCCCCGCCGAGATCCCGTACCGCCGCGAGGTCGTCCTCCGCGAGGGACTCCCCCTCGCCCACCACCGCCGCCGCCTCCAGCCCCGCCGCCCCGGAGGCCACCGCCATGGCCACCGCGGTACGCAGCGCGCTGAGCCGCAGCGACGGCAGGGCGACGGTGCCCGCCACATACGTACGGCCGTTGTCGTCCCGTACGGCCGCCCCCTCGGGCACTCCGTTACGCGCCCGGGCCGCGCGGGCCAGGGTGACGATCTTGCGGTCCTCGGGGTCGAGCGCGCTGCTGTCGGTCATGCCCAGAGCATACGAAGCCCCACCGGCCCCCCGCGCCGCGGTACACCCCGCCGCCGACGCGTACGTCTCCCGTACAGGGGGACTCGGCAGGCAGTCCACGAAAGGAGCCGACATGTCCGGGACGCACGACGACGACCTGTCCCACCCGCTGGAACAGGTGACCGGCGAGAAGGACGTGACACCGGAGGAGGAAAGGGCCGAGCGCCGGCAGGACGGAACGAGCACCGACGACGGGACCGACGCAGCCGACGGGGAGCAGCCTGCCGACACGGCGGACGCACCGGACTGACTGCGCAGACCACCGGACGCCGTCCCGCTGCCCCTCCACCCCCTCGCCCCACCGTCCGCACGTTCCGTCCCCCTCCTCACAGCGCGTCACCGCGCGATGTCCCGGTGTGTGCGGAACCCTGGCAGCTGTACGCGGCACTCCGACAGATCAGGGAACCCGATGACTGCTGACACGACGCCGGTGACGGCGATGCCGGTCGAGGGCGACGGCCACGACGGCGCATCGCGGTGATCCCGCAGGGTCCCCCCGGTCCGCCGGACCGGCCGGGCGCCGGGCTGGCCGGCGAGATCGAGGGCTATCTGCTCCTGGAGGCCGAACGGGACCAGGCGCGGCGGGAGGCCGCGGCGCTGTGCTCCAGGCTGCCCTGGCTCACCACGGCCCAGGCCGAGGACGTGGCGCGGCACTACGTCGACCAGCGGCTCGGGCTGACCGGACAGGCCCTGCGGCGGACCGCGGACAGGGCCCACCGGCTGAGGGGGGAGTACGAGTCCCGCTACGCCGCGCTGCGCGTGACCCTGCTGAAGTGGCACGCCCTGTGCGCCTCGCTCCTCCTCGCGGTCGCGGGCACGGCGGGAGCGAGCGTGTACGTGCTCACCCGGTGACGTGACCGGGTGAGCACCGGGCCTCAGGCGCGGTCGAGCCGCAGCCGCTCGGCCCTCGGCAGTTTGGCCACCACCAGGTCGTACGAGTCCTCGACGAGCTCCCGGACCAGCCGGTCCGGGAGTGCGCCGTCGGCCGTCACCGTGTTCCAGTGGCGCTTGTTCATGTGCCAGCCGGGCGCGATCAGGCCCTCGTGCTCACCGCGCAGCCGCACCGCGTCCTCGGGGTCGCACTTCAGGTTGACCTTGAGGGGCCTGGTCTCCAGGGAGCTGAGCGCGAACATCTTCCCCAGCACCTTGAAGACCGAGGTCTCCGGGGTGAAGGGGAACTCCTCCACGGCGGCATCGAAGGACAGGCACAGCGTGCGCAGCTCCTGCGGGGTCACTCCGGTTCCCCCTCCTCGGAGTCGGCCGGCGCGACGGCCTCGACGGGCTCGACCAGCACTGTGACGATCTTGTTGCGGCGGCCGGCCGACGCCTCGGCCGTCAGCCGCAGCTCGCGTCCGTCGGGCAGTTCGACCACCGAGGAGGCGCCCGCGATGGGCACGCGGCCGAGCGCCTTGGCGAGCAGTCCGCCGACCGTCTCGACGTCCTCGTCGTCGTACGCCTCGAAGCCGTACAGCTCGCCGAGGTCACCGATGTCGAGCCGGGCGGTCACCCGGTAGCGGTCCTCGCCCAGGTCCTCCACGGGCGGCAGCTCCCGGTCGTACTCGTCGGTGATCTCGCCGACGATCTCCTCCAGGATGTCCTCGATGGTGACGATGCCGGCCGTGCCGCCGTACTCGTCGATGACGACGGCGACGTGGTTGCGGTCCTGCTGCATCTCGCGCAGCAGGTCACCGGCGTTCTTCGTGTCCGGGACGAAGGCGGCGGGCCGCATCGCCGTGGACACCAGCTCGCTCTCCGCGTCCCGGCTGATGTGGGTCTTGCGCGCCAGGTCCTTCAGGTACACGATGCCGACGACGTCGTCCTCGCTCTCCCCGGTGACCGGAACGCGCGAGAAACCGGACCGCAGGGCCAGGGTGAGCGCCTGCCGGATGGTCTTGAACCGCTCGATGACCACCAGGTCCGTCCGCGGGACCATGACCTCGCGCACCAGCGTGTCGCCCAGCTCGAAGACGGAGTGCACCATGCGGCGCTCCTCGTCCTCGATGAGCGACTCCTTCTCGGCGAGGTCGACCATCGCGCGCAGCTCGGCCTCGGAGGCGAACGGGCCGCGCCGGAAGCCCTTGCCGGGCGTGAGCGCGTTGCCGATGAGGATGAGCAGCGGCGGGACCGGCCCCATGATCCTGGCGAGCGGCAGCAGCACGTACGCCGCCGCCGTGGCCGTGTTCAGGGGGTGCTGGCGGCCGATGGTGCGCGGCGAGACGCCGACCGCGACGTACGAGACGAGGACCATCACGCCGATGGCGGCGGCCAGCGCCTGCCAGGTCTCGGTGAACTCCTTCAGGCACGCGTACGTGACGAGGGCGGCGGCCGCCATCTCGCAGGTGATGCGCACCAGCAGCGCCACGTTCAGGTAGCGGGTCGGGTCGGCGGCCACCTGGGCGAGCTTGGCGCTGCCGCGGCGGCCGGACCTGACCGCCTCCTCGGCGCGGAAGCTGGAGACGCGGGCGAGGCCGGCCTCCGCGCAGGCGGCGAGCCAGGCGACCACGACGAGGGCGATGGCGCCCAGGACCAGTTGCGGGCTCATGAGACGGTCGGGGCCGGGGAGGGACCGGTGAGGCCCTTCTCCGCACGCCAGCCGTCCACGATGGCCGCCTGCAGACCGAACATCTCGGCCTTCTCGTCGGCTTCCTCGTGGTCGTAGCCGAGCAGGTGCAGCACTCCGTGGACGGTGAGGAGCTGGAGCTCCTCGTCCATGGAGTGCTGCGTCTCGGCGTCCTTGCCCTGCTGTTCGGCGACCTCCGGGCACAGCACGATGTCGCCGAGCAGCCCCTGCGGCGGCTCGTCGTCGTCCTTGGTGGGCGGCCGCAGCTCGTCCATCGGGAACGACATGACATCGGTGGGGCCCGGCAGGTCCATCCACTGGATGTGCAGCTGCTCCATGGCGTCGGTGTCCACGACGATCACCGAGAGCTCGGAGAGCGGGTGGATGCGCATCCTCGCGAGGGCGTAGCGGGCGATGTCGAGGATCGCCTGCTCGTCGACCTCGGTTCCGGACTCGTTGTTGACGTCGATCGACATGGTCGCGCTGGTCTACTTCCGTTTGGTACGGGCGCCCTTGTGGGTGCCGTTCTCCGTGCCGTTCTCACTGTCGTACTTCTCGTACGCGTCGACGATACGGCCGACCAGCTTGTGCCGTACGACGTCCTGGGTCGTGAGCCGCGAGAAGTGGACGTCGTCGAGGCCCTCCAGGATGTCCTGGACCTGCCGCAGACCGGACTTCGTGCCGCTCGGCAGGTCGACCTGCGTCACGTCACCCGTGACCACGATCTTCGAATCGAAGCCGAGCCGGGTGAGGAACATCTTCATCTGCTCGGCGCTGGTGTTCTGCGCCTCGTCCAGGATGATGAAGGCGTCGTTGAGCGTGTTGTGCGTGAGCAGGTAGTCCTGCGTCACGTACAACGAGTCCTCCGCCGCGACCTGGATGCAGACCGCTTCCTCACGGCCCGCGGGTTCGATGCTGTCGATGAAGCGCATCGGGCGTCCGCCGCCTCCGGCCGCCAGGTACTTGTCACGTTTGCGGGCAAGGCGGAAGGGCTCGATGCCTTCGGGGAGGCGGATGTCGACGACGTGGGCGTCACGGTTGTGGTTGACGTCACGGTCCCTGGCCCTGCCGGGCTTGCGCCCCTCAGCGGCACGACGGCGGGTATAGGCCACACCACCCAACGACTGCACCAGAGCGATGACGTCGTCACGGAGCAGGATCGATGTCGTCGAGTACTGGATCCGGCACGTGCGGTCCGTCTGGGTGACGGGGCCACCGTCCGAATCGAGCAGGCCTTGAAGGACTGCCAGTCGCACTTCGGCGGAGTTGTTCAGGTAGTCGTCGGGGACGAACTTGGAGTGCGAACGGCTCCGCAGCAGATCCAGCTCGCGCAGGATCCGGGTGACCGGATTCTCGAGAGTGACCACGTCGCCGGGGCTCTTGATCCGGTTGAGGACGTAGTCGGGTCCGCCGCGGTGGCGTAGTACGACCCCTGGAAGCGCGGCTTCCAGTGCCTCGGCCAGTTCCGGGTCCTCCGTCGCGAAGGAGGGCGTGGTGGAGCCCGTCAGGCAACCGTCGCCGAGAAGAAGCCCCAAAGCGTACGGATCCATGGGGATCTCGCGCTCGGGCAGGGAGACCGGACCGGTGAGCATGGGCAACTCGTACCGCCGGGCGTGCGCAGCGCGAAGGTTGCCGATCATCTCCTTCGTCTCCAGCACCCGCCACGGCTTGTCGCGGCGCTTGTCCGATGCGGTCCGGACGGTCCACAGGTGCTCGCCGCAGCACAAGGTCCAGGAGCCGTCCTGGGCGGTGACGCGGTAGATGTCCTTCTCGCCCTGCGGGTAGACGCCCAGCACGGGGGTCGGCTCGCCGTTCGAGCCGATGACCAGGTCACCGACCGCAAGGTCACCGATGGGGCGCCAGCCGTCCGGCGTCAGAACATTGGTGAAGAGCGGCTGCGCGCGGCCGCGCATGTACGCCAGTGGTGCGACCTCGATCGTGCCCGCCGCCATCAGCCGGGGGATCGAGTCCGGGTCGAGCATGTCGTGCAGCGCGTCGTACAGCGGGCGCAGGTAGGGGTCGATCTTGTCGAAGAGCGTGCCGGGCAGGAAGCCGAGCCGCTCTCCGGCCTCCACCGCGGGGCGGGTCAGGATGATGCGGCTGACCTGCTTGGACTGCAGGGCCTGCACGGCCTTGGCCATGGCGAGGTAGGTCTTGCCCGTACCGGCGGGGCCGATGCCGAAGACGATGGTGTGCTTGTCGATGGCGTCGACGTACCGCTTCTGGTTGAGCGTCTTGGGGCGGATGGTGCGGCCCCGCGAGGACAGGATGTTCTGGGTGAGGACCTCGGCCGGGGTCTCCGGGCCGTCACCCTCCCCGTTCTCGCTCGCCCGCAGCATCGCGATCGATCGTTCCACCGCGTCCTCCGTCATCGGCTGTCCGGTGCGGAGCACCAGGATCATCTCGTCGAACAGGCGTTGGACGAGGGCCACCTGACGGGCGTCGCCTACGGCGCTGATCTCATTGCCCCGGACATGGATGTCGGTCCCCGGGAAGGCCTTCTCGATCACGCGCAGCAGGGCGTCCCCGGATCCCAGCACGGTCACCATCGGGTGGGTGGGGGGAACGGTGAACTGTGCTCGTGACTGCCCCTGCGCGGGGTTGTGAGCTGTGGGTGTCTGCGTCATGGGCCGGCTCTGTAGGCCTGCTCATCTCCCTCGGTGAGGCACGCTTGCCGGTACGGCAGCTTTGTGCCTCCAAGAGTACGACGGGGCGCCGACAAGACCGTAGGACTTTTCCGTCGTACCTGTGGTCCCGTGCGTCACCTGGCCCCCTGCGTCACCGTGACCGCGGCCACGGCCCCGCGCTCCTCACACCGGCGCGCGGAACCCGATCGTCGGTACGGCCCGTCGCAGGGGCCACGTCCGGGCGGTCTCCGGGAGCAGCGGTTCCAGGAAGGCGTACCGGCCGAGCGCGGCGGGGTCCTGGTCGTCGTAGGACTGCACGCGGCGCCACCAGGCGGCGATCTCCGACCAGCCGGGCGCGGAGAGCGACCCGCCGAACTCCTGGACCGAGAGGGCCGCGGTGAGGCCGGCGAAGGCGAGGCGGTCGGCGAGCGGCCAGCCGGCCAGCGTGCCCGTGACGAACCCGGCGACGAAGACGTCCCCGGCGCCGGTCGGGTCCATGGCCTCCACCTCGATGGCCGGAACCTCCGCGGTCTCGCCGGTCCGGCGGTCCACGGCGTACGCGCCTTCGGCACCCAGCGTGACGACGGCCAGCGGCACGTACTCGGTGAGGGCGTGCGCCGCCGCGCGGGGACTGGCGGCGCCGGTGTACCGCATGGCCTCCTCCGCGTTCGGCAGGAACGCCTCGCAGTGCCGCAGGTCGGGCAGCCCGGCGAGGTCCCAGCGTCCCGTGTCGTCCCAGCCGACGTCGGCGAAGATCCGGGTGCCGCGGGCCGCGGCGCCGGCGATCCAGTGCGCGCTCGTGCCGGGCGTCAGCGAGGCGACGGCCGCCCGCGCACGGGGTGAGCAGTCGGGGGCGGGCTCCTCCGGGGGCGGCTCGTGGCCGTGGCTGACCATGGTGCGTTCGCCCTCGTACGCCATCGAGACGGTCACCGGGGAGTGCCAGCCGGGCGCGGTGCGGGACGCGGAGAGGTCGATGTGCTCGCCCTGCTCCAGGGCGTCCCAGCAGTACTCCCCGTAGTGGTCGTCCCCGAAGGCCGCCGCCAGGGACGTCCTGAGGCCGAGGCGGGCCAGGGCGGTCGCCATGTTGGCGACGCCGCCGGGGCTGGAGCCCATGCCGCGGGCCCAGGACTCGGTGCCGCGCACGGGCGCGGAGTCGAGTCCGGTGAAGATGATGTCGAGGAAGACGGTGCCGGTGAGGTAGACGTCCCAGGGCGGGTCGTCGCAGCGGCGCAGTTCGGCGAGCGGGTCGAACTGGGCCTGTCGGTACGGTCCCTTCCCGTCGGACGCGGTCACGGTGGGCTCCCATGGGTGGTGCGGATTCAGGCCAGTGTGCACCACCCGCTCCGCCGGGGCTCCGAAGGCGACACGCCGGGGGGGAAGGTGCGGGTCCGTCGTGGCCGTTCGCGCGGTTCCCCGCGCCCCCGGAGGGGTCACGGGAACTCGTACGCCTCCACCTCGGCGAGGTACCGGCTCCGCCGTTCCTCGTCGTCGTCGAGGAACGACGCGGCGAACGAGTTGCGCGCGAGCTCGCGCAGCCGCTCCGGGGACAGCCCCAGCGCCGTGCGCACGGCGTCGAAGTTGTCCTCGGCGTATCCGCCGAAGTAGGCGGGGTCGTCGGAGTTGACGGTGCACAGCAGTCCCGCGTCGAGCATCGCGGGCAGCGGGTGGTCCGCCAGGAGGTCGACGGCCCGCAGCCGCACGTTGGACAGCGGGCACAGCGTCAGCGGCACCCGGTCCCGCACCAGGCGGGCCACCAGCTCCGGGTCCTCCAGGCAGCGCAGCCCGTGGTCGATCCGCTCGGCCCCGAGCACGTCGAGCGCCTCGGTGATGTAGGCGGGCGGCCCCTCCTCGCCCGCGTGCGCGACCCGGCGCAGGCCGAGCGCGGCGGCGGCCTCGTACACCTCGCGGAACTTCGCCGGCGGGTGCCCCACCTCGGCGGAGTCGAGTCCCACGCCGGTTATCCGGTCGAGGTACGGCTTCGCGGCCTCCAGGGTCTCCTGCGCGGACGCGGCGGACTCGTCCCGCAGGAAGCACATGATCAGCCGGGTGGAGACGCCGTGCGCGGCCTCGCTGCGGTCCAGCGCCCGCCCGAGCCCCTCCATCACGGTCTCCATGCCCACGCCCCGCGCGAGGTGCGCCTGCGGGTCGAAGAAGATCTCCGCGTGCCGCACGCCCTGGGCCGCGGCGCGCGCGAGGTACGCGTCGGTGAGGTCCGCGAAGTCGTCCTCGGTCCGCAGCACGGCCATCAGCCCGTAGTACAGGTCCAGGAACGACTGCAGATCGGAGAACTCGTACGCCTTGCGGAGCTCGTCCGTGTCGGCGTACGGCAGCGCGACGCCGTTGCGGTCGGCCAGCGCGAACGCCAGCTCGGGCTCCAGGGTGCCTTCGATATGCAGGTGCAGTTCAGCTTTGGGGAGGGGCATCAGAGCATGATACGGGCATTTCACCTGCGCTTCGGAACCGGCACCCTCAGCAGGTCGTGCGCCACCGTCAGCTCCCCCTCGAACCCGGCGGCCCGCGCCTGCCGTTCGAACTCCCCGGGTTCGGAGTACCGCTGGCTGAAGTGCGTCAGCACCAGATGCCGTACGCCCGCGTCCCGCGCCACGGTCGCCGCCTGTCCCGCGGTGAGGTGCCCGTGGTCGACGGCGAGCCGCACGTCCTCGTCGAGGAATGTCGACTCGATGACGAGCATGTCGCAGCCCTCCGCGAGCGCGTGCACCCCGTCGCACAGCCGGGTGTCCATGACGAACGCGAACCGCTGGCCGCGCCGCACCTCGCTGACGTCGTCCAGTGTGACGTCGCCGAGGACCCCCTCCCGCTGGATGCGCCCCACGTCCGGGCCCCGGACCCCGTGCGCGGCGAGCCGCTCGGGCAGCATCCGCCGCCCGTCGGGCTCGACCAGCCGGTACCCGTACGACTCGACGGGGTGCGAGAGCCTGCGCGCCTCCAGCGTGTACGTCCCCGTGGCCGCGAGGACCCCGTCGGTGTCGACCGGGGCCTCGGTGAGCGCGACCGTCTCGCGGTAGGCGGTCGCGTACCGCAGCCGGTCGAAGAACTTCTGCCCCGAGCGCGGGTAGTGCGCGCTGATCTCGTGCGGCACCCGGTCGAGGTTGATGCGCTGGATGACCCCGGCGAGGCCCAGCGAGTGGTCGCCGTGGAAGTGCGTGACGCACAGGCGGTGCAGGTCGTGCGCGGCGACCCCGGCCCGCAGCATCTGCCGCTGCGTGCCCTCGCCGGGGTCGAAGAGGATGCCCTCGCCGTCCCAGCGCAGCAGGTAGCCGTTGTGGTTGCGGTGCCGGGTGGGAACCTGGCTGGCGGTGCCGAGGACCACCAGTTCACGTACGGACACGCCGGGTTATCCGGGGGGCCACTGCAGTCCGCGGCCGCCCAGCACGTGGGCGTGCGCGTGGAAGACCGTCTGGCCGGCCCCGCTGCCCGTGTTGAAGACGATGCGGTAGCTGTCGAGCTTCTCGTCGGCGGCGACCTCACCGGCCTCGCGCACGACGTCGGCGAGGACGGCGGGCTCGGCGGCGGCGAGCGAGGCCGCGTCCGGGTGGTGGACCCTGGGGATCACCAGCACGTGGGTGGGCGCCTGCGGGCTGATGTCCCGGAAGGCGAGGGTCGTCTCCGTCTCACGCACGACGGTGGCCGGGATCTTCCCCCCGACGATCTTGCAGAACAGACAGTCGTCCTGCGGTTCGCCTGCCATGTGCGGCCTCCTCGGTCTCGGTGATCGGTGCTCCGGCATGCTACCGAGCGTGCCCCGTCAGGGGTGCGGGGAACTGCGCGACCAGCCCCCACGCACCCGCACCCGGCGACACACCGTTACGCCTCCGGCAACTCCGGAGCCACCTTCGACGGGCTCTCCTCGAGCCCTTCCAGCGCGATGCGGATCGCCGCGTCGAGCTGGACGTCCCGCCCGGCGGCGTGGTCCTGCGGCGCCTGGACGACCTCGACGTCCGGATCGACGCCGTGGTTCTCCACGCCCCACTCGTAACCCTCCAGCCAGAACGCGTACTTGGGCTGGGTGACGAGCGTCCCGTCGACCAGCCGGTACCGGCTGTCGATCCCGATGACGCCGCCCCACGTACGCGTACCGACGACGGGTCCGATCCCGAGCGCCTTGATCGCCGCGTTCACGATGTCCCCGTCCGAGCCGGAAAACTCGTTGGCGACCGCGACGACGGCCCCGCGGGGCGCGTCCTCCGGATAACTGGTCGGCCGCATCCCGCGGGCGAGGTCCCAGCCCACGATGCGCCGGGCCAGCTTCTCGACGACGAGCTGCGAGGTGTGCCCGCCGCGGTTCTCGCGGACGTCCACCACGAGCCCCTCGCGCGCCACCTCGATCCGCAGGTCGCGGTGGATCTGGGCCCAGCCGGGCGCCTGCATGTCGGGCACGTGCAGGTACCCGAGCCGGCCGCCGGACTTCTCGTGCACGTAGGCGCGCCGGTCGGCGACCCACGCGTGGTAGCGCAGCGGTTCCTCGTCGGACACCGGTACCACCACCGCGTGCCGCGGATCACCGCCGCCCGCCGGGGAGATGGTGAGTTCGACGGGCTTGCCGGCCGTGCCGACGAGCAGCGGCGCGGGCCCCGCGACCGGGTCGACGGGCCGCCCGGAGACGGCCACGACGGCGTCCCCCGCGCGCACCGCGACGCCGGGTGCCGCGAGCGGCGACTGCGCGTCGGGGTCGGAGGTCTCCGACGGCAGGATGCGGTCGATGCGCCACCGGGGTGTCCCTTGCGGGCCGTCGTCGTGGCGGGAGATGTCGGCGCCGAGCAGCCCCTGCCGGTCCCCGCCGCCGAACCCGCCGCGCGGCATGACGTACGCGTGCGAGGTGCCGAGTTCGCCCTGCACCTCCCAGAGCAGGTCGACGAGGTCGTCGTGGGTGGCGACCCGGCCGAGGACGGGCCGGTAGCGGTCCAGGACGCCGTCCCAGTCGGTGCCGCCCAGGTCGGGGCGCCAGAAGTTGTCGCGCATGAGGCGGCCGGTCTCGTCGTACATCTGGCGCCACTCGGCGGCCGGGTCGACGTTCTGGCGGATGCGCGACAGGTCGACGGTGATGTTGGTGTCGCTCTCGTCGTCGTTCGAGGCGCGCCGGTCGCTGGGGACGACCTTGAGCTTGTGGTCGGTCCACAGCAGGAGCCGCTTGCCGTCACCGGTGACCAGGAAGCTGTCGGCGTCCGAGGCGAGGTGTTCGAGGCGCTGCTGGACGAGGTCGTAGCGCTCCAGGTCGGTCTTCGGGTCCGGGGCGTCGGGGGTGGCCCTGGACGCCCCGAGGACGCCGCGCACCGGGTGCCGCAGCCACAGCAGCCCGTCCTTGGCGGCCTTGAGGCCCGTGTAGCTGGCGGCCTCCACGGGGAGCGGCACGATGCGGTCGCCGAGCCCGTCGAGGTCGATCCGGGTGGCCGGCGAGCCCTCGCTGTCGGGCGTCTCGTCCTTGTCGGGCGCCTCGAAGGGGCGGCCGTGCCGCTGCGGGCCGAAGGGTGAGGGGGTGGTGGCGGCGAGGGTGATGAGGTGCGGCCGGGAGCCGCCGACGAAGGCCAGGTCGAAGACGTGCTCGTCGTAGACGGGGTCGAAGGAGCGCGCGGACAGGAACGCGAGGTGCTTGCCGTCGAGCGTGAACGCCGGCGCGTAGTCGCGGAACCGCAGCGGTGTCGCCTCGGTCACCGACAGGTCGGCGGTGTTGGCGAGCTTGAGCTGGCGCAGCGGGCGCGGGCCGGGGTGCGACCAGGCCAGCCAGGCCGAGTCGGGTGAGAAGACGAGCCCGGAGACCTCGCCGTCCTCGCTGCGGTCGACCTCCCGGACCTCGCCGGTCTCCCGCTCGACGAGCAGCACGCGGCCGTCGTGCGAGGCGACCGCGACCCGGCTGCCGTCGGGGGCCACCGCGAGCCCGAGCACGCGCCCCAGCTGTCCGGCGGCGAGCCTGCGCGGGGTGGCGCCCGGTGCCGCGCCCGTCGCCGGGGCGAACTCCAGCGCGTCGTCGCCCTCCGCGTCGGTCACCCACACCACGTGCTCCTCGCCGTCGGCGCGGAAGGTGCGGGGCAGTCTGGCCCGTACGCCCGGTTCGGCGGCGAGCGCGCGGGTGGGGCCCGAGCGGTGGGTGACCCAGTGGACGGCGCCGCGCACGGAGACCGCGCTGCCGCGTCCGGTGTGGTCGGGGGCGGCGGACCCGAACCAGCGGGACGCGTTCACCGGGTGGGGCTGCAGGTCGACGCGCTGTCCGCCGAGCCGGATGTCGAGCAGCCGCGGCTCGGCCCCGTCGAGGTCGTCGAGGATCCACAGCTGCCCGGCGGACGCGTACACGACCCGGCTGCCGTCGGTGGCGGCGTGCCGGGCGTAGAAGCCTTCGATGCCGGTGTGCCGCCGCAGGTCGGACCCGTCGGCGAGGGAGGAGTACACGGCCCCCACGCCTTCGTGGTCGGAGAGGAGGACGACCCGCTCCCCCACCCACGACGGGTACTCCAGGTTCCCGTCGAGGTCGGCGTGCAGCCGTACGAACTCCCCGGCCTCCCCCTCGCCCTCGCGGTCGATCCACAGCTTTCCCGCGGTGCCGCCCCGGTAGCGCTTCCACCAGGCGGCCTCGCGTCCCATGGGCGCGGACAGCAGAACGGTCCCGGGACCGCCCTGGGCCACGTCGCCGACGGGTCCGTACGGGAGGGTGGCCGCGGGTCCGCCGTCGAGCGGGACGGCGCGGGCCCAGCTGCGGCGCAGGCTCGCCTGGCCCTGTGTGCTGAGCGCGAGCACCTCGCCCCGCGGGGTCCAGCCGCGCACCTGGGTCCGCCAACTGCCCCAGTACGTCAGGCGTTCGACGGAGCCCCCGTCGACGGGGGCGATGTACACCTCGGGGGCGCCGTCGCGGGTCGAGGTCCAGGCGACGGTCGTCCCGTCCGGGGAGATCCGTGGATGGTTCACCGGGACGTTGTCGGCGCTGACGCGCCAGGCCCGGCCGCCGTCGAGCGGCGCGACCCAGACGTCGTCCTCGGCCGTGAAGGTGATCAACTCACCGTGCAGGTGCGGGTACCGGAGATACGCGGACGGCTGGGTGGTCGCGTCGGACGCGGCGGATGCAGGCTGTTTCACCCGATCACCCTATGCAGCCGTCCCGTCCGCGGCCAGAGCCCCTGATCACTTCCCCTGGAAGCAGGAGCAGGTGGGATCGGGGAACCGGGTCACCGTCTCGGTGACGGTGACGGTCGCTCCCGGGCCGCCCGGCGGAGTCGTCCTGTTGCCGGCGGGCTGCGTGCCGGCCCGGCAATTGCCGAGGACGTTCAGCCGGAACACCTCTTTGCCGCCCACCGTGGCGGTGAGGTCGCCCCGTACGCAGGTGCCGTTGACCTCCTGCGTGACCTTGCCCTTGATGCCGATGTCCTGGCCGTCGCCGGTCTCGCCCGTGCAGTTGACGGACGCCACGCTGTTGACGCTCGGCGAGGTGACCGTCCGGCCGTCCTTCTCGCCGTACGTGGCGGTGCAGGTGAGCCACTGCACGTCGACGCCCCGCTTCTCCAGCTCGCTGGTGCCCTTCTGGTCGGTGGTGATCGCCACGGCGGCGGTGCTCATGCCGTTGCCCGGTTCGCACGCGACCAGGGTGAACGCTGCCGCGACGGCGGCCAGGGCCATGGCCGGACCGCGATGCCGTATACGCCTCATTGCCCCCATGCACGTCAGCGTGCCACTACCGGCCGCCGCCCGGTAGGCCTCATGCGGCCACGCTCCACTCGAACGGATGACCGCTCCCGCCCGGGACGGGGCGAGGAGGGGTCAGGACCAGCGGCCCGTGCGGCCCAGCAGCAGCGCCACCGCCGCGGTTCCGGCGGTGGACGTGCGCAGCACACTGCGCCCCAGCCGGCAGACCACGGCACCGGCCGACGTGAACAGCTCCAACTCCTCGGGGGAGACGCCCCCTTCGGGGCCGACGACGAGCACGATCTCCCCGCTGGAGGGCAGTTCGACCGTCGCGAGCGGCTCCCCCGGGTGGGCCCGGTCCTCGTGCAGCACCGCGGCGAACTCCGCTTTGGCGAGAAACGCGGCAACCTGCTTGCTCGTCATCGCGTCCGCGACCTCCGCGAACCGCACCCGCCGCGACTGCTTGCCCGCCTCGCGGGCGGTCGCCCGCCACTTCCCGAGGGCCTTCACCCCCCGCTCGCCCCGCCACTGCGTGACGCAACGGGACGCCGACCAGGGGACGATCGCGTCGACGCCGGTCTCCGACATGGTCTCGACGGCGAGTTCACCCCGGTCGCCCTTGGGCAGCGCCTGCACGACGGTGATGCGGGGCGCCGGCACGGGCTCCTCGTGCACGGTGTGGAGGTCCGCGACGACGAGCCGGTCCTTGCCCTCGGCCGTCATGACGACGCCCTCGGCCCAGCGGCCGCGCCCGTCGGTGAGGACCACGTCCTCGCCGGTCCGCAGCCGCTTCACGGACACGGCGTGCCGCCCCTCGGGCCCGTCCAGCACGAACTGCGGCCCGCCGGGCACCTCGTCCACCACGAACACCGGCGCGGTCATCGCCCGACGCCTCCGCCCGTGCCCGGCTCGTCCGACAACGCTGTCCTGGCGGACGCGAGTTCGGCCGCCAGCACCTCCACCAGCTGCCCGGCCGGCAGCTCACGGGCGAGCCGGTGGCCCTGTCCCGCCCACAGCGCCATCCCCTGCGCGTCCCCGGCCTTGGCGGCCGCCTTGCGCAGCCCGGAGGTGAGGTGGTGCACCTCCGGGTAGGCGGCGGGCGCGTACGGCCCGTGCTCACGCATGAAGCGGTTCATCAGCCCCCGGGCGGGCCGGCCGGAGAACGCCCGCGTCAACTGGGTCCGTACGAAGAGGGGGTTGGTCAGCGCCTGCTTGTGGAGGGGGCTGGCGCCGGACTCCGGGGTGGCGAGGAAGGCCGTGCCCAGCTGGGCGGCGCTCGCGCCGGCGGCGAGCACGGCGGCGATCTGGCTGCCGCGCATGATGCCGCCGGCCGCGACGATCGGGATCTGCACGGTCTCGCGGACCAGCGCGACGAGCGACAGCAGCCCGATGCCGGAGCCGTCGGCCTCGGGGTTGTCGCGGTGGGTGCCCTGGTGCCCGCCGGCCTCGACGCCCTGCACGATCACGGCGTCGGCGCCCGCCCACTGCACGGCCTGCGCCTCCTCGGCGGTGGTCGCCGTGACCAGGGTCAGCGTGCCGGCCCGGCTCAGCGAGTCCAGGACGTCGCGCGTGGGGCAGCCGAAGTGGAAGGAGACGACCGGCACCGGGTTGTCGAGGAGGACGGCGAGCTTGGCGTCGTAGCCGTCGTCGCGTCCGCTGTCGGGATCGCCCAGTTCGGTCTGGTACCAGGAGGACTCACCGGCGAGCTGGTGGGCGTACACCTCGACGGCGGCCCGGTCGGCCTGCTCCGGCTGCGGCATGAACAGGTTCACGCCGAACGGCCGGCTCGTGGCCGCGCGCAGCTGCTTGATGTCCTGGTACATGCCGTCGGCCGTCTTGTACCCGGCGGCGAGGAAGCCGAGCCCCCCGGCCTCGGACACGGCCGCGGCGAGCTGCGGCACCGAGACGCCGCCGGCCATCGGGGCCTGCACGATCGGGAGGGGGAGGAGATCGGTCAGCGCGGAGGACATGACGGCATGTTGTCACGTCCTCCGTACAAGTCCGAATCCGGCCGACCGCCGGGCATAAGCCACGGGAGCCGTCCCGCGCCGAGCCCGGCGCCCGCCCCTCAGGAACGGCCGTTGAAGGCGTCCTTCAGCCGGGAGAACAAGCCCTGCTGACCGGGCTGGAACTGCCCCGTGGGCCGCTCCTCGCCGCGCAGCTGGGCCAGCTCCCGCAGGACGCGCTCCATCTCGGGATCGAGCTTCGTCGGCGTCATGACCTCGACGTGCACGATGAGGTCGCCGCGCCCGCCGCCGCGCAGATGCGTGACGCCGCGCGTGTGCAGCGGGATCGACTGCCCCGACTGCGTACCCGGACGGATGTCGACCTCTTCGAGCCCGTCGAGCGTCTCCAGCGGCACCTTCGTGCCCAGCGCCGCCGCGGTCATCGGGATGGTGACCGTGCAGTGCAGATCGTCGCCGCGCCGCTGGAACATGTTGTGCGGCAGCTCGTGGATCTCGACGTACAGGTCGCCGGCGGGGCCGCCGCCGGGGCCGACCTCGCCCTCGCCCGCGAGCTGGATCCGGGTGCCGTTGTCGACACCGGCCGGGATCTTCACGGTCAGGGTCCGGCGCGAGCGCACCCGTCCGTCGCCCGCGCACTCGGGGCACGGCGTCGGGACGACCGTCCCGAAGCCCTGGCACTGCGGGCACGGCCGGGACGTCATGACCTGGCCCAGGAAGGACCGCGTGACCTGGGACACCTCGCCGCGGCCGCGGCACATGTCGCAGGTCTGCGCGGAGGTGCCCGGCGCCGCGCCCTCACCGCTGCACGTGGTGCAGACGACGGCCGTGTCGACCTGTATGTCCTTCGTGGTGCCGAAGGCCGCCTCGTCGAGTTCGATCTCCAGCCGGATCATCGCGTCCTGGCCGCGCCGGGTGCGCGACCGCGGACCCCGCTGCGACGCCGTGCCGAAGAACGCGTCCATGATGTCCGAGAAGTTCCCGAAGCCGCCCGCGCCGAAGCCGCCCGCGCCGGCGCCGCCCGCCTGGGACAGCGGGTCGCCGCCGAGGTCGTAGACCTGCTTCTTCTGCGGGTCCGACAGGACCTCGTACGCGGCGTTGATCTCCTTGAAGCGCTCCTGCGTCTTGGGATCGGGATTGACATCCGGGTGCAGCTCGCGGGCGAGCCGCCGGAATGCCTTCTTGATCTCGTCCTGGGACGCGTCGCGGCGCACGCCGAGTACGGCGTAGTAGTCCGTGGCCACTTACGACTCCGCCAGGATCTGTCCTACGTACCGTGCCACCGCTCGTACCGCTCCCATCGTTCCGGGGTAATCCATGCGCGTCGGTCCGACCACGCCGAGTTTGGCGACTGCTTCGCCGCCCGAACCGTAGCCGACCGAGACCACAGAAGTGGAGTTGAGTCCCTCATGGGCGTTCTCGTGACCGATCCGTACGGCCATGCCCGAATCATTGACCTCACCGAGGAGCTTGAGGAGCACGACCTGCTCCTCCAGCGCCTCGAGCACCGGACGGATGGTGAGGGGAAAATCATGTCCGAAGCGCGTCAGGTTGGCGGTACCGCCGATCATCAGCCGCTCCTCGGTCTCCTCGACGAGGGTCTCCAGCAGGGTGGAGAGCACCGTCGCGACCGTCCCCCGGTCCTCCGCCTCGAAGGCGTCGGGGAGATCCTGCACCAGTTGCGGGACATCCGCGAAACGGCGCCCCGTGATCCGGCTGTTGAGCCGCGCGCGCAGATCCGCCGCGGAGGCCTCCCCGAAGGGGGCCGGGCAGTCCACCATGCGCTGCTCGACGCGCCCGGTGTCCGTGATCAGTACGAGCATGACGCGGGCCGGGGCCAGCGACAGGAGCTCCACGTGACGCACGGTCGAGCGGGTGAGCGAGGGGTACTGGACGACGGCCACCTGCCGGGTGAGCTGCGCGAGGAGCCGCACGGTCCGCCCGACGACGTCGTCGAGATCGACGGCGGCGTCCAGGAAGTGGTGGATCGCCCGCTTCTCCGGCGCGGTCATCGGCTTGACGCCCGCGAGTCTGTCGACGAAGAGCCGGTAGCCCTTGTCCGTGGGGATGCGGCCGGCACTGGTGTGCGGCTGCGCGATGTATCCCTCGTCCTCGAGGACCGCCATGTCGTTGCGGACGGTCGCCGGGGACACGCCCAGCCGGTGGCGCTCGGTGAGCGCCTTGGAACCGACCGGTTCCTCCGTGCCCACGTAGTCCTGGACGATGGCGCGCAGCACTTCGAGTCTGCGTTCACTGAGCATCGCGCACACCTCCCGTGGTCTTCCGCGCGGTCGTCGGTCGTCTGTCGGTCGTCTTCGGTGTCCTCGTCTGGCACTCAGCGAGCGCGAGTGCCAGCATCCCCGCGCCAAGTGTACGGCCGGTGGGTACGGCACGGGCAAGGGCGGGCCTGCGATGTGGTGACGCCGGGCACATCGGGGACGGCGACGTGTACGAGGCTGTCCCGCTCTGTCGGGAACATGCGGGTGCGCTCTGCCGCTAGCGTCGGCCCATGAGGGTGACATGGGAAGAGGGCGGGCGCGGCGGGTCCGGCTGGGAGGGGCTCTCCCCGGACGTGGGGCGGTGCCGGCTGCCGGTCTGGGACTGCACCGCCGGACTGGTGGCGGGCGAGGACGCGGCGCTGCTGGTCGACGCGGGGTCGAGCGTGCGGGAGGGCGCGTGGCTGCGCGCGCGGGCGCGCCGCCTGCTGGGCGGCGGGCACGTCACGCATCTCGCGCTCACCCACCCGCACTTCGACCACGTCTTCGGGGCGGCGGCGTTCCCGGGCGCCGAGGTGTTCGGCGCGGCGGGCATCGAGCGCGTCCTCGGCGACGGGCGGGAGGAACTGCGCGCGGACGCCGTGCGCAACGGCGCCGATCCGCGCGGGGCGGCCGACGCGGCCGGGCTGCTGGTCCGGCCGCGGCACCTCGTCGCCGACGAGCACGCGCTCGACCTGGGCGGCGGTCTGCGGGCCCTGCTGGCGAACGTGGGCCCCGGGCACACCGGCCACGACCTGGCGGTCCTGGTGACCGGCGGTGGTTCGCCGGCGATCGTCTTCTGCGGCGACCTGGTCGAGGAGTCCGGTGAGCCCCAGGCGGGACCCGACGCCGTGCCCGCCCACTGGCCCGCGGCGCTGGACCGCCTGCTGGCCCTCGGGGGCGAGGACGCGGTGTACGTGCCGGGGCACGGGGCGGTGGTGGACGCGGCGTTCGTCCGGGCCCAACGCGACGCGCTGGCACACCGCTTCGACGTGCCGTGAACCGGCGGCGCGGCATCGCGTGAGGCGGCGCCGCGGCGTGCCGTGGACGTCGCTCCGGCGTGTCGCGGGGGGTGTCGGCGCACCCGGCCGCGCACTTCTCCTATCGTCATCAGAATGCGCCAGTACTCAGCGGACCTGACCCCCGCGTGGAAGAAGTCCCGGCCCGTGCCCGAGGTCGCGGCGGAGCCGGGACTCGTGGTCGAGGAGCCCGGGACCGGGTTCTGCGGTGCCGTGATCCGCTGCGAGGCCGGCACGGTCACGCTGGAGGACCGCTTCGGCAAGCACCGGGTGTTCCCGCTGGAGCCCCGCGGCTTCCTCCTGGAGGGCCGCGTGGTGACCCTCGTGCGCCCGGCCGCCGCCGCGCCGGTACGCCCCACGCGCACGGCGTCGGGTTCGGTCGCCGTGCCCGGGGCGCGGGCCCGGGTGGCCCGCGCCGGGCGCATCTACGTCGAAGGCCGCCACGACGCCGAGCTGGTCGAACGGGTGTGGGGCGACGACCTCCGCGTCGAGGGTGTCGTCGTGGAGTACCTGGAGGGCGTCGACGACCTGCCCGCGATCGTCGACGAGTTCGGCCCCGCGGCGGACGCGCGGCTGGGGGTGCTCGTGGACCACCTGGTCCCGGGCACGAAGGAGTCGCGGATCGCGCAGGCCGTGACGAGCGAGTACGCGCTGGTCGTGGGCCATCCGTACATCGACGTGTGGGAGGCCGTGAAGCCGGCGTCCGTGGGCATTCCCGGGTGGCCGCGGGTGCCGCGGGGGCAGGACTGGAAGACGGGGGTGTGCCGTGCGCTGGGATGGCCTGAAAACACGGGTGCGGCGTGGCAGCGGATCCTCGGCTCGGTCCACTCCTACCGGGATCTGGAGCCGGAGCTTCTCGGACGGGTCGAGGAACTGATCGACTTCGTGACGGTGCCGGGGTGAGTGGCCGGGCCTTTCCTCGCCCCCGCCGCCCCTTCGGGGGCGCGGGGAACTGCGCGACCTGCCCCCGCCGGGGCCGCGGACGAAGTACCCGGCGGGGGTTCGGGGGCGGAGCCCCCGGGCTCGGGACGGGAAGGGGCGGCGGGGGCGGAAAAGCCCCTCAGTCCACCAGGTCGCGGACCACCGCGTCCGCCAGCAGCCGCCCCCGCAGGGTCAGGACGGCACGCCCCTCCTCGTACGGGCCGGCCTGAAGCAGCCCGTCCGCCAGCGCCCGGCGCGAAGCCGCGAGTCCCGCCGGCAGAAGCAGCGACAACGGACACCCCTCCAGAAGCCGCAGTTCCAGGAGGATGCGCTCGACCCGCCGGTCCTCCTCGGACAGCAGTTCCCGCCCGGCCCCGGGCGACCGCCCGGCCGCCAGCGCCCCCGCGTACGCCCCCGGGTGCTTGACGTTCCACCACCGCACCCCGCCCACGTGGCTGTGCGCCCCGGGCCCGGCCCCCCACCAGTCGGCCCCCCGCCAGTACAGCTCGTTGTGGAGGCACCGCCCGGCCTCGGAGGTCGCCCAGTTGGAGACCTCGTACCAGGAGAAGCCGGCCTGCGACAGACGTTCCTCGGCCATCAGGTACCGGTCCGCGTGGACGTCGTCGTCGGTCATCGGCACCTCCCCGCGCCGGACGCGCCGCGCGAGCTGCGTGCCCTCCTCGACGATCAGCGCGTACGCCGACACGTGGTCGGGCCCGGCGCCGACCGCCGCGTCGAGCGAGGCCCGCCAGTCGTCGTCGCTCTCCCCGGGGGTGCCGTAGATGAGGTCGAGGTTCACATGGTCGAAGCCGGCCGCGCGGGCCTCGGCGACGCAGGCCTCGGGCCGGCCGGGGGTGTGGGTGCGGTCGAGGATCCGCAGCACGTGCGGGCGGGCGCTCTGCATGCCGAAGGAGATCCGGTTGAACCCGCCGGCCCGGAGCGTGGCCAGGTAGGCCGGGTCCACCGACTCCGGGTTCGCCTCGGTGGTGATCTCCGCGTCGTCCGCGAGCCCGAACTCGTCGCGGACCGCCCCCAGCATCCGTACGAGGTCGTCGGCGGCGAGCAGGGTGGGCGTACCGCCGCCGACGAAGACCGTGCGGACGGGCCGCGGGTCGTCGCCGAGGACCTTGCGGGCGAGGCGGACCTCGTCGGCCAGGGTCTCGGCGTAGTTGTCGCGGGAGGCCAGTACACCGCCCGAGCCGCGCAGCTCCGTCGCTGTGTAGGTGTTGAAGTCGCAGTAGCCGCAGCGGGTCGCGCAGTACGGGACGTGGAGGTAGAACCCGAGCGGACGGTCGGCCGCGCCGGCCAGGGCGTGCGCGGGCAGCGCCCCGTCGTCGGGGACGGGCTCGCCGTCGGGAAGTGCGGAAGGCATGTCCTCCATTGTCCCGTACCCCCGGCGGTACCTGTTCCGCCCGGCCCCGTCGGCTCCGCCTGCCCCGTCTACTGCGCCTGCAGCACCAGCAGCGCCAGGTCGTCCTCCGGCGGTTTGCCGCCGAACTCGTGCACCAGGCGTCGGATGCGCTCCGCGATCAGTTCGGCGCTCAGCCCGTCGCAGCCGGCGAGCGCGGCCGCGAGTCCGTCGTCGTCGTCGAACTGCCGGTGTCCGTTGCGCCGCTCCGTCACGCCGTCCGTGACGCACAGGATGCTGTCGCCGGTCCGCAGTTCGAAGGTCCCGCAGCCGTAGGTGGCGTCCTCGAAGACGCCGAGGAGGGACTGCGGCGTGGCCACCTCGGAGACCTTCCCGCCGGCCTCCAGGAGCAGCGGCAGCGGGTGCCCGGCGGAGGCCATGGTGCAGCGCACCCCGCCCTCGACGGGCACGAGCTCGCCGTACAGGAGGGAGAGGAAGCGGGTCTGCGGGCCCTCGTCCGCGGGCCCCGCGCCGCCGGCGGCCACCAGGGCGCGGGCCGCCGCGTCGGCGGTCTCGGTGGCGTCGTCGAGGAGGAGGCGGTTGAGGCGGTCGAGGACCTCGGGCACCGCGTACCTCTCGCGGGCCAGCAGCCGCAGCCAGGGCCGGGCGAGGCCGATGACGACGGCCGCCTCGGGCCCCTTGCCCTGGACGTCGCCGAGGGCGAAGCACCAGCGCCCGTCCCCGGCGGGGAAGAGGTCGTAGAAGTCGCCGCTCGGTCCGCCCTTGTCGCACGGTTCGTAGACGAGCGCGCTGCGCACCCCGGGGATCTCGGCGACCGCCCCGGGCAGCAGCCCGCGCTGGAGCACGCGGCTGATGGTGGCCTGGCGCGCGTACTGGCGGGCCGCTCCGACGGCGAGCGCGACCCGGCGGCTGAGGTCCTCGACGAGCCCGGTGATCTCGTCGGGGAAGTGGTCCTGCCCGGCCCGCCCGATGACGAGGGTGCCGAGCGGCCTGCCGCCCGCGACCAGCCGGTACGCGAGGGCCGAGCCGACCTGCGCCCCCGGGCCCAGCGCCTCGGCGGGCCAGGGCACGGGGACGGGCCCGGAACGCGCCGACTCGGGCGGCTCGGGCGGTTCCTTCTCCAGGAAGCGGCGCAGTTCCTCCATGCGGTTCTCGCTGCCGTGCCAGACACGGGCGAGCCGCGGTCCGCCGACGGCACCCCCGTCGGAGCGGCCCGGCGCCTCGTCCTCGAGCCACACCGCGCACCAGTCGGCGAGGCGCGGCACGACCAGCTGGCCGGTGAGAGCGGCGACCAGGTCCTCGTCGAGCTGCCCGCCGAGCAGGTCGGAGGCCTCGGCGAGGAAGGAGAGGGCGCCGCGGTTGAGCCAGTCATGGTGCTGCACGTGGTGCCGGGGCGCGGGGGCGAGGATCTCGGCGGCCCGCTGTCCCCGCCGCAGGGCGTGCTCGCCCTCGTAGGCCTCCGTGGCCTCCGTCTTCCCGGCGGCCGCCCGGCCCTCGGCACCCTCGGCTTCCTCGGCGCCTTCGAGGGGCAGCCGCGCCCACACGGTCTTGACGCCGGTGCGGTAGGTGATGCCCCAGGCGTCGGAGAGCGCGGAGACGAGCCGCAGTCCGCGGCCGTACTCGACGGAGTCGCGCGGGCGTTCGGCGCCGTCGTCGCGGACGGCGCGTTCGGGATGGTGGTCGGAGACCTCCACGAGCAGGGCCCGCGCGACGGCGGGCCCGGCCTCGGCCGCGGTGCCCGCCGGGGAGGCCGTGCGGGCGGTCTCCGGAGCCGTCGCGGGAGCGCCCCTGCTGCCCGGGACGACCGCCGGGCACTCCTGGGAACAGGTGTCGAGGCGGCACAGCAGTTCGACGTCCGTGCCGGCGTGCACCACGGCGTTCGTCACGAGTTCACTGACGACCACCAGCACATCGGCCACGAGCTGATCGGTAATCAACTCCTGTCCGTCCAGGCCGAGTTCGGCCCATCCGGCGAGTGCCGAACGGACGAACCTGCGCGCCGCACCCGGCGCGAGAGGGTTACCCGGCAACGAGGTACGCGCCACCGCGTGCGGGCGTACCGTGGTGTCAGGAGCACGGGACTCGGACTCCCGTTGCGTCGGAATGGCCCCCACTGTGCGGCTCCATGAGCAGTTCGGACGAATAGGCCTCGGGCGATGCCGCCACAGTGACAGACTGGCTACGCCCATAAGCGCCGAGTTACCGAAGTGGGCCACCATGAGCGATAACAGTGCTATGCATGTGCTAGAGGACGGACAGGTCCGGGCATCCGATCTGCGGCCGCTCCTCGCCGCCATGACCTCCGCCCGGGACGGTGACTTCAGCAAGGTGCCCGAGACGGGGCACGGCATAGTGGCCGAGCTGGGCTCGGTGTTCAACCAGATCCTGGACCGGAGTGTGCACTTCAACACGGAGGCCCAGCGGGTCCGCCGGGAGATCGTGCGCCACGGCCGGCTGGACGAGCGGTTCTCCGCGAGCCCCGGCCAGGGCCACTGGACGACCCGCGTCGACAACGTGAACCAGCTGCTCGACGCCCTGGTGGCGCCGGCCGCCAACGCGACCCGGGTACTGGACGCCGTGGCGGGCGGCGATCTGACGCAGCGCGTCGACCTGCACGACGGCAATCGTCAACTCCGCGGCGATCTGCGCCGTATGGGTCAGGCCGTCAACAAGATGGTCGACCAGCTCTCCCTGTTCACCGGTGAGGTGACCCGGGTGGCGCGGGAGGTCGGCACGGAGGGGCGGCTGGGCGGCCGCGCCAAGGCGGCCGGCCTGTCGGGAAGCTGGCGGGACGTGACCGAGGCGGTCAACACGATGGCGGCCCGGCTGACCGCCCAGGTGCGTGACATCGCGCTGGTGACCACGGCGGTGGCGCGCGGCGACCTGACCCGCACGGTGACGGTCGAGGCGACCGGTGAGCTGCTCGAACTGAAACTGACCGTGAACACGATGGTCGACCAGCTCTCCGCCTTCGCCGACGAGGTCACCCGCGTCGCCCGCGAGGTCGGCACGATGGGCCAGCTGGGCGGCCGGGCCCAGGTGCGCGGCGTGTCCGGCGTCTGGAAGGACCTCACCGACAACGTCAACTTCATGGCCTCGAACCTCACCTCGCAGGTCCGCAACATCGCCCAGGTCACCACGGCGGTGGCCAACGGAGACCTGAGCCAGAAGATCACCGTCGGCGCCCAGGGCGAGATCCTGGAGCTGAAGTCGACCATCAACACCATGGTCGACCAGCTCTCCGCCTTCGCCGACGAGGTCACCCGCGTCGCCCGCGAGGTCGGCACCGAGGGCAACCTCGGCGGCCGGGCCCAGGTGCGCGGCGTCTCCGGCGTCTGGAAGGACCTCACCGACAACGTCAACTTCATGGCCGACAACCTGACCTCCCAGGTCCGCAACATCGCCCTGGTGTCCACGGCCGTGGCCCAGGGCGACCTCGGCAAGAAGATCACGGTGGAGGCGAAGGGCGAGATCCTGGAGCTGAAGTCGACCATCAACACCATGGTCGACCAGCTCTCCGCCTTCGCCGACGAGGTCACCCGCGTCGCCCGCGAGGTCGGCACCGAGGGCAACCTCGGCGGTCAGGCCCAGGTGCGCGGCGTCTCCGGCGTCTGGAAGGACCTCACCGACAACGTCAACTTCATGGCCCTGAACCTGACCTCCCAGGTGCGCAACATCGCCCAGGTGACGACGGCCGTCGCCAACGGCAACCTCTCCAAGAAGATCACCGTCGACGCGCGCGGCGAGATCCTGGAGCTGAAGGACACCGTCAACACGATGGTGGAGCAGCTGCGCGCCTTCGCCGACGAGGTGACGAGGGTGGCCCGCGAGGTCGGCACCGACGGCAGGCTCGGCGGGCGCGCCCAGGTCCTCGGCGTCTCCGGTGTGTGGCAGGACCTCACCGACAACGTCAACTACATGGCCGACAACCTGACCTCCCAGGTGCGCAACATCGCGCAGGTCGCCACCGCGGTGGCCCAGGGCGACCTGTCGAAGAAGATCGACGTCGACGCGCGCGGCGAGATCCTGGAGCTGAAGACCACCATCAACACCATGGTGGACACGCTGTCGTCCTTCTCCTCCGAGGTCACCCGGGTGGCCCGCGAGGTGGGTTCCGAGGGCCGGCTCGGCGGCCAGGCCCGGGTCGAGGGCGTCTACGGCACCTGGAAGCGCCTGACGACGAACGTGAACGAGCTGGCGTCCAACCTCACCACCCAGGTCCGCGCGATCGCCGAGGTGGCGTCGGCGGTGGCCCAGGGCGACATGTCCCGCTCCATCACGGTGGAGACCCAGGGCGAGGTCGACGAGCTCAAGGACAACATCAACCTGATGGTGGCCAACCTCCGCGAGACCACCCGCGCCAAGGACTGGCTGGAGTCGAACCTCGCCCGGCTCGCCGCGCTCATGCAGGGCCACCGGGATCTGATGGAGGTCGCCGACCTGATCCTGCGCGAGCTGACCCCGCTGGTGAACGCCCAGTACGGCGCCTTCTTCCTGGCCGACCCGGAGGAGGACAAGACGACCCAGCAGACGGCCCTGCCCACCAAGGGGCTCGCCTTCATCGCCGGGTACGGATCGGCGCAGAGCGCGACGGTCGACACGGTCAGCATGCCGGTGCACGGGCTCGTGCGGCAGGCCGCGCGCGAGAAGAAGCGGATCCTGGTGGAGGAGGCCCCGCCGGACTACATCAAGATCAACAGCGGGCTGGGCGAGGCGGCCCCCGCGAGCGTCGTCATCATCCCGATCCCCTTCGAGGACAAGCTGCTCGGCGTGATCGAGCTCGCCTCGTTCTCCCGCTTCTCCGACGTCCACCTGGCGTTCTTCGACCAGTTCGTGAACACCATCGGCGTCGCCATCAACACCATCATCGCCAACTCCCGCACGGAGTCCCTGCTGGGCGAGTCCCAGCGCCTCGCCATCCAGCTCCAGGACCGCTCCGACCAGCTCCAGTCCCAGCAGGCCGAGCTGCAGCGCTCGAACGCCGCGCTGGAGGAGAAGGCGGCGCTGCTCGCGACCTCCTCGCAGTACAAGTCGGAGTTCCTGGCGAACATGTCGCACGAGCTGCGCACCCCGCTCAACTCGCTGCTGATCCTCGCCCGGCTGCTCTCCGACAACCCGGACGGCCACCTCTCCGACCAGGAGGTGCAGTTCGCGACGACGATCCACCGGTCGGGCTCGGACCTGCTCCAGCTCATCAACGACATCCTCGACCTCTCGAAGATCGAGGCCGGCCGGATGGACGTGCGCCCCAAGAAGCTGCCGCTGATCAAACTGCTCGACTACGTGCACGCCACGTTCCGTCCGCTCACCATCGACCGCGGTCTCGCCTTCGAGGTGGCGGTCGGCGAGGACGTACCGCGCGAGATGTTCTCCGACGAGCAGCGCATCCAGCAGATCCTGCGCAACCTGCTCTCCAACGCGATCAAGTTCACCGCGTCGGGCCGGGTCGAGCTGCGCGTCAACCGCGTCAAGGACCCCGAGCCGCACTTCCCCCGGGAGGACAGCGACGACATGATCTCGTTCTCGGTCTCCGACACCGGCATCGGCATCGCCGCGGAGAAGCTCCCGGTGATCTTCGAGGCGTTCCAGCAGGCCGACGGCACGACGAACCGCAAGTACGGCGGCACCGGCCTCGGTCTCTCCATCAGCAGGGAGATCGCGGGTCTGCTGGGCGGCCGCATCGTCGCCGAGAGCATGCCCGGCAAGGGATCCACCTTCACCCTGTACGTGCCGGTCGTCAGCCCGGGGCACCCGACCGGGTCGAACATCGAGGACCGGCCCCTGCTCCTGCCCGAGCAGTTGTCGGACGAACCGTTCAGCGTCCACGACCAGGACGACAGCTGGCCGACGCCCACCAAACTGGAGGAGTGGAAGACGGGCCGCGCGGGGCAGGTCCTGCCGGGGCGGCGGGTGCTGATCGTGGACGACGACATCCGCAACGTGTTCGCGCTCACCCATGTCCTGGGCCGGGTCGGGATGCCCGTGCTGTACGCGGAGAACGGCCGCGAGGGCATCGAGTCCCTGGAGCGCAATCCCGACGTCGAACTCGTCCTGATGGACATCATGATGCCGGAGATGGATGGTTACGAGACCATCTCCGTCATCCGCCGCACCCCGCGCTGGGCCGGACTTCCCATCGTCGCCCTCACCGCCAAGGCGATGCCGGGCGACCGCGAGAAGTCCATCGCACGGGGCGCGAACGACTACGTACCCAAACCTGTGGACGTCGATCAGCTGCTGACCGTCGTCTGCGCCCTCCTGGACCCCGAGGGGACGGACGCCGAGGGGACGGACGCCGAGGAACAGGACCCGAAGGAGCCGGAGGGCTCCGCCCCGGCCGTCGTCGCGGGAGCCGGCACACCGGCGGAGCCCGCTGTCCCACCGCCCGATGAATGAGGCAGGCAATCGATCACCATGAGCTTTGAGGCATCGACCGACGAGCGCGCCAGCATCCTCCTTGTCGACGACATGGAGGACAACCTGGTGGCGCTGGAGGCCGTCCTGGGGTCCCTCAACGAACCGCTCGTACGTGCCCGTTCGGGTGAGGAGGCGATGAAGGCGCTGCTGCGGCAGCGGTTCGCGGTCGTCCTGCTCGACATCCGTATGCCGGGCATGGACGGGTTCGAGACCGCCGCGAACATCAAGCGGCTCGACCAGACCAAGGACGTACCGATCATCTTCCTGACCGGTACGGACTCCGACGCGGGCTACGCGTTCCGGGGGTACGCCACCGGGGCCGCCGACTATCTCACCAAGCCGTTCGACCCCTGGGTGCTGCGCGCCAAGGTGACCGTCTTCCTCGATCTGCACCGCAAGAACCGGCAGCTGGAGCGGATGCTCGCCCGTGAGCAGGCCCAGTTCGACGAGCTGGCCGACCGGCTGCGCGCGATCGAGACGCAGCTGGCGGCCGGCGGTGTCGCCGACGCGGCCGACCTGCACCGGCACGTGCGCCACATGGAGGACCTGCTCCGCGAGATGCGCAGGGGACGGGGCCTGTGACCCCGTCCCCGCACCAAACCGCCGCCCGGACGTCCAGGGCGGCGGCCGCACCGCCTACGCCTCCCGCGCGCCCGCGTACATCTCGTCGATCAGGTGCCCGTACTCCCGCTCCACGACCGGGCGCTTGAGCTTGAGGCTCGGGGTCAGTTCGCCGTGCTCGATGTCGAGGTCCCGGGGCAGGAGCCTGAACTTCTTGATGGTCTGCCAGCGCTGGAGGCCCTCGTTGAGCGTCCTGACGTAGCCGTCGATCAGCTCGACCGTCGCGGGACGGGCGACGACCTCGGCGTAGGACATGCCCTTCAGGCCGTTGTCCTCGGCCCAGCCGAGGATGGACGGCTCGTCGAGGGCGATCAGCGCGGTGCAGAAGTTCCGGTCGGCGCCGTGCACGAGGATGTTGGAGACGTACGGGCAGACGGCCTTGAACTGGCCCTCGACCTCGGCGGGCGCGATGTACTTGCCGCCGGACGTCTTGATGAGGTCCTTCTTGCGGTCGGTGATGCGCAGGTAGCCGTCCACGGACAGCTCGCCGATGTCCCCGGTGTGGAACCAGCCGTCGGACTCCAGGACCTCGGCGGTCTTCTCGGGCAGCCCGTGGTAGCCCTCCATGATGCCGGGACCGCGCAGCAGGATCTCGCCGTCGTCCGCGATACGCACCTCGGTGCCGGGCAGCGGCTTGCCGACCGTGCCCGTGCGGTACGCCTCGCCGGGGTTCACGAAGGAGGCCGCGGACGACTCCGTGAGCCCGTACCCCTCCAGGATGTGGATGCCGGCGCCCGCGAAGAAGTAGCCGATCTCCGGCGCGAGGGCCGCGCTGCCGGAGACGCAGGCGCGCAGCCGGCCGCCGAAGGCCTCCCGGATCTTGCCGAAGACGAGCGTGTCCGCGAGCTTGTGCCGGGTGGCCAGCGGGAAGGGCGCGGAGGCCACACCGGTACGGCGGAAGTTGTCCTGCGTGACCTTCGCGTACTCGCGGCCGACCCCGGCCGCCCACTGGAAAATCTTGTACTTGGCGCCGCCGCCGGCCCGGGCCTTGGCCGCGACCCCGTTGTAGACCTTCTCGAAGATGCGCGGCACGGCCGCCATGTACGTCGGCTGCACGACCGGCAGATTCTCGATGATCTTGTCCACGCGGCCGTCGACGGCGGTGACGTGCCCGACCTCGATCTGGCCGGAGGTGAGCACCTTGCCGAAGACGTGCGCGAGCGGCAGCCACAGGTACTGGACGTCGTCGCGGCTCACCAGACCGGTCGCGGAGATGGCCTTCGCCATGTACGACCAGTTGTCGTGCGGCAGCCGGACGCCCTTGGGGCGGCCGGTGGTGCCGGAGGTGTAGATGAGGGTCGCGAGCTGGTCCTTGGTGATCGCCCCGACCTTCGCCTTGATCAGGTCGGGGTTCTCCTCCAGGTACGCCGCGCCCCGCCGCTCCAGCTCGGCGAGACCGAGCACCCAGTCGCCCTCGTCGTCGAGGGACTCGGCACCGGCCGGGTCGATGACCACCACACGGGTGAGCTCGGGCAGCTCGGCGCGCTTCTCGCGGGCCTTGGCCAGCTGCTCCGCGTCCTCGGCGATCAGCACCCTGCTCCCGGAGTCGGAGAGGATGAAGGCCGACTCGTCCGACTTCGTCGACGGGTACACGGTGGTGGTCGCCGCGCCCGCGCACATGATGGCGAGGTCCGCGAGGATCCACTCGACGCGGGTGGAGGAGGCGAGCGCGACCCGCTCCTGCGGCCGCACGCCCAGCTCGATCAGACCGGCCGCGATCGCGTAGACCCGGTCGGCCGCCTGCGCCCAGCTCAGCGACCTCCACTCGTCGGGCCCCTCGCCCGAGGCGGCGGGTACCGGATAGCGGTACGCCTCCGCGTCCGGCGTGGCCGCAACGCGCTCCAGGAAGAGGGCCGCCACGGACGGCGGACGGTTCTCGATCAGGGTCTGTGTGTCGCTCACGACATCCTCCGGGGCCCGCGACAGCGCGTGTGACCGGCTCGTTGCGGTTGGCTGCGGTCGTTGTTTAACTCGCGAGTAACGTCGAGTGGTGATCAGCGTAAAGCCCGTCCGCCCGGTACGTAAGAGGCGGCGGCCTGTCACTTCGTACAGAGCGTGGCCGGAGCGAGGCGGTCCGTGGACGCCGCGGGCCCGCCGCACGGAAGCACGACGGGCCCACGATTTCGGGCCTGGCCCGATGGTTGCTGGGGGCTACTTCTTCCCCTTGGCGGCGGCGCCGTTGTCGTCACTGGACAGCACGGCGATGAAGGCCTCTTGCGGAACCTCCACAGAGCCCACCATCTTCATCCGCTTCTTGCCCTCCTTCTGCTTCTCCAGCAGCTTCCGCTTGCGGGAGATGTCACCGCCGTAGCACTTGGCGAGGACGTCCTTGCGGATGGCGCGGATGGTCTCGCGGGCGATCACCCGGGAGCCGATGGCCGCCTGCACGGGGATCTCGAAGGCCTGGCGCGGGATCAGCTCACGCAGCTTGGCCACCAGCCGTACGCCGTACGCGTAGGCGGCGTCCCGGTGCGTGACGGCGGAGAACGCGTCCACGCGGTCGCCGTGCAGCAGGATGTCGACCTTCACCAGCTGCGCGTCCTGCTCGCCGGTGGGCTCGTAGTCCAGGGAGGCGTAGCCGCGGGTCTTGGACTTCAGGTTGTCGAAGAAGTCGAAGACGATCTCGGCGAGGGGCAGCGTGTAGCGGATCTCCACACGGTCCTCGGAGAGGTAGTCCATGCCGAGCAGGGTGCCGCGACGGGTCTGGCAGAGCTCCATGATCGAGCCGATGAACTCGCTGGGGGCGAGGATCGTGGCCCGGACGACCGGCTCGAAGACCTTGTCGATCTTGCCCTCGGGGAACTCGCTCGGGTTGGTGACCGTGTGCTCCTTCCCGTCCTCCATGATCACGCGGTAGACCACGTTGGGCGCGGTGGCGATGAGCTCGAGGTTGAACTCGCGCTCCAGGCGCTCCCGGATCACGTCGAGGTGCAGCAGGCCGAGGAAGCCGACGCGGAAGCCGAAGCCGAGGGCCGCGGAGGTCTCGGGCTCGTAGACCAGGGCCGCGTCGTTGAGCTGGAGCTTGTCCAGCGCCTCGCGCAGGTCGGGGTAGTCGGAGCCGTCCAGCGGATACAGACCGGAGAAGACCATCGGCTTCGGGTCCTTGTACCCGCCGAGGGCCTCCGTCGCGCCCTTCTCCTTGCTGGTGATCGTGTCGCCGACCTTGGACTGACGGACGTCCTTCACGCCGGTGATGATGTAGCCCACCTCGCCGACGCCGATGCCGTCGGCCGGGGTCATCTCGGGGGACGAGACGCCGATCTCGAGCAGCTCGTGCGTGGCGCCGGTCGACATCATCTTGATGCGCTCGCGCTTGTTGAGCTGGCCGTCGATGACACGGACGTACGTGACGACGCCCCGGTAGGAGTCGTAGACCGAGTCGAAGATCATCGCGCGGGCGGGGGCGTCCGCGACACCGACCGGCGCCGGCACGTCACGGACCACCCGGTCCAGCAGCGCGTCCACGCCGACACCGGTCTTCGCCGAGACCCTGAGCACGTCCTCCGGCTGGCAGCCGATGAGATTCGCCAGCTCCTCGGAGAACTTCTCGGGCTGCGCGGCCGGAAGGTCGATCTTGTTCAGCACCGGGACGATGGTGAGGTCGTTCTCCATCGCCAGGTAGAGGTTGGCGAGGGTCTGGGCCTCGATGCCCTGGGCGGCGTCGACGAGGAGGACCGTGCCCTCGCAGGCGGCGAGCGACCGCGACACCTCGTACGTGAAGTCGACGTGCCCGGGGGTGTCGATCATGTTGAGGATGTGGGTCTCGCCCTTGCTGTCCCCGGCGGTCGGGGCCCAGGGCAGTCGCACGGCCTGGGACTTGATCGTGATGCCCCGCTCGCGCTCGATGTCCATGCGGTCGAGGTACTGAGCGCGCATCTGCCGCACGTCGACCACTCCGGTGAGCTGGAGCATCCGGTCGGCGAGCGTGGACTTGCCGTGGTCGATGTGCGCGATGATGCAGAAGTTGCGGAGCAGGGCCGGGTCGGTACGGCTCGGCTCGGGCACATTGTTAGGGATCGCGGGCACGCAGGGTCCTGTCTCTTGAGGCGCCTGTCGCCTCGGGTCGGATCGATACGTAGGCTCCATGGTCCCACGGGCGGCGACGTGCGACCGGTTTGGGCCGTCCGCGGGGTGACTGCTACCGTGGACAGCTGTGTCTCATGCCCTCTCTGCACGGGACACGCAGGACACGCACCATTCGGTTAAGAGAAATCACCGGCGCGCGAGACCTTCCGTCCCGTGCGCCTGAACCTGAGAAGGCTCATTTCGTGGCGAACATCAAGTCCCAGATCAAGCGGATCAAGACCAACGAGAAGGCCCGGCTGCGCAACAAGGCCGTCAAGTCCTCCCTGAAGACCGCGATCCGCAAGGCCCGCGAGGCCGCTGCCGCGGGTGACGTCGAGAAGGCCACCGCTGCCGCGCGCGAGGCGTCGCGGAAGCTGGACAAGGCCGTCTCCAAGGGCGTCATCCACAAGAACCAGGCCGCCAACAAGAAGTCGGCGCTTGCTTCGAAGGTCGCCACCCTCCAGGGCTGATCCCCTGCCGAGTCGCCGGGCTCCGGCCCAGCGCTCACTTGATCGAAAAGATCGAATCGCCGGAAGGACCCGAGCGGGCCCTCTCTCTCCGCTCCCGGCCGGCACCCCGACTCGTACACGACTGCGTTCGCCACGCGGGTACGGGTCCCCAGCGTGACCCGAGCCCCGGTTGCCGCCCTTTCGCAGGGCGGCCGACCGGGGCTTGTTCTTTCAGCCCGTCCGGCGTTCGTTCTTTCAGCCTGTCCGGCGTTTGAGGACGAGCGCGCCAGCGCGACAGGGGGGGGTCTGGGGGTCTGGGGCGCAGCCCCGGGAACGCGACCGGATCGGATCGGGTGGGGGCGGCAGGGGCGAAACCCGGTGGCGGGGGCTAGCCCCGGCCGGAGCGGGCCGCCCGGACGATCGCGACGACCGCCTTCTCCAGCGCGTACTCGGGATCGTCGCCGCCCCCCTTCACCCCCGCGTCCGCCTCGGCGACCGCCCGCAACGCGGCGGCGACCCCGTCGGGCGTCCACCCCCGCATCTGCTGCCGGACCCGGTCGATCTTCCAGGGCGGCATCCCCAGCTCCCGCGCCAGGTCGGCCGGCCGGCCGCCCCGCGCGGAGGACAGCTTCCCGATGGCCCGCACCCCCTGCGCCAGCGCGCTCGTGATCATCACGGGCGCGACGCCGGTCGACAGGGACCACCGCAGTGCCTCCAGGGCCTCCGCCGCCCGCCCTTCGACCGCCCGGTCGGCCACCGTGAAGCTGGAGGCCTCCGCCCGGCCGGTGTAGTACCGCCCGACGACGGCCTCGTCGATGGTGCCCTCGACGTCCGCGACGAGCTGCGTCACCGCCGAGGCCAGCTCCCGCAGATCGCTCCCGATCGAGTCGACGAGCGCCTGGCACGCCTCCGGCGTCGCCGACCGCCCCAGCGTCCGGAACTCACCGCGCACGAAGGCCAGCCGGTCCGCCGGCTTGGTCATCTTGGGACAGGCGACCTCCCGCGCCCCCACCTTGCGCGCGGCATCGAGCAGCCCCTTGCCCTTGGCCGCCCCCGCGTGCAGCAGCACGAGCGTGATCTCCTCGGCCGGAGCGCCCAGGTACGCCTTCACGTCCTTGATCGTGTCGGCCGACAGGTCCTGCGCATTGCGCACCACGACGACCTTGCGCTCGGCGAAGAGCGACGGACTGGTCAGCTCGGCGAGCGTGCCCGGCTGCAACTGGTCCGAGGTGAGGTCCCGTACGTCGGTGTCCGCGTCGGCGGCGCGCGCGGCGGCCACCACCTCCTGCACGGCACGGTCGAGCAGGAGGTCCTCCTGCCCCACGGCGATCGTGACGGGAGCGAGTGGATTGTCGTGTGCAGAGTTCCTGGCCATCGCGCCCAAGCATCCCACGCACCACCGACAACGGGCCCGCGGCTACGGTCTCCCTACGGCTCCTCGCGCCACCCGTCCCACTCCCCCGCGAACCCGTCCAGCTCGTCCGCGTCCAGCCGCCCGTTCTCGTCCCGCAGCACGAGGAGCCACTGGGCGTCCTCGGCGTCGTCCTCGCCGGCCAGGGCGTCCCGGACGAGCTGCGGCTCCTCGTCCAGGGCGAACCGTTCCCCGATGGCTTCCGCCGCCTCCCGCGCGGCATCGCGGTCGGGCAGCACCAGTACATGTCTCACGTCGCTCACCCGCCCATTTTCCGGCACCGGGACGAGACCCCGCACCGGGGGCACCCGGCACCGGAGGCCCGGGCCGGCGCGGGGCCGGCGCGGGGCCGGCGCGGGGCCGGCGCGGGGCCGGCGCGGGGCCGGCGCGGGGTCAGCCCTTGGGGACGATCTGGATGTCCAGGTCGACCGTGATGCTCGTGCCGACCATGGCGATGCCCTTCGCCAGCATCGACCGCCAGCTCATCGTGAAGTCGTCGCGCCGCAGCTCGGTGGTGGCCCGGCAGGCCGCCCGCACCTCGCCCTCCGCGCCGTTGCCGACCCCGAGATACTCCGTGTCGAGCGTGACCGTCCGTGTCACCCCGTGCAACGACAGCGCCCCGGCGACCCCCCACCGGCTGCCGCCCCGGTGCGTGAACCGGTCGCTGTAGAACTCGATCGTCGGAAACCGGTCCACGTCCAGGAAGTCCGCGGACTTCAGGTGCCCGTCCCGCATCCTGACGTTGGTGTCGATCGACGCGGCGTCGATCACCACGTGCATGGCCCACTGCTCCATGTCCTCGCCCATCCGGACGATCCCCGCGAAGGTGTTGAACCGGCCCCGCACCCGGGCCAGCCCGATGTGCCGCGCGGTGAAGCCGATCGAGGAGTGGGTCGGCTCTATCTCCCAGTCCCCCGGCCCGGGTAACGCGGGCGGTCTGGCGGGATTCAGCGTCACGTCACCGAGCGCCGCCACCTCGTTCTCGGGCACCGTGACGTTCGCCCGGTACGGGGCGTGCCCCTCCGCCGACACCGCGAGCCGGTACTCCCCTGCGGGGACCGTCACCAGGAACGACCCGAACGGATCGAGCTCCCCACCGACCACCTTGCGCTCCGCGGTGTCCGTGACCACGAACTCCGCGTCCGACACCGGCCGGCCGACCGGATCCAGCACCCGACAGCCGAGCCCTCCGGCACCGGCCGGCATGGACACGCTGGCGAGATTGCCCGCCTGCGCCCGGTTCGTACGGTTCCCCAGCCAGCTGCCGGCCATCTGCGACCCACCCTCGCGTCAACACACCGTGAAAACACTCGTTGTCGGGGAGGTATTCGACCACTGATGCGACTTTCGAGGCAACAGACGACCACATCGCAGTAAACCAGCGCATGTGCTGGTACTACGCACGAGTAGCCCGAATTCGCCGCTCCGTTTACGTTTTCCCCTCAGGCGTCCCCTTTCCCGACCACCGGGACGCGCTCCAGCACGATCCCGAACCGCTCCCGGTACGCCGCCAGCACCTCCTCGTCCGAAGCGAGCTCCGTCGTCCCCTTACCGCCCTCGGGGGCCGTGACCGTCAGCGTGCGCCCGCTGAGCGTGACCCGCCCGCCGTCGTCGGTGACCCGCGAGCAGACCGTCGACCGCGTGAAGTGCGACGCCGGCGAGGTGCTGTGCCACCAGGCGCCGGCCACGAAGTCCCCCAGCACCCGCGGCCTCGTCTCCAGCCGGTACCTCGACCCGCCGTCCCGCACCACCTCCAGGTCCCCGAACTCCCCGGCGCTCCCCCGCACCCCGGCCGGATCCGCCCCGGCCACGATCACCCGGAACGTACCCGCCGGATCCGCCTGCTCGCCCCGCTCCCCGAAGGCCAGCGGATAGTGGCTGTGCGCCCCGAACCCGACGTCGGCCAGCCAGTCACCGCCGTCCACCGTCCTGACCCGCAGCGCGAGATGGTCGTACGGGATCCCGAGCCGGTCCCCCTCCCCGTACACCCGGCCCGCGAGCAGCGTCACGTCGAAGCCCAGTGCCTTGAGCAACGCGCCGAACGCCCCGTTCAGTTCGTAGCAGAAGCCACCTCTGCGGGCGCCCACCACCTTGTCCAGGAGCCGTTTCTCATCCAGCGCGATCTCCTCCCCGAGATGGATCGACAGGTTCTCGAACGGCACCGTCAGCAGGTGTCGCAACTGCAGTTCACGGAGTACGTCGGTGGTGGGCCAGGCGGGGTGGGTGACGCCGATCCGGCGGAGGTAGGCATCGACCTGTGCGGGTTTCATACCTTCAGTCTCGCGTGACCAGCAGCCGATCGTCTCCTCCTCCCACCGCCACCGCCCCGTCCACATCAGTGCGCAGCACCTGCGCGCCCCCCGCTTCCAGTGCCAACACCGTGCTCGGTGCGGGATGTCCGTAGGGGTTGTCGGCGCCGCAGGAGATCAGCGCGAGGCGCGGCGCCACCCTGCGTATGAACTCCGGATCCTGATGGGCCGACCCGTGATGGGCGACCTTCAGGACGTCCACGGCCGCCAGGGCGGCCCCTGCCTCAGACCTCGACAACGCCTGCTGGGCAGGTGGTTCGAGGTCTCCGAGCATCAGCATCGTCAGTCCGGCCGACCGGACGAGCAGGGTGACGCTCGCGTCGTTCGGGCCCTCCGGCCGCAGAACCGGGCTCGGGCTCGGGCTCGGGCTCGGGACCGGGCTCGGGGCCGAGTCCGGAGGCGGGCTCGGGGGCGGCCACAGCACCTGCCAGTCGAGCCCTCCCGTACGGCGCCGTTCCCCCGCCGCCGCCCGCGTCACCGGGATGCCTCGGACCGCCGCCTGCCGGCGCACGAACTCCGCCTGAGCGAGCGGCTCCTCGAAATCCGTCGTCTCGATCGCCCCCACCGACCGGTCCCGCAGCACACCCGGCAGCCCCGCCACAT